>JAVBRV010000014.1:0-7355 GCA_031547585.1 Victivallaceae bacterium
GCCCTCGAACAGCTCGGCTTCAAGCGCGACGCCATCGACAAGACCCTGAAGACGCTCCTCTCCGAGCTCCCGAAGGCGGAGCATACCCCGGAAATCCTGCTGCGGCAGGCGATCATCAAACTGAACTTTTAACGATGACACTCAATCGCAAACGGTACCGGCTCCTGGGGATCGCGCTCCTCTCCCTTCTGGCGCTTTTCTTCGCCAAGGACGAGATCTCGATGGCGGGCAACGAATCGACCCGCTTCGCCGTCGTCCAGTCCCTGGGGGAGCGCGGAACCTTTGCGATTGAGGAAAGTAACTTCCGCACCGTCGACCGGGTGGTCCGGGATGGGCACGTCTACTCCGACAAGCCGCTGCCGATCGCCTGGTTCCTGGGGACGGTCTACCGCCCCATTCACCAGTTGACCGGGTGGAATTTCGTCGACAACTACCATCTCCTCATCGGCCTCGTCAACGTCTGCTTCTCGGGGCTCATCAACGTCCTTCTATTCGTCTGGATGTTCAACCAGCTCTGCCGCACCCGGCCGGGAAGCGTCCCCGCCAAGTTCCTCCTCGCCCTCGCCATGTGCGTCGGGACCTGGCTCTTCACCTACTCCGTCACCCTCAACAACCATACCCCGGCGGCGCTGGCCGCCTTCGGCTGCTATATCGCCCTCGATCGATTCCGGCGCAAACCATCCTTCCGGGCCGCCCTGACGGGGGGCATCGCCGCCGGGCTCGTCGCCGCCTGCGACCTGCCGAGCGGACTCTTCTTCGCCATCGCCGCCACGGCGGCCGCCTGGTTCTCAGTCTCCGGCCCACCGCGGGAGCGGGGGCGGGCCGTCGCCCCGCTCCTCGCCGGCGGCCTCGCGGTCGGCGCCGGGATGCTGCTCCTCAACTGGATCGCCTACGGGACCGTCGTCCCCCTCTATCTTCACGGCGACACCGCCACCTTCGGCTTTTTCTGGGACCCGCTGCGCTTCGGCTATCTCTTCGACTGCCTCTTCTGGACGCGCGGACTCTTCAGTTACCAGCCGTTCCTTCTGCTGGCGATCCCCGGGGCGGTACTGCTGTGCCGCCAAGGCTCGGCCGTGGACCGCTGCTTCCTCGCCGGAGCCGCGGCGATTATTCTCTACTACCTCACCGGAACCAATGAATTCGGCGGCTGGGCCTACGGCTTCCGCTATCTCGTTCCGGTGATTCCGCTTCTCTGGCTGGCGGCCTCCCGCTGGGTGCTCCGGCAGAAGAGCCGGGCCGTACCGGCCATAGCCGGGCTCCTCATCCTC
Organism: Victivallaceae bacterium; assembly: GCA_031547585.1. Classification (GTDB taxonomy): domain Bacteria; phylum Verrucomicrobiota; class Lentisphaeria; order Victivallales; family Victivallaceae; genus Victivallis. The sequence goes on from JAVBRV010000014.1 coordinate 1,269, forward strand.
GTCGGCGTCGTCACCGCCGGGGTGGGAACCTATTCCCCCTTCTGCGTCGCCTACGAAGGCCCCCGATCCCCCGAAAAACACTTCACCACCGCCCTGCAAAGCACCTTCCTCGGCAACTTGCTCTGCATCGCCTTCGAACGCAACCCCGAAACGCCGCTCCTGCAATGGTATATCGACCGCTACGGCGCGAATGTCATCTACCCCTATCTCTACCACTCCTTCATCAATCAGAAGCGGTTGAACGAGCTTCCCAAACTGAAAGCATATATCGACCGCCTGCAACCAAACGCCGCACCGGTCCCGGAGACCCCGCCCAATGCTTCATTACCTTAAAATCACCAACTTCGCCCTGATCGAAACGGCCGAACTGGAGTTTACCGCCGGCTTCAACGTCATCACCGGCGAATCCGGCGCGGGCAAGTCGATCCTGATGGGCGCGGTCGAGCTCCTCGCCGGGGGGCGGGTCGACCGCGGCATCCTCCGCGCCGGAGCCGAACGCTGCGTCGTCGCCGGCTGCTTCGAACTCCCCCCCGCCGTCACCGCCGCCGTGGGCGAACTCCTCGCCGAAGCGGAGATTCCAGTCGAAAAAGAGCTCCAGCTCCGCCGGGTCGTCACCGCCTCCACCGTCCGCAACTTCATCAACGACATTCCGGTCAGCGCCCGGCTGCTGGCCGCCGTCGGCGGGCAATTGATCGACCTCCACGGCGCCAACGAGCAGCTCTCCCTCACCCTCCCCGCCCGCCAGCTCGACCTCCTCGACCGCTATGCCGGGAACGACGAACTCCGCGCCGCCTGCCTCCGCCTCTCGGGCGAGCTCGCCGCCCTCGAACGCGAACGCGCCGAATTCGACCGCTCCCTCCCCGACGAAGCCGAACGCGACCGCCTCGAGCTCCTCAAAGAAGAGATCGACCGGGTGAACCCCGCCCCGAACGAAGACGAAACCCTCTCCGGCCAGCACAAGCTCGCCTCCAACGCCCGCCAGGTCATCGAAACCGCCGCCCAACTCACCGATGCCCTCACCGACGGCGAAGAATCCCTCGCCGACCGCCTCGGCTCCGTCTATCGCAAACTCCAGGAGCTCGCCCGCATCGACGAAACCCTCGCCGGCGGCTTGCTCGAACAATGCGACTCCATCCAGGAAGCCGTCAACCGCCTCTCCGAAGAGGTCGGCATCCTCTCCGAAAAAGTCGACCTCGACGCCGAAGCCCTCGCCGCCCTCGAAACCCGCCTCGGCGAACTCTTCACCCTCAAACGACGCTACGGACCCACCCTCGAACACGTCCTCAACGCCCGCGAAGAAGCCGCCGAACGCCTCGACCGCTTCACCCGGACCCGGGCCGCCCGCGAAGAGTTCGACCGCCGACGCAAAACGCTGGAAAAAGAATTGGCGGACGCCGCCCTGCAACTCTCCAAGCTGCGCCAGGAAAGCGCCGCCGAATTCACCCGCCGCGCCCAGGAAAAACTCTCCGCCATCGGCTTCGCCAAAAGCCGCCTCGACGCCGGATTCACCCCCATCCCCCCCGGCCCCACCGGCATGGACCGCATCGAACTCCTCTTCTCCGCCAACGCCGGCGAACCCCTCCAACCCCTGCGCAAAATCGCCAGCTCCGGCGAACTCTCACGCCTGATGCTCGCCCTCAAAACCGTCCTCGCCGACGCCGACTCCATCCCCACCGTCATCTTCGACGAAATCGACGTCAACATCGGCGGCGAAACCGCCAACCGCGTCGGCGACGAACTCGCACTCCTCGGTAAATCACGCCAGATCCTCTCCATCTCACACCTCGCCCAAGTCGCCGCCCGCGGCGAACGACACTTCGCCGTCGAAAAAAATACCGAAAACAACCGCACCACCTCCACCAGCCGCATCCTCACCCCCGACCAACGCATCCACGAAATCGCCCGCATGCTCGGCGGCGGCCCCTCCGCCCTCACCCACGCCCGCGCCATCCTCTCTCAATTAAGCAAGCGCTGATGGGACTCGGGGGAGGAGCGAAACCCCTTTTCTTCCCGAGAAGAAAAGAAGTTTCGCTCCTCCCCCGAACCCCCTCCTCACTTCCCCAAAAGAAGCGAGGCAGCGCAAAACGGCTTTTGCCGTTGGCAAAATCCATTTTGCGGGTGATTTGGTTATCGCATAGAGACTATAGAGACTATAGAGACTATAGAGACTATGGAGACTATGGAGACTATGGAGACTATGGAGACTATAGAGACTATAGAGACCATAGAGACTATAGAGACCATAGAGACTATAGAGACCATAGAGACTATAGAGACCATAGAGACTATAGAGACCATAGAGACTATAGAGACCATAGAGACTATAGAGACCATAACGCGCTGTTACTTGCCGTTTTCGGGGTCCCTAATGTCTCTAAAGTCCCTAAAGTCCCTATGAGCCGCCCGCCAAGGCCGGTTTGATCTTTCTTCTTTCTCCAAACCGTTTTTTGCTCAAAAAAAATCGTTTTTTTCTTCTACCCATCTTGACATTCGCAAAAAAATCAGGTATAATATTGTTGTTAAATCCATTTAACAGATTGGTGAAAACATGGCAAACGGCATCACTTTGGGGCGGCTGGCGGAACTGGCGGGGGTTTCCCCCGCAACGGTTTCCATTGTGCTGAACCGGCGGCCGTTGGCGGAACGGATTCCGGAAGTGACGCGGGAGCGGATTCGCCGCCTGGCCGCCGAGCATCACTACCGGCCGAACGCCCTGGCCAAGGCGATGAAGAGCCAATCCACCGGCATCCTCGGCTTTGTCTGCGGCGACATCAACCAGCCGTTTTACGCGGAGTTCTGTTCGGAACTGACCATCGCCGCCGAGAAGCGCGGGTACCGGCTGATGGCCATGCTCACCCAGTGGAGCTTCGAGAAAGAGCTGGACGCGCTGGAAAAGCTCTTCTCGCGCACCGTTGACGGGGTCGTCATTATCTCCAACGCTTTTTCGGAACGGAGCGAGCGCACCGACCGCTTCCGCCGCCCGGATATCCCCCTGGTGGCGGTGACCGGCCACAGCAATATCGACGTCTGCTCCGTCGCCTCCGATGTCCTCCCCGGTATGGAGCAGCTTTTCAAACTGCTGGTCGAAAGTGGCTACCGTCGCATCGCCATCGCCGATTTCCCTCAATATCCGATCAAGTACCAGGCTTACCGGGAGTGCATCCAAACGTTCGACCTGGAAGAGGAGTACCACACCATCCCCTTCAATAAACCGGCCCACTACGACGACCTGACCCGCCGGATTCGGGAAAAACCGCCGGAGGTGTTGATCGCCGGTTCGGATTGGATCTCCGCCCAGCTCATTCCCCGTTTCGCCGCCGCCGGGCTCCGGGTGCCGGAAGATCTCTCCGTCGCCACCATCGACGGTACGCTGTGGTCGGGGTTGTACAACCCTCCCCTCACCGCCATCGGCCTGAATATTCCCGCCATGGCCGAAGCATCACTGGACATCCTCATCGGCCGCCTGAACGGAAGCACCGAAATCATCGAAAAACTCATACCAGCCGAACTCATCATCCGGAAAAGCATCCTGTGGAAGAAAGGGGATAAATTATGAAAAGATGGAACCGTTTCACACTGATCGAATTGTTGGTCGTTATCGCCATCATCGCCATTCTGGCCGCCATTCTGCTTCCCGCTCTCGCCAAGGCACGGGATAAGGGGCGGTCGATCAAATGCACCAGCAACGTCAAACAGATTCTTTTCAACCTCCTGCAATACGAAATGACCTACGGTACGGGTGTCCGCGATTCCAGTACCGTCACCAACCCAGGCTATCGTCGTTGGCAGGGGGTAGCATATGCTGCGGTAAAATCGGGATTATCGGCAACCGCTCAGTATCCCCATCTGGAAAAATTCGCCACTGTCGGCGGCGTCGACCAATACCGGCCGCTGGAGTATTGGGCCTGTCCGGCGCAGGGTGCGAATGATTACGCACTCCATTTTCAGAACACCAATCATTACGGAATCAATTATTACATGGTGGCCAAAGTGTCCTCCCCTTCCTCGCCGAGTCCCTACGGGCTCAGCGCTTCGCCGGACTACAAATTGGTAAAAACGCCTTCCAAACGCTTTCTTGCCGGAGATATACAATACGTCAATCCGGTGATAGCCTCCGACTCCAAGGCGCTGCATTGGGGATACGGGGCCGCCGACTCATTGCAAAAATTGAACGGTTCCATCGACTACCGGCATAATAATGCCACTCCCGCCGGATTCCTCGACGGCCATGTCGAAAACCGGCGAATCTATACCATTCCCAAACAGGATTTCTATATCGACCCCTATTTCTGGGGAAACGGCATTGTCGGCAAATAAACTCTCAATCATATACATTCAAGGATTCGTACTCATGAAACTCATCCCTGCCCTTCTCTGTGCCGTTTTTCCGGGAATATTCGCCGGGTTTGCCGCCGAAACCGACCCCTTCCCTCCCTTCGACAGCCTGAAGCTGCCGGTATTGATGCGGCAGGGAGCGGAGGTGACCGTCTCCAAAGAGGGGCACTTCCTGGTGGACGGCGTCCCCCGCTACCTCGAGGGAACCATCTATTACGAAGGAACCACCCCGGAAGTCTCCACCCGGACCTACGGCTACCCCCACATCCTCGACTGGCTCTATGAGTCGACCCAGGATTACAAGGACCTCCAGCGTCTCGGCTTCGACACCGTCGGCACCCCCGCCCCCAACTGGTGGATCGACAAGTACCGCTCGCGCTACATCCGCAACGGCGTCAACGAGAAGATGCAGGACCGCTACCTCCGGGCCGGGCTCCCCGTCTACGTCGACTACACCTGCGCCGGGTGGCATCACGGCGCGCTGAAGTATGAAGAGGGCAAGGAGCCGTCGAAGGCGGCCTTCCTGGTTCCCGGCCGGGGCAATAACCACTGGGTCCCCTACAGCCTGACCACCCCCGAAGGACGCAAGCTCTGGCTCGAAATGTGGACCTACGGCGTGGAATACTATAAGAAGCTCGGCGTCAAGCCCCTCGTCTACGAGCTCTTCAACGAACCCGACTACAATGACTGGAGCAATTTCAACCGCGCTCTCTTCTCCGAACGGATGAAGAAGAAATACCAGGGCGACCTCGCCCGGCTCAACCGCGAATGGGGCGCCTCGCACAAGAATTTCGAGGCGATCGGGAACTTCAAGTTCCAGACCGAAAACGTCGCCCTCTCCGTCGAGTGGATCAAATTCATGGAGGAGGCCTTCGCCGACATCTGCGCCGAAGGGGTGAAGGCGATGCGCGCCGTCGACACCCGTCCGGAGGCGGGGTTCTGCTTCCAGCCGCTCTCCGGCTGGCGCGGCCTCAACACCAACCTCTACCTCACCAACCGCCATATGAATATGCTCACCAGCGGCACCGGCGGCAGCGACCTCCTCCACGCGCACTTTCTGCGGGCCATCGGCGACGGCAAGCCGATCATGGATGGAGAAACCTATATGGGCAAAACCCGGAGCAGCTTCCGCAACAAGATCTGGCTCCAGTACGCCCGCGGCTTCAACGCCACCTACATCTTCAAGTGGAGCCGCCGCGGCAACGATCCGCGCTGGAAGCTCCCGCAGCCCGACGGCGCCAAACAGCTGGCGGAGGTCTTCCCCTATATGATGCTCAACCCCTACGCGGTTCCGGCCGAGGCGCTGCTGGGGCTGATGGATGCGAAAAAGGAGGTCCTTCAGGTCGCCGACCTCTTCACGCCCCGCGACCGGGGAATTCCGCGGCAGGCCGCGCTGCTTTTCTCGTACCCGACCCACCGCCTCGGCCGCTCCGCCGGGCAGATTTGCAGCAATCTCGTCGTCAGCTACGGCGAAGCGCTGGAATACGCCCAGATTCCGCTCGACGTGGTTCTCGAGGAGCAGCTGCCCGAAGGACGCCTCGACCGCTACCCCGTCCTCGTCGCCGCCGGCGTCGACGCGACCTACCCCGAAACCCCCGCCAAGCTGGAAGCCTACGTCCGCAAAGGCGGCGTGCTGATTCTCGGCCAGGAAGCGCTCCAATTCAACGAATACGGCTCCCCCGCCGCCGGGTTCCCCGGGCTCTCCGTCGGCAAGGAGCGCTCCGGCGAACGCGGCAAGCTCGCCTTCGCCGG
>JAVBRV010000332.1:0-11362 GCA_031547585.1 Victivallaceae bacterium
ATGATCGGCTTCCCGGCGATGTCCGGGCGGTCGGCGAGGCGCTTCAGCTCCTCGTACCGCTCCCCGACCGCCGCCAGCGCCCGCGGTTCGTCGAAGTGATCGTACCAGCCGGGGTAGGTGTTGAAGCTGAGGACGTCCACCAGGTCGAGGCAGATGTCCTTGGCGATTCGGTTCGAGGCGAAGGTGACGGGGCGCGACCGGTCGATCCCGCGGATGGTCTTGCACAGATTCTCCACCAGGGGGCGCGACTCCGGCAGCATGGTGCAGGCTTCGTTGAGGAAGCCCCAGAGGATGATCGACGGGTGGTTGCGGCCGGCGCGGACCATCCGGGCGGTCTGTTCGAGCTGGAGCTTGCAGAAGCGCTCCGAATTGAGCTGATCGGGGTTGTTCCCCCAGCCGAGCGACTCCTCCCAGACCAGGAGGCCGATGCGGTCACAGAAGGCGAGCATGGCCTCGCACTGCTTGTAATGGCTGCCGCGGATGACGTTGCAGCCCTGCTTCTTGATGGCGAGAAGGTCCGAGGCGATGAGGGCGTCGGGGGTCGCCGCGCCGAACTCCGGATGGCTCTCGTGGCGGTTGTAGCCGATCAGCTTCAGCGGGCGTCCGTTGAGCTTCAGGGTTTCACCCGACCAGTCGAGGGTGCGGATGCCGAATTCCACCGTATGGGAATCCGCCTCCGTGGCGGCGGTGAGGGTGTGGAGGTTCGGCGTTTCCGGCGACCAGAGGCGGAAGGCGGGGACGTTGAGGGTGGTTTCAAAGGTCTCCCCGGCGGCTTCCAGGGGGATTCCCTCTCCGTCGTCGAAGGCGAGAGAGAGGGGGAACTTTGCGGGGACCGCGCCTTCGAAGCGGATTTCGACCCGGACTTCACCGGTGGCGATGTCAAGGGGAGTCACCGCCAGTTCGTCGATCGACCAGGCGGGGAGGCGAGTCAGGCGGCAGCTCCGGTAGATGCCGCCATAGCCGTAGAAGTCATAGAAGGGCTGAAACAGCTCGACTTCGCCGGTTTCGAGGCGGTTATCGGTGGCGATAGAGAGCTCGTGCTCGCCCTCGGCGCCGGCGTCGAAGATGACGGCGAAGGGGGTGTAGGGCATGGCGGTGCCGCCGATTTCGCGGCCGTCCCAGAAGAGGCGGGCGCGGAGGCCCATGGCGCCGATCTCCAGCTTGGAGCGGCCGCCGCCCCGGACTTTCCGCCGGTAGTGGCCGGTGCCGCGCCGCCCGTAATACTCCGGCAGGGCGTCGAAACAGCCCGGAACCGGGAGGAAAGTGCGGTACTGGAGGTCCGGGAGGAACTCCGCCTTGCCGCCTTCGACAAAGGCGAATTCCCAGACTCCGTCGAGAAGTTCGGTGGTGCGCATGATCTATGACTCCTTGCGTTAAGGTTGCATTTCTGTATAACATAAAGTATATTTTCTTCAATTCAATCTTTTTAAACCTGTAAAAATGTAACATCCATGAAGAGTTTTGTAACCGGCCCGGGATTCCGGGAATTTTACTTTGCCGGAGTGCGCGGACGGAACGGCTTTTTCGTCCGCTCGGCCGGACACTATCAGTTGAGCGGCGATGCGGAGGAGGAGCGCCGCGAAGCCGATTTCGGCGAACTCTTCTGGTGCGTTGAAGGGGAAGTGCGCTTCCACCGCAACGGCCGCTTTCAAACGCTGTCGCCGGGGGATGTCTGGTATTACCCGCCGGGGACGGCGCACCGGATCCGGTCGGGGGAGGGGGGCTGCCGCTACTACTGGCTGACGGTCGAAGGACCGCTGGCCGCCGCCCTCTTCGACGGACTCGGGCTGCCGCCGGGCCTCTGCGGCAGGGGGGACTGCCCGGAGGAGCTGTTCAACCGGATTCTGCTCGACATCCGCGACCCCGAGCCGGAGGCGCGCCTCGGGGTGATGACGGCGGCGTTCGCGATTCTGGCCCGCGCCGCCGCGCCGGAACGTTCGCCCATCCGGGAGTCCGCCGCCGTCCGCGCCCGGGCCCTGATCGACGAGAATTTCCGTAATCCGGAGCTGAACGTCGAGATGGTGGCGGAACGGCTCCACTTGCACCGGGTCTCCCTCAGCCGCTCTTTCCGGGCTGCTTACGCGCTGCCGGTAAAGGAGTATCTCGACTCCCTGCGGCGGCAGGAGGCGATGCGTCTGCTGCGCGAAAGCGCGCTGCCGGTGAAGGAGATCGCCGGGCTCGCCGGATTCGCTTCGCCCGATTACTTTTCCCGCGTTATGCGCGGCTTTACCGGCTTCTCCCCGCGGGAGTTGCGCACCCGGTTGCAGGGTGTGCAACCGGAAGAATAATCCGAGCGAAATATTTGCAATAAAGGAGCTTCGGAATTATCTTAACAGGATGACAAATGGTGAAAATAAGAAAATGGGGGTTGCATGAAGATTGATTGGGAAGATAACGGACTCCTGGCCGGCTACCGGCGGGAAACGACTGCCGGAGCCAGCGCGAACGAGTGGGAGAATCCCGCTTTTCTGGGCGAGAACCGGCTGCCCGCCGCCGCCACCCGCGAACACGGCCGCAAGCGTTCGCTGAACGGGAAGTGGAAGTTCTTCTACGCCGCCACCCCGGGAGGGATTCCCGCCGGTTTCGAATCAGCCGGTTTCGACGCCGCAGGCTGGGCCGAAATCGAAGTCCCTTCCCATATCGAACTCAATGGCTACGGCATCCCCATCTACACCAACATCCAGTATCCCTTCCCGGCCGCGCCGCCGCGGGTTCCCGAGGCGAATCCGGTGGGCTGCTACCGAACCCGTTTCGAGATCGCGCCGGAGGAACGGGAGCGTTGCTTCATCCGCTTCGCCGGGGTGGACTCCTTTTACCGGCTCTGGTGCAACGGTCAACCGGTCGGCGCGGCCAAGGGGAGCCGGAACCCCGCCGACTTCGAACTCTCCCCCTTCCTGAAAGAGGGGAAGAACGAACTCGCCGTCACCGTCTACCGCTGGAGCGATGCGACCTATATCGAAGATCAGGATATGTGGTGGCTTTCGGGCATTTTCCGCGACGTCGGCCTCTACTGGAAGCCCGCGCTGTCGATCGACGATTTCGAGGTGACGACCACCCTCGATGAAATCCGGATCCGGGTCAAGACCTCCGAACCGTGCAGCGTTCAGGTCGAACTCTCCGGCTGCTTCTGCGACACCTTCCCCTCGAACCTGGAGTTCCGGCGGAGGGTGGAGGGAGTCCGCCCCTGGACCGCCGAGACGCCGAACCTCTACCGCCTCGAACTGCGTACCCGCGAGGACGCGCTTCATACCCGGATCGGCTTCCGCACGGTGGAGATTCGGGAGGGGCAGTTCCTGGTCAACGGCCGCCCGATTTTGCTGCGCGGCGTCAACCGCCACGAATTCAACTGCCGCCGGGGCCGCGCCGTCACCGAGGAAGACATGCTCTGGGACGTGCGCGCCATGAAGGAGCACAACCTGAACGCCGTCCGTACCTCGCACTACCCCAACCAGGAGCGCTGGTACGAATTGTGCGACGAATACGGCCTCTACGTCTTCGACGAGGCCGACCTCGAAGCGCACGGCATGCAGAGCGCCTTGTCGGTCGACCCCGCCTGGCGGCCCGCCTATCTCGACCGGGTCGAACGGATGCTCGAACGCGACAAGAATCATCCCTCGATCGTCGCCTGGTCGATCGGCAATGAATCCGGTTTCGGCGACAATATCATCGCCTGTTCGGATTACCTCCGCGGCCGCGATCCCTCGCGCCCGGTGAACTACTATCACGCCGGGGAGCACCCTTGCGTGGATATCGTCGACCTTCACTATCCGCCCATCGAGAAGATCAAAGAATTGCTGGCTACTGAGAAATCCGGCCGCCCGATTCTCCTCGAAGAGTACGCCCACTCGATGGGCAACGGGACCGGCAATATGCGCGAATACTGGGAGCTGATCGAGAGCGAAAAGCGGCTGATCGGCGGCTTCATCTGGGATTGGATCGACCAGGGCATCGTTCATACTTCCCCCGACGGCAAGCCCTTCTATGCCTACGGCGGCGACTTCGGCGACTACCCCAATGACCATCAGTTCTGTTTCAACGGGCTGGTCGCCCCCGAACGCCGGGTCAAAGGCGCGCTGGCCGACCTGAAGCATACCTACCGCCCCTTCGTTTTTGCCTTTGGCGGCGGGAAGCTCACGGTGCGCAACCGTCTCTCCTTCCGCGATCTCGGCGAATTCCGGGTGGAAGCCGACGGGAAGGAGCTGGCTTTCGCCTGCCCGCCGGGGGAGGAGGCCGCCGTATCCTTTTCTCCAGCCGGAACCAACTTCCTCGATGTCAAGGTCTTCGACGGCGACCGGCTGATCGAGGATGAGCAACTGGTGCTTGCGCTCCCCGCCTGCCGCCTCCTCCCGGCGGAAACCGCTAAGACATTCGATTGGCGCGAGTTTCTGGAAAGCCACCTCGAATTTCAGCTCTGGCGCGCCCCGACCAACAACGACCGCCCCTTCCAGGAGGAGTGGCGCAAGATCGGCTTCAACCGCCCCGAATGGCGGATCGAGCGCAGCGCGGACGGCCGCGAAGTGCGGCGCGTCTCCCGGCTGTGCGAGGTGCGCGAACGCTATGAGATTACGGAGCGGGGGGTGTTGATTCACTGCGAAGCGACGCCCGCCGCCGGACTTGCCATGCTCCCCCGGATCGGCTACCGGCTGACTCTGCCGCTTGACTGGAACCGCTTCCAATGGGTCGGGCGCGGTCCCTTCGAGACTTACCGCGACCGCAAGCTCGGCGCGCATTTCGGCGAGTACGAAAAGAGCGTCGCCGAACTCTACCAGGAGTATGTCATGCCGCAGGAGAACGGGAACTTGACCGACATCCTCCGGGGAACCCTGACCGACGCGGCGGGCCATGGTCTCGTCGCGGCGGGGGATTCGCTCCTCGAGATGAGCGTCCACTACCACACCGCCGAGGAGCTGGATCGGGCGCAGCACAGCTACGACCTCCCGGAACCCTCGCGGGTGATCTGGAACATCGACTACGCGAACGCGGGCGTCGGCAACGGCAGCCACGGCCCGGGGACGCTGCCGCAGTACCGGATTCCGGCGGAGCCGGTCCGGTTCACCCTCTCACTGCAGCGGATCTGAGTTATTCGATCTCGGCGAGCTTGTGGAAGATTTCGCAGAGCGTGCGGATGGGAAGCCCCGCGCGGACCGGGATCACTTCGCTCTGGATGCTCTTGAGGCGCGGCGCCCGGCGCAGCAGCCGGATGATGTGCGGCCAGTCGGTGTTGCCGCGGCCGGGTTCGCGGTGCTGATCGTCGGTGCCGTCGTTGTCGTGAAGGTGGCAGTTGACCACGTGGGGAAGCATCTTCTCCAGCGCCCGGTTTTCCCAGTTGACTTCGGGATAACCGGCATTGGCCCAGCCGGTCCGGGCGGGACCGGTTTCGAGGTCGCGGCCGCGATCCATCAGATTGGCGTGGCCGGAGTCGTAGCAGAAGCCGAGGGCGTCGGTGGGGAATTTCTTCTTGAGATCCAGCAGCACTTCTGGGGTGTTGGTGGTGAACCAGATGTTTTCGATGCAGACGGTGACGCCGCAGGCTTCGGCGGTGGGGAGGATGGCTTCGAGTGCGTCGTCGATGCGGGCGATGTTCTTCCCGGTGGAGGCCTCTTCCGGCGGGAGCCAGTGATTGTTGCCGACGTGGATGGTAACGGTGTCGACGCCCATGCCCGCGACCAGTTCGAGGGTGAGTTTATGCCGGGCGATCATCTGTTTGCGGAACCCGGGCTCGGGGCAGTTGAGGTCGAGCAGCGGCCCGAAGGGGGCGTGGGAATCGACGAAGGTGAGCCCGGCGGCGGCCATCTCTTTCTGCAGCGCGGCTTCCAGCGGCGAGTGTTTGAGGATCATGGAGATGAGGGTATCGGTCAGCACCAGGTGGCGCGCGCCGTTGGCGGCGAATTCCTGCATGACGTAGGGGCGGCTCTTGTCGGTGGTGTGCTCGAAGTCGAAGAGGAAGGTCAAAGGAACCTGAAACATGATCTGAATCTCCTGTTTGGTTCCTGAACAATATACCCCCTTGGTGAAAAAAATCCACCGCGATTCAAAAAAAATCGGCCGATCGCTTGAAAAGTTTCCGGAGGCGGTTTATATTAACGTCTTGACTTTCGTACAACTATAAGAACAACCGGAGTTGGTCAAATGAGAAAAGATATTCATCCGAAATACGGCGACGCGACCGTTTCCTGCGCTTGCGGCGAAGTCTGGCACATCAAGTCGACCCGTCCCGACATGAAGGTAGGCATCTGCGCGAAGTGCCACCCCTTCTTCACCGGCAAGCAGAAATTCGTCGATACCGCGGGCCGGATCGACAAGTTCAACCGCCGCTATAAGAAGCAGGATTAATCCTGTTTTTGAACAAGGGGTCTGCCGGGGATTCAAGTTTCCGGGCAGGCCCTTTTTGATGTGGAGTTAAGGGATTATGGTTCCGGAAGATATCGCCGGATATATCGGGAAGTTGCGGGAGCGTCAGACGGAAGTGGAGGCGCTGCTGGCCGACCCCGGTGTCTACGCCCACCCCGAAGAGAGCCGCAAGCTGACGCGCGAACACCGCAAGCTCGAACAGCTGTTCGAGCATTTCGACGCCTGGAACCGCGCGCTTGACGAGATTGGGCAGAATCACGAATTGCTGGCGGGCGAGGCGGATGCCGAGCTGCGCGACCTGGTGACCGCGGACCTTGCGGCGCTGGAGGAAAAGGCGAAAGCGCTGGAGAATACGATTCAGATTTCGCTGCTGCCGCCCGACCCCAACGACGGCAAGAACATCATCATCGAGATCAAACCGGCGGCGGGCGGCGACGAAGCGGCCCTGTTTGCCGGCGAGCTGTACCGCGCCTATCTGAAATACGCGGAAATCCAGGGGTGGAAGTGTGAATTGCTCGATGAGAGCGACACCGACCTCGGGGGGATCAAGAACGCCTCGTTTTCGCTTTCGGGCGGCGAGGTGTTTTCGCGGATGAAATACGAGAGCGGCGTGCACCGGGTGCAGCGGGTTCCCGCGACCGAGGCGGGGGGGCGGATTCACACCTCGACCGTGACCGTGTCGGTGATGCCCGAGGCGGAGGAGGTCGAGCTGGACATCCGGCAGGAGGACCTGCGCTTCGACGTGTTCCGTTCGAGCGGCCCCGGCGGGCAGTGCGTCAACACCACGGACTCGGCGGTCCGGGTGACCCACATCCCCACCGGACTTTCGGTGGCCAGCCAGCAGGAGAAGTCGCAGCACCGCAACAAGGAGATCGCGCTCCGAATTCTCTATGCGCGTCTCTGGGAGGCGAAGCTGGAGGCCGAGGCCGATAAGCAGGCGGCCGACAAGCGTTCGCAGGTGGGGACCGGCGACCGCAGCGAGCGCATCCGCACCTACAATTTCCCGCAGAACCGGGTGACCGATCACCGTTTCAACGTCAGCTCCCACGACCTGCCGAAGATTATGGAGGGGGAGTTCGACCTGGTGGTGGAGCCGATTCTGGTCATGGTATGCGAACAACGCCTGGAGGAGCTGCGGAACCGATGAGTGAAATCCTGGAATTTGCCAAAGACCTGGCCCGCCGGGCGGGGAAACACGCGATGGAGCGGCGGAAGATGCTCGGCTCCACCGAGGTGATGTATAAGGGGGATAACCCGACCGACCTGGTGACGGTGGTGGATCGCGAGACGGAGGATTTGATTGTCCGGGCGATCGGCGAATTCCGCCCCGGGGATGGAATTTTCGGCGAAGAGACGGGCAAGTCGCATATGGACGCCCGTGCGGTCTGGACGATCGACCCGATTGACGGGACGACGAATTTTGTGCATGACTACCCGTTTTACTCGGTGTCCATCGGGTTTTCGGTGGATGGAGTTCGGGAGGTGGGGGTGGTGTATTGCCCCCGGCTCGATGAACTCTTCTGGGCGGAGCGGGGAGGCGGCGCGTGGTTGAACGGCGAACGGCTGCGGGTGTCGCGCGAGACGAATTTTCAGCTGGCGCTGTTGGCGACGGGTTTCGCGTGCGTGCGGGCGCGGATGCGGCCGGACAACCTGGACCGTTTGCCGACGATTTTCCGGGCTTCGCAGGAGGTTCGGCGTTCGGGTTCGGCGGCGATGGATTTGTGCTATGTGGCCGCCGGTCGTCTGGAAGGCTATTGGGAGTCCTGTCTGGGGGCGTACGATGTGGCTGCCGGTGCGCTGGTGGTGACGGAGGCGGGCGGGACGGTGACGGATTATGTGGGAGGGGGGGAGTTTCCGGAGAAGGGCGTCGCGGCGACGAACGGGCTTCTGCACGAAAAACTTCCCTCCTTCCTTAAATAAAAATTTAAAAAAAACGGTGGCGACCCAACCGCCCGCACCCGGCCGAGCCGGGACGCAGTCCAGCGCGCGGACAGCGCTGGTCGCTCGCCGAAAGAATTTCGGTGAGCGAAACGCGGCCCCAGAGGTAGTACCAATCGGCGGAGCGCTGCCATAAAAAGGCGGCTTCGCCTGCCTTTTTATGAGCCCGGCGCGCGGAGCCGCAGCCGGAAACTGTTTGCCTCTCGCGCCCGGCCAGATACCCTCTCGCCCATCGGGCCGGGTAATCTCGCCTTGTTGGATGCCCTCTCGTCTATAAGGCCAGCGGCACAATTATTCTGAAAAATCTTATTATTATATAATCAGGAGTTTTGCAATGAGCACGAAAGAAGCCCTGCCGCGCGCGTACGAGCCGGCCGATGTGGAAGCGAAGTGGTTCCCGACGTGGGAGAAATCCGGATTTTTCCACGGCAAGCCGAATCCGGCGAAGAAGCCCTATTCGATTGTGATTCCGCCGCCGAACGTCACGGGCATCCTGACGCTGGGCCACGTGCTCAACAACACCTTGCAGGACATCCTCTGCCGCTGGCACCGGATGCTGGGCGAGGAGGTCTCCTGGTTCCCCGGAACCGACCATGCGGGCATCGCCACCGAGGCGCGGGTCGAGAAACATCTGCGCGCCAACGAGAACACCGGCCGCGACGAGCTTGGACGCGAGGAGTTCGTGCGGCGGGTCTGGCAGTGGAAGGAGGAGTTCGGGGGGAAAATCATCCGGCAGCTGCGCACCCTCGGCTGCTCCTGCGACTGGGAGCGCGAACGCTTCACTATGGATGAAGGCCTGTCGAACGCCGTCCAGAAGGTCTTTGTCGAGCTCTACAACAAGGGCTACATCTACCGCGGGTTGCGGATGATCAACTGGTGCCCCGCCGCCAAGAGCGCGCTCTCCGACGAAGAGGTGATCTACAAGGAGGTTCCGGGCAAGTTCTACTACTTCCGCTACCCCCTGGCCGACGGTTCGGGCTTTATCCGCATCGCCACCACCCGCCCGGAAACCATGCTCGGCGACACCGCCGTGGCCGTCCACCCCGAAGATGAACGTTATCGCGAGCTGGTGGGGAAATTGGTGAAGCTCCCCCTCACCAACCGCGAGATTCCGATCGTCGCCGACAGCTACGTCGATCCGACCAAGGGAACCGGCTGCGTCAAAATCACTCCGGGCCACGACCCGAACGACTTCGAAGTCGGCCGCCGCCACAACCTCGAAGTCATCAACATCCTCAACGACAACGGCTCGCTCAACCTCCGCGCCGGCGAACGTTTCGACGGAATGGACCGCTTCGACGCCCGCAAACTCTGCGTCGAACTCCTCGAAGCCGAAGGGCTCTTGGAGAAGATCGATGAGATCGTCCACGCCGTCGGCTACTCCGAACGCGGCGACGTCCCCATCGAAACCATCGCCAGCCATCAGTGGTTCTGCAACATGAAGGAGCTGGCGAAACCGGCCATCGAAGCGGTGAAAACCGGCGAGATCCAGTTCCACCCGGAACGCTGGAGCAAAACCTACTTCCACTGGATGGAGAACATCCAGGATTGGTGCATCTCGCGCCAGATCTGGTGGGGCCACCGCATCCCCGCCTGGTACAACGACGAAAACGGCGACATGCACGTCGGCCTCGAAGCCCCCGCGATCCCCGGCAAGTGGCGGCAGGAGGACGACGTCCTCGACACCTGGTTCAGCAGCTGGCTCTGGCCCTTCTCCATCATGGGCTGGCCGGAGAAAACCGACGAGCTCAAGTACTTCTACCCGACGAACGACCTCGTCACGGGCCCCGATATCATCTTTTTCTGGGTCGCCCGCATGATCATGGCCGGGCAGGAATTCATGGGGCGGATCCCCTTCCGCAACGTCTACTTCACCAGCATCATCCGTGACGAACAGGGGCGCAAGCTCTCGAAATCGCTGGGCAATTCCCCCGACCCCCTCGACGTGATCGCCGAATACGGCGCCGATGCGCTCCGCTTCTCGATCACCTACATCGCCCCCGTCGGCATGGACATCCGCTACAGCAACGACAAATGCGAAATCGGCCGCAACTTCGCCAATAAACTCTGGAACGCCTGCCGCTTCCGCCAGATGCACGGCGATGCTTCCGGCGAATTCGCCGAACTCTCGGCCGAAACCCGCGCCGGCCTCTCCGCCGACGAACGCTGGATGCTCGCCAAGCTTGACGCCGGCGCCGCCTCCATCACCACCGGCCTCAAAGAATTCCGCTTCCACAGCGCCGCGCACGAACTCTACGACCTTGTCTGGTCCGACTTCTGCGACTGGTTCATCGAAGCCGAAAAGGTGCCGCTCCGCGCCGGCGGCGAAGCCAGGGAACGCGCCCTCGCCGTCCTCGACTACGCCCTCAACCGCATCCTCCGGCTCCTCCACCCCTTCATGCCCTTCATCACCGAAGAACTCTACCACGCCATGGGCTTCGCCAAAGAAGGCGAAACCATCATGTACGCCGCCTGGCCCGAAAATGACGGCTTCGCCGCCGAAGCCGGTTCCGCCACCGAAAAAGTCGAAGGCAAATTCGAACTCGTCAAAGGCGGCCGCTTCCTCCGCAGCTCCTACAACCTGCCCGACGGCAAACCCCTCAAATATTACCTGAAAGCCGTCGACAACGAAACCCTCGAATTTCTCAAAAAGGACGAGGCATCCCTCAAAAGCCTCCTCAACGCCGAGACTATTGAGTTCTCCCTCGCCGACTACGACGCCAACACCCAAGGCGCCGCCCCCTCGGCCATCTGCAAAGCAGGCACCATCCACCTGCCCCTCGCCGGACTCATCGACATCGAAGCCGAACAAGCCCGACTCGATAAACAAATCAAAGAACTCGAAGGCTGGATCAACGGCTCCAAAGCCAAACTCTCCAACGAGAAATTCGTCGCCAAAGCCCCCCCCCAAGTCGTCGCCGACGCCAAAACCCACCTCGCCGAACTCGAAGAAAAACTCTCCCGAGCCCGCGAACTCCGCGCCTCTTTACAATACGACGCGCCGGGAATCGGGGAGGGGAAGGGAAACTTTTTTTCACGAGGAAAAAAAGTTTCCCTTCCCCTCCCCGAACCC
>JAVBRV010000219.1:0-8345 GCA_031547585.1 Victivallaceae bacterium
GGGTCTTTGGGGTAAGACTGCTCCCAGTTCCGTGCGGGCCGACTTGTCCTCCATAGCGCAACAGCGCGGCGGAGGATAGTCGAGAGGGTATCGGCTGGGTAATGCGAACGGTTTCCGGCTGCGGCTCCGCGCGCTGCGGCTCGATAAAAGATTGGCAAAGCCATCTTTTATCGGCAGCGCTCCGCCGGTCGGTATCTACTTGAGGTGCCGCGTTTCGCTTGCCGAAAATTCTTTCGGCAAGCGACCAGCGCTGTCCGCGCGCTGGACTGCGTCCCGGCTCGGCCGGGGGCGCACGGCCTGCGGCCTATTTTTTTAAAGTTTTCTTTTTTTTAATTCGTCCAATAACTCACCCGGCACCGCCAGTTTCCCCGCCCCGCTGCCGATATTGATCTTCGTCGCATCCCCGTGGTAATCGCTCCCCCCCGACAACGCCAGCCCATACACCCCCGCCAGCTCCCGGATCAACGCCGTCTCCCCCGGTCCGAATAAGCTGTAGTACGCCTCCACCCCATCCAATCCCAATGGCGCGAAGCGCTTCATGATCCGCTTTGCAAACGCCCGCTCGTTCCGCTCGCGGTACACCGGGTGCGCCCAAACCGCCACCCCGCCCGCCGCATGGATCGTCGCAATCGCCTCCCCCGGGTCCGGCAGCTTCCGCGGCACATACGCCGCCGCCCCGTGCTTTAGCAATTTATCGAACACCGCCTGCATGTCGCTGAATCCATACTTCGTCACCAGCGCCCGCGCAAAGTGCGGACGCCCCAGCGAAGCTCCCTCCGGCAACAACCCGAACGCCGGGTCGTCCCGTGTCAAAGGATACCCCAGGCTCGTCAGCTTCTGCCGGATCCGCTCCCCCCGCTCCCGCCGCTCCTGCCGCATGGTTTCGAGGAAGCGCAGCAGCACCTCCGACTCCGGATCGATGAATAACCCCACCAGGTGCAATTCACGGGCGCTGTATAACGTCGAAAGCTCCACCCCGGGAATCGCCTCCAGCTCCGGATACGCCCGCGCCGCCTCCAAAAAAGCCGGAATCCCCGCCACCGTGTCGTGGTCGGTCAGCGCCACCGCCCTTAACCCGGCCTCCGCCGCCAGCCGCGGAATCTCCCCCGGCGGATCGGTTCCATCCGAAGCGGTGCTGTGTACGTGTAAATCGATCCGGCTCATGCTTCCTCTCGTCTTTCCGGGATTCCCCGTAAAATTTTCAATAAATGCGCCAACCGCAATTTCGGCGGATCACGCGGATCCAGGGTCGGAATCAACCCCTTGATCCGATACACCGTTCCCCCCGGGTTCCGCAAGGTGACCCGGTTCTCGGCGACGTTAAACAATTCATAGCCCGCCCGGGCGGCGAGAATCCGCAGCCGCACCACCTCAAGAAGGTTCTTCGCGCACTCCGGCAGAGGGCCGAAGCGGTCGCGCAACTCCACGGCGAACTCCTCCAACGCCTCCTCGCTCTCCAGCGCCGCCAGCTTGCGGTAGGCGTCGAGCCGCAGCCGCTCCGCGCCGATATAGGCCGCCGGAAACGCCGCCGCCAGCTGATCCTTCGGCGCGGTCAGGGTGAAGCTGACGAATTCGATCCCCAGCTCCACCTCGGGCAGGAACTCCCGCTTCTCGCCCCGCAGATGCCCCACCTCCTGCTGCAGCAGCTGGCAGTACAAATCAAAACCGATCAGATTGAGGTGCCCGGATTGCTCCGAACCCAGCAAGTTCCCCGACCCCCGGATCTCCAGGTCATGCAAAGCCAGCTGGAACCCCGCCCCCAGATTCGAACAGCGCCGGATCGCCGCCAGCCGCTTCCGCGCGTCGCTGCTCACCAGCTGGCTCGGCGGCAGGAGTAAATAGGCGTAGGCCTGATGCTTCCAGCGCCCCACCCGCCCGCGCAACTGATAAAGTTCGGCCAGTCCGAAGCGGTCGGCCCGCTCGATGATGATGGTGTTGGCGTTCGGCACGTCGAGGCCCGACTCGACGATGGTGCTGCAAACAAGGCAGTCCACCCGGCCCTCCAAAAAGGCGTTCATCACCTCCTCCAGCTCATGCTCCGGCATCTGGCCGTGGGCGATGGCGAAGCGCGCCTCGGGGATCAGCTTCCGCAGATGATCCGCCGTATCCTCGATGGAGCGCACCCGGTTGTGTAAGTAGTAAATCTGCCCCCCCCGCGCCAGCTCCGCCCGGATCGCCTGGACGATCAAAGGCTCCTCCGCCGGCGCGATCACCGTTTTCACCGGCAGCCGCTGCTTCGGCGCGGTCATCAAGGTGCTGAGGTCGCGCGCCCCCGCCATGGCGAGATAGAGCGTCCGGGGGATCGGCGTGGCCGACATCGTCAGCACATCCACCTCCGCCCGGAAGTGGCGCAGCCGCTCCTTGTGCTTCACCCCGAAGCGCTGCTCCTCGTCGATCACCACGAGGCCGAGATTGCTGAATTTCAATTCCGGATTGCACAGCCGGTGGGTGCCGATGACGATATCCACCGCCCCCCGCTCCAGCCGCCGGATCACCTCTTCCTGCTCTCCCGCCGAGCGGAACCGGCTCAGCACCTCGATGTTGAAGGGATAGGCCGCAAACCGTTCGCGGAAGCTGTAGTAATGCTGCTGCGCCAGCACGGTCGTCGGCGCCAATATCGCCGCCTGGTAGCCCGCCGCCACCGCCTTGAAGACCGCCCGCATGGCGATCTCGGTCTTGCCGTAGCCGACGTCGCCGCAGAGCAGCCGGTCCATCGGCCGGGTGGACTCCATATCGCGCTTCATCTCCGCCGTCGAACGCCGCTGATCGGGCGTATCGGCATAGGGGAAGGCCTTGAGAAACGCCAGCCCCTCGGCGTCGTCCTTGGGGAAAGCGATCCCCGGCGCCGCCTGTCGCATCGCCTGAAGCCGCAGCATGTCGGCGGCGTAGGAGCGGACGCTCTGCCGGACGCTCTCCTTGTCGCGGCTCCAGCGCGCGCCGCCCAGCTTATGCAAGGTCACCTTGCCGGCGCTGCCGAGGTAACGGCTCACCTTATGCGCCTGCAACAGAGGAACGTACATCAATTGGCCGTCGCGGTATTCCAGCACCAGCACCTCGCGGCTGATCCCGCGGTTCTCCATTCGTTTGAACCCCCGGTAGATGCCGATGCCGTGATCGAGGTGAACCGCGTAGTCCCCCTCGTCCAATTCGGCCAGCGAAAACTCCGGAATCCGCGCCGGAATCATCTCCGCCGCCTGCAACTCTCCATCCGACACCGCCGTATCGCGCAAAAATCCGGTGTGGAGCAACTCCTTTTCGGTCACCACCAGGAGGCCGATCCCCGGCAGCGAAAATCCGGACTGCAACCCCGCCACGTCGAACTCGATCGCGAGATCGCCCAACCGGTGGCGATTGCAGTATTCGCGGAAGGCGGGCAAATTCTCCTCGTGCGGCGCCACCAGCGCCACCGCCGCCCGCGCCGCCGCGCCCCGGATCGCCCCGATGAAGAGCTCGCGGCGCAGCTCCTCCGCGCCCTGCCGGGCCTCGGGGGCCAGTTCCCCCGCCAGTTCGCCGGTCGCCGGGAAGGCGTCCGCCGAGGGCGCGTGAAAGACGTAGGCTTCGGCGACGGCGTCGAGCAGCGACAGCGACAATCCCGCCTTCTGCTGCTTCTCCAACAGGTGGTCGAAGCGCTCCACCCGCTCCGCTTCGGAGTAGCGGGCCAGCCGTTCGCGGCAAAGCTCGGGGTAAACGACCAGCATCCGCCAGTCGCGTTTCTCGAAGTAGTTGAAGAGGTCCCCGGCGGCGGCTCCGCCGGCGGTAATCCCGGCGCGGCCGATCACCCGGTACTCGGCAATTTCGCCGGTGGAGCGCTGGGTCTCCGGCGAAAACCCGCGCAGGGAATCGATGGCGTCGCCGAAAAACTCCACCCGGCAGGGCGCATCCGCCGCCGGGCTGAAGATGTCGACAATGCCGCCCCGGCGGGCGAACTCCCCGGCGACCGTCGCTTCGTATTCGTCGTCGTAGTCGAGCCGGACCAGCCGCTCGACCAGCTCGGTCACCGAAATCTCCATGCCGGGGCGCAGGGTCAAAATCGCTTCGCGCGTCTCCTCCGGCGGCGGCGCGGGGGCCAGGAGGGCGTGGACGCTCCCCAGCACCAGCCGGAACGAGGCGTCCAGCGCCAGGTTCAAGGCGCGCGCGCGTTTACTCTCGCCCCCGGGGAACAGCAGCTTGCCGCGTCCGGCCTCCGGAATCACCAGCGTCGAGAGTTCCAGTCCGACCTCCCGCAGAATCGCCTCGATCTCGGCGGCCACGCGATCCACCATGGTCAATTCGGGCAGCACGGCCACCACCGTTCCCGGGCTGTTGAGAGCGGCGCGCAAAAGGGGCAGCGTCACCGCCGCCGGATCGACTCCGACCCGGTCAAGAAATGCGTTATCAGCGTCTTCCAGATATTTTTTCAGGAAATTTCGCCAATTCGATGGATTAACGCCTTGATTTTTACCCATTTTCGTATAAATTGTTCAATTTATGGAAATGCCTTAGCAACGTTTTCGCAATATGCCGCCAGTCTCTTATTATAAGCCCATATTGCAACTTTTTATAGCGCTTCCTCTAAGATAATCAGTTTTTTTATAATAATATCGAGAGTCCCGGTGCGTTTCGGTGTTCACGGGAGGGATGTAAGGAGTATCATGGCTGAGAAAAAGACCGCCCCCGTCAAAGAGGGGAAGAAGACCGCCCTTGTCGCCGACGAAGTGAAGAAGACCCCCGTCGCCAAAAAAACGGCCCCCGTCGTCGAAGCGAAAGCCGAAGCCAAAAAAGCTCCCGCCGCTCCCAAAAAAGCCGCCGCGAAGCCCGCCCCCGAAGTGAAGGCGGAAGTGAAGAAAGCCCCCGCCGTTAAAAAGACGGCGGCAGTGGCGACGCCCGAACCCGCCCCTCTCCCCGAAGTGAAGGCGGAAGCGAAAAAGGCCCCGGCAACGAAAAAGGCCGCCGCCCCCAAGAAAACCGCGCCCGTTGCGGAAACGCCCGCGCCGCTCGCTTCGGTCGAAGTGATCGTCACCGAAGAGATCACCGTGACCCCCCTCGCCGCGCCCGCCGAATTCATCGACGAAGACGAGGTCATGCCCTCCGTCGAGCCGATCAGCATCTCGCGGGCCGGACGCAAACTGGTCATCAAAAAGGTGGAAGCCCCGCCGACCAAGTTCGCCCCCCGGAAAGCGAAGCCCGCCGAACCCGTCCTCGAAGCGGAAGCCCCCCCGGTCGAAGCGGAGCAGCCCGTCAAGCCCTCCCGCCGCAAAAGCTCCGATCAGGCGGTTCAGCCGCGCACCAAGCAGGAAAAAGACTCCGCGCGTAAAATCGCCCTCGAGTCGAAAGTCATCGCCGGCGCCAAAAACGACACCATGAAGGTCTACATGGGCGAAATCGCCCGCATCCCCCTCGTCAATAAAAAAGAAGAGGCCGAACTCGCCGACGCCATCCACGGCAACGACGAATACCTCCATGAAGACGCCCGCTCCACGCTGATCAAAGCCAACCTCCGCCTCGTGGTCAAAATCGCCCACGACTTCAAGGGCCTCGGGCTCCCCCTTCTCGACCTCATCTCCGAAGGGAACATCGGCCTGATGCGCGCCGTCGAAAAATTCGACCCCGCCAAAGGCGCCAAGTTCAGCAGCTACGCCGCCTGGTGGATCAAGCAATCCATGCGCCGCGCCCTGGCCAACCAGAGCCGGACCATCCGCATCCCGGTCCAGTCCGCGGGCAAAATCAATAAGATCAAATCGGTCCGCATGAAGCTGACCGAAGAACTCGGCCGCGAACCCTCCGACGCCGAAATCGCCGAACTCCTCGACTTCAGCGAACGCACCGTCGCCGGACTCCGCCTCGCCGATCTGCGCACCTTCTCCCTCCACGACCCCATCCAGCAGGGCGAAGAAGGCGAATTCCAGGACATCATCCCGGACCGCCACGCCATGACCCCCGACCAGATCCTCGGCGACGTCGAATCCGTCTTCCGCCTGATGGACCTCCTCGAGAAACTCGAAGAACGCGAACGCCGCATCCTCGAAATGCGTTTCGGGCTCCGCGGCAACCGTCCCCTCACCCTCGAAGAAGTCAGTCAGGAAATCGGACGCACCCGCGAACGCGTTCGCCAAATCCAGAATCAAGCCCTCGCCAAGCTCAAACAGCTGCTCGTTGACGAAGCCGGTTTCGCCGCCGACTAATCTTACGTCTATCGGCTTACGGCCCATACCGACTTTGGTTTAACCACGTTTTCTTTCTGGGCCAGCCTGGCCCAGCGAGAACCGTACTTAGTTACGAATCACGGTGTTCCGCCAGGCGGCGGTGGAGGGTGCGGCGGCTGATGCCGAGGAGCTTGGCGGCGGCGGTGCGGTTGCCGTTGCACTCGGCCAACGCCTTTTCGATCAACTCCTGCTCGGTGGCGGCGAAGGTGTGGATCGCCGGTTCGGCGGCGGGGGAAGAAGAGGGAATCAGGGGTTCGTGGCGGCGGATATTTTCCGGAATATCGGCGACGGTCAGCGTTCCGCCTTTCGAGAGCACCACCATGCATTCGATGCAGTTGCGCAATTCGCGGATGTTCCCGGGCCAGGGGTAGCCGATGAGGAGTCCCTGGGCGTCCGGGGCGATGCCGGTTACGTTCCGGTCGTTGTCGCGGGCGAATTCGGCGATGAAGCGCTCGGTGAGGAGGGGGATTTCATCCCGGCGTTCCCGCAGGGGCGGGAGTTCGAGGTTGACCACCGACAGCCGGTAGAAGAGGTCTTCGCGGAAGGTTTTCTCGACCACCATCTGGCGGAGGTCGCGGTTGGTGGCGGCGATCAGGCGGACGTCCACCTTGATCGTCTCGGAGCCGCCGACGCGCTCGAAGGAGCGGGTTTCCAGAACCCGCAGCAGCTTGATCTGGGTGGCGGGGTCGATCTCGCCGATTTCGTCGAGGAAGAGGGTGCCGTGGTCGGCCAGCTCGAAGCGTCCTTTGCGCTGTTCGGCCGCGCCGGTGAAGGCGCCCTTTTCGTAGCCGAAGAGTTCGCTTTCGAGCAGCGTCGCGGTCAGCGCGGCACAGTGGACCGGGATGAAGTAGCCGGTCCGCCCGCTGCGGTCGTGGATCAGCCGCGCCGCCACCTCTTTGCCGGTTCCCGACTCGCCGGTCAGGAGCACGGTGGAGCGGGTGGGGGCGACGGTCTCCACCATCTCCAGCGCCCGGCGCATGGCGGCGGAGCCGGGGAGCGGGGCGGATTTGGTTTCGGCGGGTTTCGCTTCGCCGGGGACTTTCGTTTCGCGTGAAGCGAGGGCGGCTTCGATCACCGCTTCAAGCTTGTCGAGCTTGACCGGCTTGGAGACGAAATCGAAGGCTCCCTTCTTGACCGCCTGAACTGCGTTCTCGATCGAACCGTAGGCGGTGAGGAGGATGCAGAGCGGTCGGTCGGCCTTGCTTTGCGCGGCCTCCAGCACGCTCATGCCGTCGGCGTTGGGCATGCGCAGATCGGTCAGCACCAGGTCGAAATTCTTCTCTTTCAACAGCTCGATGGCCGCCTCCCCATCCGCCGCCGTCGCCACTTCGAAGCGCGCTTTGAGGTAACGCGCCATGGCTTCGCGGGTGTTGTGCTCGTCGTCGACGATAAGGATGGTGGGGCGCCGCCGCTGCATTTTAC
Source organism: Victivallaceae bacterium (assembly GCA_031547585.1). Taxonomy (GTDB): domain Bacteria; phylum Verrucomicrobiota; class Lentisphaeria; order Victivallales; family Victivallaceae; genus Victivallis. The sequence continues at coordinate 7,605 of JAVBRV010000219.1, forward strand.
TGCCTCACCTGGGGCTGCAGGCGGTAGTAGCGGCCCTGGAAGGCCTCCACCAGGTATTCGGCCGCCACCCGGGGGTCGAAGAAACCGCCGACGAAAATATCGAAATAGAGATTCCGGCTGCGGGAGTCGCAACGTCCGGCGATGCGCCCTTTTTCCAGGGGAAATTCGAAGGTGCAGCCGCCCTCCGCCTCCGGGTTGAAGCGGAGTTCGCCCGCAGGGGCGCACCCCAGCAACCCGGCCAGACCGGCGAACCGGGCCGGATGGGCCGCCCGGTCGTTCCAGCAGTTTTCGCCGCACTCGTAGATGTCGATCGCGGCCGAAAGTCCGTAGGCTTGCGAGGTGTCGAAACGCTCCCGCCACGACAGTGAAAAGCGCGCCGCCGGAGCATCGAACACCGGAACCAGCCGCTCGATGCCGTTGGTCCCGACGATGCCGCGGTGCATCATGCTGGAGACGATCCACTCGTTGGAGCCGAAGCCCTTGGCAATCGTCTGGATCGCCGCCTCGAAGCTCACCTTGTCGCCGCAGGTGAAGAGATCCACCGCCGCGTAATCGTGCTCCGGCCAGGCGTGGACGGCGAAGTGGGATTCGGAAATCACCACCACCCCGCTGACCCCCTGCGGCTTGAACTCGTGAAAGTTCGAATCAATCACCGTCGCGCCCGAACGCGCCGCCGCTTCGAGGAAGATCGCCTCGACCCGCCCCGCGTCGGCCAGGACCCTGGAGTCGCATTCATAGAAC
>JAVBRV010000294.1:0-17928 GCA_031547585.1 Victivallaceae bacterium
GCCAGGGTGCAGGACCCCCGTCCTGCCGAGGGTCCAGGGGGCGCGGAGCCCCCTGGCGCCAAACGGTTTCAGTCGCTTGCCCTCTCCCCGCAAAAAAGCGGGGAGAGTGGCCGACTGAGGCCGTTTGGAGGTTCCCCCCGATACCCGGGGTCCAGGGTGGTAACCCTGGCGGGTGCAGGGCGGAGCCCGCCGGAGGGTCTGGGGCGGGCCGCCCCAGTGAGAACCGTGGTTAAACCACATCACATAGAAAAAATCAGGAAGCCTCTTCGCTTTTGCGCTTGGCGATCTTGCATCTCGCCACGGCGCTGGTTTCCAAGTCGCCGAGCATAATCCGAATCCGCCGGATATTTTCGCGGCACTCCGGAATCTTCACTTTCTCAAACAGGTTCACGCGCTGACTGGTGGTGCGCAACTCCGCCGAGAGCAGCTCGTGCTGAACCGCCAGAATCTTGTACTCTTCCTTTTGCGACACGGCTTTGCGGACCGCGTCCAACGCGTCGTCAACGAACCAGTCGGTGGCGAAGAGGTCCAGATCGACCGGCTCGAAATCGACCTCTTCGAATACTGGAATCGTGATTCCCGCGATGTTCTCCGTCGAGGTTTTCGCCGAACGCACTTTCACCAACGCCTCCAGCGCCTCCATCGCCGACGGATCGCCGAAGAGTTCGAGAAAGCCGTTCATCCGCTCCACCAGCTCTTTCTGAGCCGCCAGATTGGTTTCCAGCCGTTCGGCGCTGTGACGCACTTCGAGCTGAAGCTGCTGCTTTTTCAATTGCAGCGTCGGCAGAAAGCGGCGGAACTGCTTCAAGGCGTCCTGCTGCTGCTTCAACTCGGTTTTGGTGAATTTGACCTTCGCCATAGTGCTTACGCCTTCTTCGGCCAGTATTTCTCCGTCAGTTCGGTTTTGATGCCGACTTCGGTTTTTTCAAAGCAATCCGCCAGAATCTTCCAGCCGCCGTCCAGCGCTTCCTCAAGGGGAATATTGACCGAGAGATCCATCATCTCATCTTCGAAGCGTTTGCCGTACTTCAGCAGCTTCTTATCCCACGAGCTCATCTGGAAGCCCATCGACTGCTTCTCCAGCGTGCTCCGGTAGTCGGAGTAGAGCCGGATCATCGAGTCCATGATTGCCCGGTGGTCGGGGCGGGTCTTGCCGTTCACCTGCTGCTTCAGGCGCGACAGCGAACCGAAGGGCTCGATGCGTCCGTTGCGCAAGTAAAACTGGCCTTCGGTAATGTAGCCGGTGTTGTCGGGAACGGGGTGGGTGACGTCGTCGCCCGGCATCGTCGTCACCGTCAGGATGGTGATCGAACCCGCGCCTTCGAAGTCCACCGCCTTCTCGTAGCGGCTGGCCAGCTGGCTGTAGAGGTCGCCCGGATAACCGCGCGTCGCCGGAATCTGCTCCATGGTAATGGCGATCTCCTTCAGCGCGTCCGAGAAGTTGGTCATGTCGGTGAGGAGGCAGAGCACCCGCTTCCCCTTCAGGGCGTAGGCTTCGGCCACCGCCAGCGACAGGTCCGGAACCATCAGGCACTCCACGATCGGATCCGACGCGGTGTGGATGAACATCACCGTGCGCGACAGGGCGCCGTGTTCGTCGAGGGTCCGCTTCAGAATGAGGTAGTCGTCGTACTTGATCCCCATGCCGCCCAAAATGATCACGTCCACCTCCGCCTGCAGGGCGATGCGGGCGAGGAGTTCGTTGTAGGGTTCGCCCGCCACCGAGAAAATCGGCAGCTTCTGCGACTCGACCAGGCTGTTGAAGACGTCGATCATCGGGATGTTCGTCCGGATCATGTTCCGCGGAATCACCCGCTTCGCCGGGTTGACCGAGGGACCGCCGATATCGATCATCTCCGAAAGCACTTCGGGGCGGTGGTCGCGGGGAACGCCCCGGCCGTTGAACACCCGGCCCAGCAGCGACTCGGAGCCCGAGACTTGCATCTCGCGGCCCAGGAAACGCACCTGGTCGCCGGTGCTGACGCCGCGGCTGCCCGCGAACACCTGCAAGGAGACCTTGCCGTCGGCGAGGCGGATTACCTGCGCCAGCGAGACGCCGCGCGAGGTGGTCACTTCCGCCAGTTCGTTGTAGGCGACGTCCTCCGCCTCAACGGTGATGACGTTGCCGGCGATGTGAATGATTTTATGGTAGACTTTACGCATGGGCCGCACTCCCTTCGGCGATCTTCTCCTCGATGGCCGCTTCCTGTTTCTTGAATTCCCCGCTGTCCATCGACAGGTAGTTGAGATCCATGAAGTGCTGCCGCAATTCGAGGAAGTACCGCCGGGCGGCATCCTTGTCGGCGAATTTGAACCGGCCCTCAAGCACTCCGTACACCCGGTCGAAAATATAGCACTGACGCTCGGCGTCGCTGGCCGCGTCCACCGCGTCGAAGGTGTTCTGCTGCAGATACACGTAGTCGAGGAACTCGCTCTTCAGGTAGAGGATGAAGTCGTCGAGGCTGGTTCCCTCTTCGCCGATCACCTTCATCATCTGGTTGACCTCGGAACCCCGCCGCAGAATATCGCGCGCCGCCGTCAGCTTCTCGGCGTCGACCACGCTCTGATACTTGCTCCAGCTGTCGAGGGGATGGATCGCCGGGAAACGGCGCGCATCCGAACGTTCGCGCGACAGCCCGAGGAACGCCCCCACCACCTTCAGGGTCGCCTGCGTCACCGGCTCCTCGAAGTTGCCGCCCGCCGGCGACACCGCGCCGCCGATGGTGACCGAACCCGTTTCGCCCGTCCGCAGCTTCACGAAACCGGCGCGCTCGTAGAAGTCGGCGATCCGCGATTCGAGGTAGGCCGGGAAGGCCTCCTCACCCGGAATTTCCTCCAACCGGCCGGACATCTCGCGGAGCGCCTGCGCCCAGCGCGAAGTCGAATCGGCGAGGAGCAGCGTGTTGAGACCCATCTGCCGGTAGTATTCCGCCAGCGTCACCGCCGTGTAGACCGACGCTTCGCGCGCGGCCACCGGCATCGAGCTGGTGTTGCAGATGATGATCGAACGGTTCATCAGGGGCTGACCGGTGCGCGGGTCCTCCAGTTCGGGGAATTCGCGCAGGATTTCCACCACTTCGCCCGCCCGCTCGCCGCAGGCGGCGATAATCACCACGTCGGCTTCGGCGTAGCGGCTGATCGCGTGCTGAAGCACCGTCTTGCCCGCCCCGAAGGGACCCGGGGTGCAGAAGGTTCCGCCCACCGCCACCGGGAAGAAGGTGTCGATGCTCCGCTGCTGGGTAATCATGGTCTTCTCGGGCAGCATCTTCTCGGCGTAGTCGCCGATGGCGATTTTCACCGGCCAGAACTGGGTCATGGTGACGTTGCGCTTCTCGCCCTGGCCGTTCACGGCGACGGCGAGAACCTCGTCGATGGTCCACTCGCCCGCTTCTTTGACCGACTCCAGCGTCCATTCGCCCTGCCAGGCGAGGGGGATGAGAATGTAGTGGGTGATGATTCCCTCGGGAACCGAACCGATCCGGTCGCCGGGAAGCACCTTGTCGCCCGCCTTGGCCGACGGCGTGAACTTCCACTTCGACTCGCGGTCGAGAGCGCGGAGGTAAACGCCGCGCTGCAGAAAGAAGCCCGACTGTTCGGCCAGCAGGTTCAAGGGGTTCTGCAACCCGTCATAGACCTTCCCCAGCAAACCGGGACCGAGCTCCACGCTGAGGAGTTCGCCGGTCAATTCGACTTCGTCGCCGATCTTGATCTTGTTGGTGCTTTCGAAAACCTGAAGGTCGGCGCGGTTGCCCCGCACCCGGATCACTTCGCATTTCAGCTTCGCGCCGTCAACGTGGACGTAAGCCACTTCGTTCTGCATGACCCGGTCGCTGAATTCGACGGTCATCATGTTGCCGTTGACGCCGACAACCTTCTCTCGATTTTTGGTCATATGCCAGGTTCCTTCATGGAATTATACTGCCGTATCGTCAGGCTTCGGGCGCGGCCCCCGAAATCCGCTCCACCGCCTCGTTGAAGCGGGTTCGCCCCGCCTCCGCCTTGCGCTCGCGGTACTTGTTCAGAATCGTCAGCCGGAAGCGGTAGATGCAGAGCGCCTCAAAGTCGAAATCATGCCCCAGCTCCAGCTCATCCAGCCGCCGCCAGCGGGCGCGGTCGATAATCTTCTCGCGCTCGAAGGGATCGGCGGCCTGCTGCGCCTGGGTAACTGCCAGATCCACTTCGCCGAAGTACTCCGCCGCCTCCGGCAGCCGGAGGTTTTTCTCATCCTCGCGCCCTTGAACCGCCCGGCGCCGGGCGATCCGCGTGCGCAAGTATTGCTCGAAGCGGATCATCCCCGCCACCGCACTGCTGTGCCCGGCCGAAAAATCCGGATCGCGCTCCACTTCGAGCGTACAGAATTGAAGCTCTTCAAATTCCGCCCGGGTCACCTCGTCCCGGCACAGCTCGTCGAACTCCGCCACGCCCATCGGCGCGGCCGTTTCAAACAAAAGTCCGGGTAGCGACGAACATAAAAAATAATACATATACCGGATTACTACCCTTACTTTTCACCCTCGGCCTTGGCGGCGTCCGCTTCGGCGTGGGCTTTCGCATGGTGCTGTCGGTGCGGTTTCGCCGGTTCGGCGACCAGTCCGGCCAGCCGGGGACCGATGAATTCGGCAACCAATTCCGTCACGGCGCCGGAGGTGAAGTCGAAATAGAGCTTCCCCTCCCCGAAACTGACCTCGACGCCGCCGCGGATTCCATTCGCGGCCAGCACCTTCGACTCCTTCTTGAAGCTCGCCTTGAGCGCCGAGCGGAGAGCCGTCTCCAGCTTCCCGGCATCCTTGGCCGCGGCCAGCACCGAAACGGGAGCATCCGGGTCGGCGGCGAATTTCTCCGCCAGAAGTTTAATCAAGCCGGCCATGAATTCCGGGGTCAGCGCCTCTTCGGCGGCCCCGGCCACGGCGGCGTTGATCCGCCGCTCCAATTCACGCTCCAGCTCGAGAAGGATGTCGCGGGCCGCCTGGCGGATCGCGCTCTCGGCGCGGTTCCGCAGGTTATCGGCCTCGTCGCGGGCCTCCTTCATCGTCTTTTCGGCCTGGGCTTTCGCCTTGGCCTTCAGCGACTTGGCCTCCTCTTCGGCGGCGGCGATGATCTCGTCGCGCCGCGCCTCGGCCTTCTTGACGCCGTTCTCCTGAAATTTGTTGATCAGGCTCTGAATATCTTCGCTCATGGTCATCCCCTCGTTATTGCGCGACCGACTTCACCGCCTCGGCGGCGGCTTCGGCGACGGCGGGGGCAACTTCCTTCGGCATCACCAGAATGGTGAAAATCAGGGCAAAGAGAGCGCAGGTCTCGACGATGCCGAGCGCCATGATGTAGTTGGCGAAGCCCTGGTTGGTTTCGCCGAAAGCGTTACAGCTCCCCGCCGCCACCTTGCCCTGGTACCAGGCCGAAAAGAACTGGGCCCAGCCGCAGAAGAAACCGACGAGCAGAAAGAGCGCCCAATATTGCGGCATCGCCTGGGCCTTGCCGACGATCAGCAGCATCGCCACCATGCCGTAGATGGTCTGCGACAGCGGAATGCCCGCCAACGCCGTGAGAAGGAAGGGGGCGGGTTTATCCTGCTGGTAGCACTTCTTCCAGGCTCCGACGGCGCTGGCGCCGGCGGTACCGGTGCCGAGCGAGGAGCCCATCGAACCCAGGGCCGCCGCCATAAATCCGCCGGCCATGCCCAACGCTTTCATCATTTCAACTTCCATGTCAACTTTCCTCCGATTGGTGATGATTCATAAACGGTTTAAACATAGATCCGCTCCAGCTGATGCCGATATGCCCCGAGAATTCCAGCGCATTCAGCCGGACCGCGTGCACCAGCACCCCCAGGAAGCAAAGACAGATATTGAGCAGGTGTCCCAGGAGAATGACGATTCCACCCGCCGCGATTCCAAGCACCGGGATTCCGATCCCGTGGTGAAGCTGGACTGCCATGGCGTTGAAGCTGATGGCGATGTAATACCCCGCCATGCCCACCGCGAAAAGACGGATGTAGCTCAAAAGATCGACGAAACTATTGATGATGCTGAAGGGGAACTGAAAGACGTCCGAAATATTCAGCCAGTTGACGCCGAAGAGCGCCACCAGCCCGACGCCGACCCCGTAGAGCATGAACAGCGCCCCCATGGGAAAGGGGCCGGGGTAGACGATCAGCCGCAAAGCGACGATGTAGTTCGCCCACAGCACCACCACCCAGCCGATGTGCGGCAGAATCGCCCGCCAGCTCGACTCATAGCGCGACTTCCAGATCCGGCCGAGCGAAAGCTGCAATGCCGCCAGGGTGAAGCAGATCGTCTGGACGCTGCTTTCCTCCTCCATCCACGGAATCGCCAGCGCGTCCAGCGCCTTGGTGCCGAAATAGTTGTTGGTCATGACGCCCCAGATCACCGCCGCCACGCTGAGGATGGTGAAAAAGAGAGCCGCCGCCTTCGCCTTCGGTTTGCCCCCGAACTTGAGGAGGGCGAACACCGAAAGAGCCAGGAAGATGAGTCCGTACCCGGCATCGCCGATGATCATGGCGAAAAAGACCGTAAAAAAGACCAGAATCCCCGATGAGGCGTCGATTTCGCGATAGCCGGGGACGATGCCGAGAAAGTTCATCAGAGGCGCAACCAGCCTGCCGAATTTCGACTGCCGGACGCAGACCGGGACCAATTCATCCGCCTCCGGGTCGCGCGTCAGCAATCCCCAGCCGTGCTTCACCGCCGCCGCTTCCAGCTGATGGAGCTCCGGCTCCGGCACAAAGCCCTCGAGCGCCGCTAGCTCGCCGTGTTCGGAGAGAGCGTCGTATACTTTGCCGTACTCCACGTCGCCCGCGAGATGCGACACCCGGCGGCGTACCGCCGGCAGCGAAACCGCGAGATGTTCCAACCGCTCTTCCAGCGCCTGGAGCCGCTGCTCCAGAATCTCGGCGCGGCGGCGGAGGTCGGCGGGGTCGTCCTCTTCCGTCAGGTGAAACTCCGGCAGCGAGCCGGGTTCCGGTTCCCCGAGGGTGACGGCCACGAAGTAGGCTTTCCCGCGATTGGCGGCGACATCGTGAATTTCCACATGATCCATCTGCCGGACGGCATGATATTCCTGCTCGTTCGCCGTGCAGAAGGTGAAAACAATCCCTTCGCCGCGGAGCTCATCAAGCGCCTTGCGATCGAAATTCCCCCACACCTCCAGCTCCCGGCGGCGGCGGGCGACCGTATCGCGTTCGCTTTCGAGCGCGGCGCGGCTCTCCAGCAACTCCAGCGTTTCCTCGACCGCCTCCACCCCCGAAAGGCTCTTCGCCTTGTGTGAGTGAGCGGAATCTTCGTATTTCGCCAGTTGAACCTCGGCCCGGAGCGCCCCCGTATAGGCGGCGACGACGTCGCGGGTCGTCTCCGACTCCCGCGCCCCGGCGGCTTCAACCTGCATTACGCCGAGTTTGCGCAACGCCCGGAGAGCCTCGTCCTGTTCCTCCCGCAAAGTGAGAAGAACCACCTTCTTCATCGGTATAATCATAGCAGAAAACCCCCTAGCCGCGAACCTGGCCGCTGCCGCGGATCAGGTACTTGTAGCTGGTCAATTCATCCGCGCCCATCGGGCCGCGCGCATGCAGTTTATCGGTACTGATGCCGATTTCGGCCCCCATGCCGAATTCGCCGCCGTCGGTGAAGCGCGTCGAAGCGTTCGCATACACCGTCGCCGAATCCACATTGGCCAGAAAATAATCGACATTCGCCGGAATCGTCGAAAGGATTCCGTCGCTGTGTTTCGAACCGTAGCGGTTGACGTGCGCCACCGCCTCCTCCACACCGTCGACCATTTTGACGGCCAGGATGAAGTCGAGGTATTCGGCGTAAAAATCCTCTTCGGTCGCTTCCGCCGCCTCCGGAGCCAGGGCCCGGAAGTCGCGGTCGCCGCGCAGCTCCACTTTATTTTCCCGCATCGCCGCGAGGAAGGGCGGCACGAATTCCGCCGCGATCTTCCGGTCGATCAGCAGGGTTTCCAGCGCGTTGCAGGCGCTCGGGCGCTGGCACTTGGCGTTCACCACGATCTTCACCGCCTGGGCCACGTCGCAGGCCCGGTCCACGTAGAGGTGGCAGACCCCCTTGTAATGCTTCAAGACCGGCATCGTCGCCTCGCGGACCACCAGCCGGATCAGGGTCTCCCCGCCGCGCGGAATCACCAGGTCGAGGTATTGATCCATCTTCAAAAGCAGATTCACCGCCTCGCGGTCCGTCCACGGGACCAGCTGGACCACGCCGGCCGGGAGTCCGCACTCCACCGCCGCCCGGTCCAACAATGCCGCCAGGCAGCCATTCGAGTGGAAAGCCTCGCTGCCGCCGCGCAGAATCACCGCGTTGCCCGCTTTGATGCAGATCCCGGCGGCATCCACCGTCACGTTCGGACGCGATTCATAGATAATCCCGATCACGCCGATCGGAACCGAAATTTTCGTAATCTCCAACCCGTTCGGGCGAACCGTCTTCGACAGGATCCGCCCCACGGGGTCGACCTGCGCCGCCACCACCCGCAGCCCTTCGGCCATCTCGGCGATGCGGCGGTCGTTCAGCGTCAGGCGGTCGATCATCGCCGCCGTCAATCCCCGCGCCCGCGCCGCTTCGAGGTCCTGCGCGTTGGCGGTCTTGATCTCGGCCTTCGCCCCGTCGATCGCGGCGGCCATGGCGAGAAGGCAGCGGTTCTTGGACTCCGCCGGAAGCACGGCCAACGCCCGGGCGGCGGAAACCGCCTTTTCACCCATCGTTTGCAGCGTCTGACGCATCGCTTCCGTATCCATGAAACCGCCTCCTCTGTTTTTTATCCGTAAACGACTTAAAATATCACCGTTCCAGTAGGAATACAAGTTCTCCCCGGATTCTCCGGGTTAATTTCGCGCCGCTTTCTCGTGGAGGAAGTTGATGGCCGCCGCCACGCCGGCGTAATAACCGATGTCGCGCTTCAACTCGCTCGAGACCAGCTCGCAGGCGGCGAGGGGTTCGGCCCAGCAGAAACGGGGCAGATACTTCTTGATCGGGTCGGTATAGAGGTCGCCGACGGCCCAGGCGAGAGTTCCCAGCACCAGCTTCGAAGGGTTGAAGATATTGATGTACATGCCGAAGGCCTGGGCGTTGCGGAGGCTCATTTCGTCCCACAGAAGGAGGGCGTAGGGGTCGTTCTGCCGAACCGCTTTTTCGAGGGTGACCATATCGATTTTCGAGGCGTCGCCTTCGACCAGCTGCATGATGAGGGAGTCGGGCCGGCCCTTCAATTCCTCCTGCATCCGCTGGGCGAGGGCGCGGCCCCCGGCGTAGGCCTCGTAGCAGCCCTTGAGGCCGCAGTTGCACTGCCGCCCGTCGGGTTCGACGACGATGTGGCCGAGCTCACCGGCGGAGAGGGTCTTGCCGTTGCCGCGGATCAGCTTCCCGGAGGCGATAATGCCGCCGCCGATGCCGGTGCTTTGGGTAAGATAGATGAAATCGTCGCAGCCCCGGCCCGCGCCGAAGAACCACTCCGCGAGTCCGCCGCAGTTGGCGTCGTTCTCGAAACAGCCGTCGATGCCGAGATTTTCCCTCAAGTAGGCGAGGATCGGCACATTGCGCCAGTGGCGGTTGTTGGAGGGGGCGGTCATGACGCCGTTCACCGGGTCGGCCGGGAAGGGCGCGGAGACGCCGAAGGCGGAAACCTGCTTCATCTCGAACCCGGCGTCGCGGACCAGTCTCCGGGCGGTTTCGACCATCTGCGGCAGAATGTCCGCGGGATAGGTGTCGACGTTTTCGATCCGCCCCTTGCCGAGAAGAACGCCGTCGTCGCTGCCGAAGCCGACGCCGATTTTGGTGCCGCCGACGTCGAAACCGAGAACATATTTTTTGGTTGCCATTTTTCTCTCTCCTTATTGGAATTTCCTGACAAAAAATACTTGTAGAATATAATACCTGTACTATATTTTACAAAGTACATTTCAACTTTCGCCGGAGTTTTCAACCACTATGCCCATTTTCGCACTTCTCATTGCATCCGGAGCCTCGGTTCCCGGGGTTTATTACGCTTTTCAACACAGCGACGGCGTCGGTAAAGGGATCGTCCTCCTCCTCCTCGTCGGCTCGGTCGTCACCTGGACGGTGATGCTCGACAAGACGCTGGCTTTGCGGCGGGCGAAAAAGATGTCGGGCCGCTTCATCGCCCGCTTCCGCGCCAACAAACGGAACGTGGCCACCCCCTCCTTGGTGCGTGAGGGGCAGGTCGACACCAGCCCCGTCGGCATCATCTATTCGGGCGCGGTGCAGAAGCTGCTCGAATTCTACGAGGTGGATTCCCTCAATCAGCAGCCCATCGCGGGCGCAACCGGCGCCCGGCCGGTGAAGCTCTCCGACGCCCAGTACAACGCCATCGAAGCGATGCTGGAGAGCGAGGTCTCCGGCCAGATCCAGGTGCTGGAAACCCGGGTCGGCGTGCTGGCCACCCTGGTCAGCGTCAGCCCCTTCATCGGACTCTTCGGCACGGTCTGGGGCGTCATGCTCGCCTTCTGCGGCATCGCCGCCGCCGGCAAGTCGGACTTCTCCGCCCTGGCCCCCGGCGTGGCGGGCGCGCTCCTCACCACCGTCGCCGGCCTGGTGGTGGCGATCCCCTCGCTGGTCGGCTACAACCTTCTCACCGCCACCATCCGCAACCTGATCGTGACCATGGATAACTTCACCGAAGAGTTCATGGTCCGGGTCAAGCTCGAACAGCTCCAGCTCGGCCGCGAACAGCACGCCGCTGCCGCCGCTGCCCTTCCGCAGCAGCCGAACCTCTTCGCCGCGCCCCCGGCCCAGGCGCAACCGCAGGCCCCGGCGGCTCTGCAGCAGCCGAACCTCTTTGCGACTCCGCCCGCCCCGGCGCAGGCTCCGGCTCCGGCCCAGATTCCGCAGCCGAGCCTGTTCACGGCTCCGCCGCCGCCGAATCCGGCCCCGGCGAACCCCTTTCACCCCTACACCGGCGAACAGCCCCGGAACCGCGAGGAGTAGACCATGCGGCGACGGCGCAGATCACGCTCCCCGATGTCGGCGATTGACCAGATCAATATCACGCCGCTTCTCGACCTGACCTTTCTTCTCCTCATCGTCTTCATGATTACCATGCCCTTGATGGAGTACGGAACCTCGATCAATCCCCCGGCGATGAATGCCGAGCCCCTGCCCGACAGCGACTTCAAGAGCGTCACCATGACCAAGAACGGCACCATCCTCTACGGCGCCGACACGGTCACCAAAGACCAGCTCCTGTCGCTCCTGGCCGGACTCAAAAGCGTTTCGCCCAAAACCACGGTGCTGCTGCGGGCCGACGGCGACCGCTCCTACAACGATGTGATCGACCTCCTGACCGCAATCCGCAATTCGGGATTTCAGGAGGTCACGCTGGTCACCCAGGCGGAGGCGCGAAAATGAACCGGCTCACCCCCGAGGCAATGCAGGTGGCCTCCGGGCGGATGATTCCTCCCCCGGTGAAGGCTCCCGACCGGCGCTGGCTGCTGCTCCTTCAGGTGCTGCTGATCCACGTCGTCTGCATCCTCGGGCCGCTCGGCTGGAGCCGCTATCAGGACTGGCGCAATCCGCCGGCCCTGAACGCCTTCCGGGTGAAAATCGGCGGCAACGAGCTGTCGCACGCCCCCATCGTCGGCAAACCGGAGCGCATCCGTCCCGGCGGCAGTGCCCAGCCCATTGCGCCCGATCCGACCCCGGAACCCGTGACGCCGGTAGCTCCGGTAACGCCGACCCCGGAGCCCGCTCCGCCGCCGCCCGTGGTCAAACCCGTCGTCGAGCCGAAAACCCCGATCATCGCCCCGGAACCGGTGGTCAAACCGGTAGTGAAGCCGGTGGTGAAGCCGAAGACGCCGGTCAAACCGAAACCGCCGAAGGAACCGGCGGTCAAGCCCGCGCCCAACGCCGGGAAAACCGCCAGTAACGCCAAACCGGTTTCCAAGCCGACCGCCAAACCGACGAAGCCGGCCAAGCCCGCCTCCCGCGATGACGGCGTCTACCGGCCGGAAAGCAACAACCAGCAGATCGGCGGGGGCGGAACCAACACCAATATGGCGGTTCCCATCGGCAAGCGCGACGTCGGCCAGGCCTACGGCAAGCAGGATAACCGCACCCCGGGCGGCGGCGCCAAAGAGGAATTCGACCGCAACTACGGCGAGAACGTGGGGAAATATCTCGACTACCGCTGGGCGGCTCCCCCCGGTTCGGCCATCGGCAACGCCGAGCCGGAAGTGCTGCTGGAGCTGTCGATCGCCGCCGACGGCCGGGTGCTGTCCAGCCGGATCGTCAAAGCGAGCGGCGTTCCGGCGATGGATGAGTCGATCCGGGATATGCTTGCGAAGCTCGACCGGGTGCCGACCCCGCCCAACGGCGCGGTCATCTTCCAGATCGTCATGCAGCGTAAACAACGATGAGCCTCTTCCAGCTGAAAGCCCCCTACGCCCCGGCGGGAGACCAGCCGAAGGCGATCGAACAGCTCCTCGCGAACTTCCACGACCGCCAGCGCTACCAGACCCTGCTCGGCGTCACCGGTTCGGGGAAGACCTTCACCATGGCGAACGTCATCGCCCGGCTCGACCGACCGGTACTCGTATTGTCGCACAACAAGACGCTGGCGGCGCAGCTCTACAGCGAATTCAAGGGCTTCTTCCCCGAAAACGCGGTGGAGTACTTCATCAGCTATTATGACTACTACCTGCCCGAATCCTACATTCCGCAGACCGACACCTACATCGCCAAGGACGCCTCGATCAACGAAAATATCGAGAAGCTCCGCCTCTCCGCCACCGCCAGCCTGGTCGAGCGGCGCGACGTCATCGTGGTGGCCAGCGTCTCCTGCATCTACGGGTTGGGGTCGCCCGACGACTACGCCGACCTCTGCGTCTCCATCGCCGTCGGCGACACCATGGGGCGCAACGAATTCCTGCGGCGGCTGGTGGACATCCAGTACAACCGCAACGACACCGCGCCCGAGAAAGGGGAGTTCCGGGTGCGCGGCGATTCGGTGGACGTCTTCGAGCCGCAGCGCGACGATATGATCCGCGTCACCTTTTTCGGCGACGAAATCGAAGCCATCGAGCGGCGCGAAGCCGTGTCGGGCAAGGTGAAGACCCGGCCCCGCTCGGTGATGCTCTTCCCCTGCCGCCACTTCGTGCTGCCGCAGTCGCGGATCGAAGCGGCGCAAGACATCATCCTGGCCGAAATGAACGAACGGGTCTCCTGGTTCGAGCAGAACAACCTCCTGGTCGAAGCCCAGCGGCTCAACCAGCGCGTCACCTACGACCTCGAAATGATGAAGGAGATCGGCTATTGCCAGGGCATCGAGAACTACTCCTTGCACCTCTCGAACCGGAGGCCGGGAATGCGTCCTTACTGTCTCTTCGACTTCTTCCCGGATGATTTCCTGACGGTGATCGACGAATCGCACGTCACCCTCCCCCAGCTTCAGGCGATGTTCAAGGGCGACCGCAGTCGCAAGCAGGTGCTGGTCGACCACGGCTTCCGCCTGCCGTCGGCGCTGGAGAACCGCCCGCTCCGCTTCGAGGAGTTCGAAGAGCTGACCGGCGACACCGTCTACGTCTCGGCCACGCCGGGGGCGTATGAGCTGACACACTCCGGTCCGCCGGTGGAGCTGATCGTCCGTCCCACGGGCTTGCTCGACCCGGTGATCGCCGTGCGCCCCCTCGAAGGCCAGGTGGACGACGTCATCGGCGAAATCCGCAAAGCCTCCGCCGCCGGAGAACGGACCTTGGTGACCACCCTCACCAAAAAGAGCTCCGAACGGCTGGCGGACTACCTCAGCGAGCTCGGCGTGCGCGCCAGCTACCTCCACTCCGAACTCGACGCCCTCGAGCGGGTGCGGGTGCTGGCGAAATTGCGCGAAGGCGATTTCGACTGCCTGATCGGCATCAACCTCCTCCGCGAAGGGATCGACCTCCCCGAAGTCGCCCTGGTGGCGATTCTCGACGCCGATAAAGAGGGATTCCTGCGCTCGGAGCGCTCCCTCGTCCAGACCGCCGGACGCGCCGCCCGCAACAAAGCCGGGCGGGTCATCCTCTACGCCGACCAGATCACCCCCGGCATTCAAGGGTTAATCGATCAGACCAACGCCCGCCGCGAAAAACAGATCGCCTACAATAAAGAACATCACATCACCCCGGAAACCATCCGCAAGCCCCCCAGCCTCTCCCTCGGCGAAATCGTCACCGCCAACGACGTCGGCAAAAGCCGGCTGAAAATGCCGAAGCTCGCCGGCACCATGTTGACCGATCCCGCCGATCTCGACGCCGCCGGACTCTCCGCCGCCGATCAGGAAGCCCTGATCGCCGAATTGACCCGCGAAATGCTCGCCGCCGCCGAAAAACTCGAATTCGAACGCGCCGCCGACATCCGCGATCAACTCAAGAAGCTCAAGAAAAACTGACCTCGTATAATACGAATTCGTATAATTGGAATAAGGCGCGACCGGCTTCAATATGCGGGCTAGCCGAACCGCCGCCGAAGGTAGTCGCCGAGGAACCGCCGCAGTTCCTCCTTCTCTTCGGGGGGGAGCCGCGGATCGCTCTCCAGGAGGAGGAGCAGCTCGGCGGCGGTGGGTTCGCTTTGGGGCGGCAGCAGCTTCCGCTTCTGCAAGCGGCGGCAGCAGCGCTCCAATTCCCCCTGAAGCCGGCGCAGTTCGCGCGTCTCCCCCGGCCGCAGCAGGCGGCGGAGGCGGCGGCGGAACAGCCAGAAGAGAAGAAGCAGCGTCAGGGGTCCCAGCACCGGGTGCAGTAAGAGGCCTGAAAGTCCCTGCCACCCCGCCCCCGCCGCCGTGATGATGGCGTCGGCGAAGCGGCCGCGGCGGAGGTCCGCTAAAACCTGCTGCATCAGCATTTTAATCCAGTCGAAGCCCCCCGCCAGCTCCTCTTTCCAGTTCCCGGCGGAGGGGGGCGGCTCGACCACCCCGTCGGGCGTGCAATCCAGCAGCACCCAGCGCTTTTCGTCGCGGTCGAAGGCCTCCGTCCAGGCGTGGAGATTGCCGACCCGGGCGAGGTAGTAGCGCCCCGACGTATGCGGTTCGAAGCAGACCAGCCCGGTTACGTAGCGGGTGGGAATGCCCGCTTCGCGCAAGAGCAGCGCCAGCCCCGAGGCGAAGAGTTCGCAATGCCCCCGGCGGTGGCGGGTGAGAAAGTACTCCAGGGGATCGGTGCCGCGCGGCGTCCCCGGCCAATCCAGCCCGTAGGTGAACTGGCGCTTGAAAAAGACTTCCGCGCGTTGGAAGCGCTCCCGGTCCGTGGCGGCGGCGGCCAGCTCCAGCTCCTTCGCCAGCCGGGCCAGGGTCGGCTGCAGCCGCTCGGGGAGCTGAAGGTATTCCGCATCGGGTTCGGCGGGTTCCGGCCAGGCCGAACGCGGTTCCGGCTTCGCCTGATAGACCTGATAGCCGCCGTCGCGAATGGCGTTTTCGGTGACGATCGCGCCGTCGGGCGAACGGTTGACCGCTTCGGCGATCAGTTCGACGCCCGCGAGAACGCCCGGGGTCGCCAGGCGCTTCATCCCGAGGCGTTCCCCGGCGAGGTAGAGCACGCCGCGCCCCGGACGCGCCTCCCCCTCCGTCATCGGGTAGTACTGGTCGGCGGCGATGCCCGACTTCGCCTGTTCCGGAATCAGCGCCTCCACCCCCGTCTGCGAAGGCTCCTCCCAGCGGCTGAAGCGGTAGCTGCGGAAAGCGCCGAGCCGCAGATAGCCCGGAGCCTGCCGGGTAACCGCCCGCAGCAGCACCTCCCGCCGCCGCTCCAAGTCGTCGGGGGGGAACGGGTGGGCCAGGTTCGGCGCTTCGCCGATGCTGGAGGAGCTGTGGTGGTTGCCCCCGCCCAGACGACGAAAGCCGAGGCGCAGCAGCTTGTTCTCCCACGAACGCACCAGCCGCTGGTTGGCGCGGTAGAATTCGAACCCGGCCGCGAACAGGCCGATGATGAAGAGAAAGAGCACAAAAAGGTACGCCTGGCGCCGGAAGCCCGCCCGCGCGCTCCCCGAACGCAGTCCCGCCAGCGCCGCCACCGTCGAAACCGTCAGCGCCGCAAAGTAAAACCAGAGCTGTTTCGAGAGCAGAATATCCCCGAAAACAAAGCGCTCCGAAGGGCCGCGCCGTTCGGCGGAGAACTCCCCGGGGAGGCTGAGCGTGAACAGCGCCGCCGCCGCCGCCAGTCCGAGCGCGTGCCCCCGGCGGCGAAACCCCGCCGCCAGCGCCGCCAGATAAACCAGGAACGGCACCGTTAATCCCGGCCGCGCCAGGTACGACATAAAACCGAACCGCTCCCGCCGCAGCGGCATGAGGTAATCCCCGAACACGGCGAGCGCGACGGCCGTCAAGAGCGAATAGATGACCGTCCGGTCCGTCAGCCGCCACCCATCCCGCCGGAAGCCCGCCATCACCAGAAAAATCAGCGTCAACAAAAGCACGTGCGGCAGATCCGCCACCACCGCGAAATAAAGCACCGCCGGCAGCAGAATCGCCGCCGAACCGTACACCACCGAACGGCTGGAGTCTGGAGTCGTCTTCATAGCTCAAACACCTCCCCCGCCGATACCGCCCGCGGCGACACCGCCAGCCAGTCCGGCGGCAAGGATCCATGCTCCTTCTCCGTCAGCAGAATCACCCGGGTCGATACTCCGTTCTCCCGCAGCCGCTCGACGAACTTGCGGCGGCTCGGGTCGTCCCCCAACAGCAGCACCACCGCTCCGCCCACGTCGGCCAGATCGCGGAATACCTCCGGAGCCAATCGGTCCAGCGCCGGATCCGGCGAACGCCGGATTCCCGCCAGAATATCGCACA
This sequence comes from Victivallaceae bacterium, assembly GCA_031547585.1. Taxonomy (GTDB): domain Bacteria; phylum Verrucomicrobiota; class Lentisphaeria; order Victivallales; family Victivallaceae; genus Victivallis. The sequence goes on from JAVBRV010000294.1 coordinate 16,798, forward strand.
CCGCGTCGAACGAAGTCGAACCGCGCCCGGTTTCAATATGGTAGACCTCGGGTCCGGCGGCGAACAGCTCGACCACCGCCTCCCCCCGCGCAAAATAATCGGTCAACGACGCCGCCAGCTCCAACGCCGCCTCCAGCTCCGGAAAGATCGACGTCGTCCGCTGCAGCGACAAAAAAGGCGGATTCGGGCACCAGGTATCCACCACCAGCGCCACCTTCTTCAACTCGTCCTCTTCGAACTCCTTCACCACGAAGTCCCCGCCCGTCCGGGCACTGCCCGCCCAGTCGATCCGCCGAATGTCGTCCCCCTCGCGATAATCACGCACCCCCATCAAATCCATCGACTCGCCGATCTTCGCATAACTCACCGCCCCCGCCGCCCGGTGACGCTTCCCCACCGGCATCGCAAATCGACGCAAAGGCGTAAACGCCGGGTATACCGTCAACACCCCCTCCTCACGCCGCCCCCGGCAGCTCCACTTAAAGAGATGAAACGGAAAATGCGACTCCACCCGCGCCCGGTACAACGGGCAACGTCCCCGCCGACGCGCCAGAACCACCCCCTCCGCACTGGTCCTTTGCCCCCCCGCCAGCTCCCCCAATACCGCCGGCTCCACCACCCGCAGCTCCGGTCCATAATTGAACGGGTCGAAAAACAGGTCGAACGCCCTAATCCGCCGACGGTTGCACACCGAAAAACGCACCCGGAACGTACTCCCCGCCCGCACCCTCTCCGGCAACTCCCGCCGGATCTCCAGCTTCGGCCGAAACAACCAACCCCCAAATAACTCCGCCAATACCACCGCCGGAAAAAACAACAGCAAAATCCGCATCGGCGAATCCATCGAAACCGTCGCGTAAAATCCACCCAGAAATACCACCGGAGCCAAATAAAATACCCCCAGCGAAAACACCAGACGCGAAAGCCCGAATACCCAACTGAACAACGCCAGCGTACTCGAACGATAACGCCCACCCATCACCAAAGGAGCCAAACGAAACGTCGGCGCCCCATCCAGAAAACGCCGCATCCGCCCCTGCAAATACGCTTCAATCTTCATTTTAAACTCTGTTATGGGACCCGGGGGGGGGGGGGGGGGGGGGGGGGGGGGGGGGGGGGGGGGGGGGGGGG
>JAVBRV010000017.1:0-4386 GCA_031547585.1 Victivallaceae bacterium
CCCAAAGGGCGGGTGGCCACTCCGAAGGCGTGGAGCAAGCTCGGGCTGAAGCCCCTGCGCGGCGTCGGCGGCAACGATCAACCGGAACTGTTTTAACCAGAGGAGACACCGATGCCGGCAAAATGGGTACAGGCGCTGCTGAGACTTCAGGAGCACGATCTCTCGATCCGCAATTTCGAGCAGCGGCTGAAACTGCTGCCGGAGGAGATGTCCAACCTCAAAGACCGCCGCGACGCCCTGGTCGCCTCGACCGCCGCCGCCGCCGACGAGGCGCGCAAGATCGAACGCCAGATCAAGACCGCCGAATCCGAAGTCGCCCGGCTCACCGAAGAAAGTCAAAAGCTCCAGCAGCAATCCGCCATGGTGAAGAAGAACACCGAATACCAGGCCATGCTGAGCACCATCGCCCTCAATAAGAACAAGATCGGCGACATCGAAGCCAAGGTCATCGAGCTTCTCGACCAATTCGAAGCCGCCAAGGTTGTCTACCGCCGGGTCAAGGCCGACAACGACGCCGCCGTCAAGAACGCCAAAACGGAATTCGAAGAGCTGATCGCCTTCTCGAGCGACGTCAAGGAACGCCTCGCCTCGCTCCGCGAAAACCGCAAGAACATCCCCTCCGGCGTCGACGGCGACACGCTTTCGCGCTACAACGCCCTTTTGGGCGGCAAGCAGGAGGGGAGCCCCCTCGTCAAGGTCGAGAGCGGCATCTGCGGCCACTGCCACCTCCGCATCACCCCGCAGGCCCAGAACAACATCCAGAAGGGCGCCGTCACCATCTGCGACAACTGCCAGCACCTCATTTACGACGAAGGGTTCGGCCAGGATCATGCCGACGAATCCTGACATCCTGGCCGAAGTGGTCCGCCGCGGCGTCGAGTCGCAGGAATTGGACTACAAAGCGGCGATGAACTGGAACGCCCTCACCCGTCCGGCGAAGGCGAAGCTGGTGCGCCACTGCCTCGCCTTCGCCAACACCAAAGGCGGCTACATCGTCATCGGCGTCGGCGAAGACGCCTCGGGGCATCCGTCGGACTACCAGGGGCTGACCCCCGAAGAGGTACACTCCTTCGACCCCTCGAACGTCGGCCCCTTCATCAACCGCCACGTCGAACCGGCGATCGATTTCGACATCGAACGCCCCGAAGTGGAGGGCAAGCGCTACGCGATCTTCGTCGTCCGCCCCTTCCGCGAAGTGCCGCACGTCTGCACCTCGGGGGTCGAGGGGGAGGTCCAGACGGGGGTCTTCTACATCCGCACCAGCGACGCCGCCAGCCGCCCGGCCTACCGGGCGACCGAGATGCACAACCTGATCCAGCGGGCGCTCCGCAACCAGCGCGAAGCCCTCGGCCGGATGCTGCGGGGCATCCTCTACGAAAGCCGCAGCGCCCAGCCGAGCGAAGCCCCCGACCAGTTCCGCGAACAGCTCGACAACAGCCGCATCTACTTCAACCGGCGCAAAACGCCGCCGCCGGAGCCGCCGATGATCCTCGTCGATTTCTCGGTGACGCCGCCGGACTTCAACCCCGAACGCTTTTCCTTGAGCGACATCCGCCGGGCGGTGGACGCGGCGATGAACCTCGCCTCGTCGCAATTCGTCGACCCGGATGAGCTGCCGGGGACCTACCTCACCAACTTCTCCCTGCGCTCCTTCCCGGGGAGCGGCTTGCGCATGTGGCAGGTCTTCCAGACGGGCCTCTTCCACTACATCGGTTACTGGCCGGTCCGCGGGCGGAAGATCAACTGCAACACGCTGGCCCTCAACCTCTCCGAAGCGGTCGCCTTCCTCGCCCGGCTCTACGCCGAGCTGGGGTATGTCGACGAACTCCTCATCCTCAAGCTGCGGCTCGAGGGGACCGAGGACCTGATGCTCGACGCGGGCGACGGCAGTGATAAATACCGGTCGCGGATTCCGGCCATCGAGGTCGAACTCCGCCGCACCGCCGGCGACCTCGCCAGCGGCGTCGAAACCCACGCCGCCCGGCTGGTCGGCAAGGTCGCCGAACGTTTCAATCTGCCGGATCACGAAATGCACCTCCTGCCGCGCCGGGTCCGCCAAATTTTCGAGAAACGGTAGACCTCTTCGATGATCAAGCCCGCGGACGCTCCCTTTGACGACGACGATTTCGGCGCGGAATTCGACCCCTCCGAATTCGAAGTGCTGCCCGGCGGCCGGGAGGAGCTGCCCGCCGACCTCGCCCCCCTCTGCGAAGAGTTCTTCGCGCCCGGCGGCCCCCTGAAACAGGCGGCGCTGCAAGGCGGGGGGAGCTATGAATTCCGGCCGCAGCAGATCGATATGTCCGCCGCCATCGCCATCGCCCTCTCGCGCGGCGAAAACCTCTGCGTCGAAGCCCCGACCGGCGTCGGCAAGAGCTTCGCCTACCTCGTCCCCCTCATCTACCGCTCGCAGCAGTGCGGCCGCCCGGCGGTGGTTTCGACCGAAACCATCAACCTTCAGGAGCAGCTGATCGAGAAGGATATTCCGCTCCTCCGCGAGCTGACCGGCGTCACCTTCAAGGCGGCGCTGGCCAAGGGGCGCGGCAACTACCTCTGCCGCCGCCGCCTCGACCTCCTGTCGGGCGAACAGCGCGACGCCCTCCTCCCCTCCCCCACGCTGGTGCTGGATGTCGAGCACTTCCAGAGCTGGATCAAGGGCGGCGCCGACGGCGACCGCGACTCCATCGACTTCCACTTCGAACCCTCCGCCTGGAGTCAGGTCTGCTGCGACGGCATGAGCTGCCTCTCGCAGCGCTGCCCCCATTACCGCAACTGCTACTACTTCAAAGCCCGGCTGGAGTGGGAGACGGCCGACATCATCGTCGCCAACCACGCGCTCTTCTTCACCGATCTTGCCATGCGCATGGGGAGCGACGCCGCCGGGGCCCTCCTGCCCAACTACGGCGCGGTGCTGATCGACGAGGCGCACACCCTCGAAAACAACGCCGCCGAATACCTCGGGCTTCACCTGTCGCGGGCGGGCATCGTCAGCACCCTCCACCGGCTCTACCACCCGGAGCAGACCCGCGGGCTCCTGATGCGCGGCAAAGGGGAGCGCACCCCGGGGCTCCGCGGCCTGATCGCCTCGACCCGGGACGAAGCCTACGCCTTCTTCACCCCCTACGAGAACCTGCTGGCCGAGCGCAACGAGAGTGCGCTCAAGATCAGCGAGCCGGAGCGCTTCCCGGACCGGCTCTCGGCGCGGCTTCTCGACCTCATCCGCGACCTCGGGAACCTGGCCGAAGACGAAGAGGACGCCGCCTTCCGCGTCGAAATCGAAGCGCAGCTCGCCCGCTGCCGCGAATACGTCAACGGCATCGATGAGTTCACCCGCCAGACCCTCCCCGACGCCGTCTACTATGTGGAGGAAGACCGCCATTCAGTGGCGCTGAACGCCGCCCCCCTCAACGTGGCGGAGATCTTAGGGGAGATTCTGTTCAACGGGGATTTCCCGGTGATTCTCTGCAGCGCCACCTTGACCGTGCGCAACCGCTTCGACTACTACACCGGCCGGACCGGCTTCTGCAACGGCGGCACGCTACAGCTCGACTCCCCCTTCGACCCCTCGCAGGCGCGGGTGTACATTCCCCGCGATATGCCCGACCCCAAAGAGGATTCGGAGTATCATGACGCCCTGATCCGCGAAATCCCGCGCTTCATCGACCTCACCCACGGCAAAGCCTTCACGCTCTTCACCAGCTACCGCTCGCTGCGCTGCTGCGCCGACGCCCTGCGCAACGACTTCGCCCGCAAAGGAATCAACCTCCTCGTACAAGGCGAAAACCAGACCCGCAGCAACCTCCTTCGCGAATTCAAAGAGGATATCAACTCCGTCCTCTTCGGCACCGACAGCTTCTGGACCGGCGTAGACGTCCCCGGCGAAGCCCTGAGCAACGTCATCGTCACCAAGCTCCCCTTCCTCTCCCCCGGCCACCCCCTCATCAAAGCCCGCATGGACCGCATCGAAGCCACCGGCAAAAGCTCCTTCTCCGAATACAGCCTCCCCGAAGCCGGATTGAAGCTCCGTCAGGGAGTCGGCCGTCTGATCCGCAACCGTCGCGACCGCGGCATCATCGTCCTCTTAGACCGCCGCGTCATCTCCAAGAACTACGGCAAAACCTTCCTCGATTCCCTCCCCTACCCTTACGAAATCGTCTAACTCCTACGGTTTTCTCTGGGACGGCCCGCCCCAGCCCCTCCGGCGGGCTCCGCCCTGCACCCGCAAGGGCTACCGCCCTTGACCCCAAGACGGGTTGCGAGCGCGACGCACCGCTCTGCCGGCTTTTTTGCCGACGCAGGGATGCGCGCACAGCCAGCTGGCGCCCGCTGTTCGCGGTCAAAGGCGCTGTAGGTTGCAGATCGTTTGACTGTTATATGCCCGTATAGAAA
>JAVBRV010000072.1:0-5962 GCA_031547585.1 Victivallaceae bacterium
GGGGTCGCCCTTTAGTTGCCCGTCTCTGCCCACGGGCGGGGGTGGTTCAGGAGGGGAGTAAGGCCCCTCCTGACTCCCACGACGTCAATTGCATTTGGCCCTAATGCAAGTTATTTGGCGAGTTCCGCGAAGGACTTCGCATAACGCTTCCCGATCTTATCCATGGAGCGCTGAAATTCTGCCAACCTGACGGCGTCTTTTACCGGGGTCAAAATCAGTGCTTCTCCATCGGTGACGATTTCGAACGGCGTATCGAGGCTTGCTCCCAGAAGGTCGAGAATCGGCCGTTCAATCACCAATGCCGCGCTGTTGCCGTGTCGGGTCAGAGTCTTAATCATGGCAGTTCTCTTTCATTGTTGCTACATTGTATATACCAAAATACAATGAAAATCTGTAAAGTCAAGAGGTGATGGTAAAAAAATGCTTAACAGCGGATTCATCGCGGCTTCATTTTTCACCGAGGATTGATCTATGCCTAACCGTTTCCTGACACGGGCGGTCTATGTTATGGGTATGAAACGAGGGAAGCATCCGCTCCCCGCAGTCAACCGGAAACAAGGAGATCCTGTGAACAGAACCGGAAAACACCTCTTCCTCGCGTTGGGAACGGCCGCCGCCTTCCTCCTCCCCGCGCAGGAACCCGCCGCCGACAATGCGCAGCGCATACGCTTTGTCGAAGACGACGCCCAGCATTTCATGACCGCCAAAATCTATGAACTGAAGTACCAGAAAGCCAACGACGTTCTTCCCTTCATCCTCGGCTCGATCAAGCGCTACGCCAAAAACGGCTCCGCCGAACGGATCAACTACTCCGCCGGGAAGCAGCAGCTCATTGCCGTCAGTTGCCCGGAAACCCTCATCCCCTATATCGACGATATGGTCGCCAAGCTCGACCGGCAGGTCGAACCCGGTCCGGACGGCTCCGGCGTCCTCGGCACGGGCATCGTCCGCAGCGTCTACCGGCCGCGCTTCCGCTCCTCGCTGCGCATGGCCGAAATCATGATTAAAGCGGGCATCCCCTCCAACGCCACCGAAGGCGCCAACCAGGACGCCGTCGTCGCCTACGACGAAGCCACCAACCTCATCTACTGGAAAGACTCCATCAATAAGGATAAAGACCTCAAGAAATATCTCGCCTGGCTCGACCGCCCGGTCCCCCAGGTGGTGCTGTCGCTTCAGGTCCATGAGGTGCGCGAAAGCGACCTCCTCGACGTCGGCGTCGATTATCTCGCCTGGAAGAACGGTCCGGGGATGAACCTCCTCGACGTCGGCGCCAGCTTCCTCGAAGGGAGCGCGCTGCAACAGGCGTTCGGTCCTTACGGCTTCTTCCTCTTCGCGCCGAGCTTCGATATGTCCTTCCTGCGGATTTTGCAGCAGAATGGACGCGCCCGCATCGCCAACAGCGCCAAGATAACCCTGGCGACCGGGCACGACGCCTCCCTCACCTTCGTTCCCCAATACCAGAACCTGACCAAGAACGAGAAGTTCGCGACCGCGGTCAAAATCTCCGAGAACGACAAGGTCGAGCTCGCGGTCACTTCGCCCGCCATCTCCCTCTCGGGCGCCGCCGACAAGGACGGACGCCTCGGCTATTCCGAACAGGACTACGCCGACCAGGTGGCCACGGTCGGCTTCGCCTACAAGCTCCTCCTCAAAAACGTCCTCGAACGCAACAACCTCGGCGATGAACTCTACGAAGAATCGCTGTCGCAGAGTGCCGTCACCATCCAGACCGGCTGCGACCGCATGCTGCTCCGCTGGGAAAAAGAGGAGGAGATCGAGCAGACCATCGGCGTTCCCTACCTCTGTGAACTGCCGATTTTGAAATATATCTTCGGCACCACCACCCGGACGAAAGAGAAACACTTCTTCTTCCTCTCCGTCCGCGCCGAACTTATCCACCCCGACACCGACATCTCCGCCATCGCCGGCAAGCTGGTGGCGGTCAACGAACTGGTCGAAACCAAACAATAACGGAATGCTAGAAATATGATGAATCGAAACTACACCGCCGCCGGACTCCTGGCCTTCGCCTCGCTCACGGCCTTCGCCAACCAGCAGCCGACCTCGAACGACAACCCGACCTACGCGCCGTCGCACGTTCAGGCGCACCTCCGGCTCAACATCCGCGAGAACGCCGATACCGTCCACTTCATCCGCGACACCAACGACCCCAAAATCATCACCAAAACCTATGTGCTGAAGCACGCCGACCCCTACTCGATCCGGCCCTACATCCGGGAAATGGTCCAGGTGCTGCGGGTCGACTACAACAACGTCGCCGGACGACTCAACCCCGACTACTACAACGTCTACAGCAAGGACAGCGCCGATAAGTCGAAGAAGATTTTCGTCCCCACCGGCGTCGAATGCATCCGCTTCACCGACGGTACCGGCATCCTGATGGTCGCCGCCGAAGAGTACCGCTTCCGCGACCATCCGGCCGGGCTCGGCATCGACTCCCTGGTGGCGAAGCTCGACCGCCCCGGCATCGTCCACTCCTCGGGGCAGCCGAAATACATCTACTTCCCGGCCAACCGTCCGGCGAAGGAGCTGCTGACCATGGTGAAGCTGGTCGGCGCCAACGTCTCCGACGACACCGTCGAACTGATCGGCGGCAAGGATAAAATCGAGCTGGATGAAGAGCTGAACTGCCTCTTCCTCAACACCGCGCTCTATTCGCGCAAGAACGTCGAAGAGATGCTCCGCGCCTACGACGTGCCGCACCCCGAGATCCGCATCGGCTGCACCGTCTACGAGCTGGACGCCGAAAACGACGGCATGCTCGGTCTCGACTTCCAGTCGTGGAAGAACAACGACGGCGTCCGCTTCTTCAGCACCGGCGCCAAGTGGAGCCGCAACTACAACATCAAAGACGTCTTCAACCTGGTGAAGCCCGACGGCACCGTCAACAGCCACTACTTCAACTTCGAGCCCAAATGGAACAGCAAATACCTCGACTTCCTGGTGTCGAAGGGCAAGGCCAAAGTGGTCTCCACCGGCGAACTCGCCGTCAAGAACGGCGTCACGGGAACCCTGAAGCGCGTCTCGGGGACCATGTACGCCAAAGCCACGCCGATCCCCAAGGAGACCAAGCCGTCGGATAACAACGACATTCCCGAGGACGAGCACGGCAACCGCATCGACATCCTCCCCGACAACGCCAGCTTCCTCTTCGAGCTCGCCGTCACCCCCTCGGTGACCGACCAGGCGGCCTCCCTCAATATCGCGGTCTCGACCGTGTCGATGCTGGGCTACACCTCGACGGGTTCCATCCGCAGCTCGCGCTACCAGTCGAAGCAGAAGGTGATGCTGGGGACCGGACGCAACCGCCTCTACCTCGGCGGCATCGAAAAGGTGCAAATGGTCAGCGACACCGTCGGACTCCCCTTCTTCAAGGACCTGCCGCTCCTCGGCTTCCTCTTTACCACCGAACGCGACTCGACCAAGCGCTCGCGGCTGGTGGTGGTGGCTGAATGCGAAGTCATCCAGCCGGGGAGCCTCCCCGAAACCGGCGACCTTGAAAAGATCCGCGCCGTCGCCGAGAAAACCGGCAAGGCGAATGACTGGAACGCCTTCGGTTACCGCCAGTACCTGATCGATCCCGACCGGAACTGAGTTCCGAATTCCCGTGGCGGCGCCCTATAACCCGGGGCGCCGCTTTTTTTGGGAGCTGGAAAATACTGAACTACCAAAAGCTTTTAGAGTCTTTTTGAGCGATTTTTGTCGAAACCGCGAGGAGCGTATCGAGATACGTAACGAGCGATTTTGGCAAAAAGCGCCAAAAAGAATCAAAAGCGGTAGTTCAGTATTTTTTCAGCTCCCTTACGTCAGCGGCTTGCAAAAGCGGGAAAGCGCGGCATATTAGAGGTTCAGCAACCGAAGAGGAAAGGACCCATCATATGGCGAAGGTTGAAGTTTCACAAGGTGCGATTCGCATCGACGGCAAGGCGACGCAGATCATCTCCGGAACCATCCACTACTTCCGGGTTCTCCCGCAGCTGTGGCGCGACCGGATCGAAAAAGCGAAGATGATGGGCCTCAACTGCATCGAGACCTATGTCTCCTGGAACCTTCACGAACGCACGCCGGGCGAATTCGATTTTACCGGCATCCTCGACCTCGAAGCCTTCCTCGACGAAGTCCAGCGCGCGGGACTCTACGCCATCGTGCGTCCCGGCCCCTACATCTGCGCCGAGTGGGATAACGGCGGCCTTCCCAGCTATCTCTCCGCCGTGCCGGAGGTCGAATTCCGCTGCATGAACGAACCCTTCCTCTGCCACTACGACCGCTACCTGAAAGAGGTGCTGGCGCGGGTGAAGGGCAAGCAATGCTCCGTGGGCGGTCCGGTCATCCTGATGCAGATCGAGAACGAATATGGCAGCTACGGCTGCGATAAAGAGTACCTGCGGCACACCCGGAAGCGCTTCCTCGAAGGCGGCATCGAAGTGCCGCTCTTCACCTCCGACGGTCCCGGCGACTTCATGCTCCAGGGCGGAACCCTGCCGGAGTGCTACCAGACGGTCAACTTCGGCACCCGCTCGGAAGAGGCGTTCCCCAAGGGCCGCGAGTACCGCCCCGAGGGTCCCGACTTTTGCATGGAGTTCTGGAACGGCTGGTTCGACCACTGGGGCGAAAAGCACCACACCCGTCCGGCCGAAGACGCGGCGGGCGAGCTCGATAAAATGCTCTCCCGCGGCGCTTCGGTCAACTTCTATATGTTCCACGGCGGCACCAACTTCGCCTTCACCGCCGGAGCCAACGGCAACGGCGACGTTCCCGGCGATTACGCGCCGACCATCACCAGCTACGACTACGACGCGCCCCTCTCGGAGTGCGGCGACCCGACCCCGAAATTTTTCGCCTGCCAGGAGGTGATCCGCAAATACCGCCCCGACGCCCCCTTCGGCGCCCCGAAGCTGGGGAAGAAGCTGCCCGCCTTCCAGGTGGAATTGAAAGAGACCGCCTACCTCCTGCCGCAGCTGGATAAGCTCGCCCCGAAGCGCAAGACCGTCCGCCCGCAGACCATGGAGGCCGCCGGGCAGGACTTCGGCTTCATCCACTACCGCACCAAACTCTCCGGACCCTTCAAGGAAAGGCTCTACTTCCCCGAAGTGCGCGACCGGGTGATGGCCTTCCTCGATGGCAAGTACCTCGGGACCGTCTACCGCAACGACGCCGAACGGAAGCTGCCCCTCGAGACCCCGGCGGGCGGCGCCGTCCTCGACCTCCTGGTCGAAAACTGCGGCCGGATCAACTACGGTCCCCTGGTCGGCCGCGACGTCAAAGGGCTTCCCCTCGGCGTCGGCGTCGTCTGGCAGATGCAGAGCCATTTCGACATGTGGAACCTCCGCCTCGAAGACCTGTCGAAACTCAAATACGCCGCCTTCGAGGAGACGGAAAACCAGCCCGCCTTCCACCGCGGATTTTTCGAGGTGACCGACCCCGCGGATACCTTCGTCGAATTCCCCGGCGTCAAAGGCGTCGTCTGGATCAACGGCTTCAACCTCGGCCGCTACTGGAACATCGGTCCCGGCAACACCCTCTACGTCCCGGCCCCCTTGCTCCGTCAAGGCAAAAACGAAATCGTTGTCTTCGAGCTTCACAAGTTGAGCGCCCCCCAAGTCAATTTCGTCGAGCAACTTCAGCTCGACTGACATCCTTCCCCCTCCAAATCTGCGCGGCACTCGTTGCCGTGTTTTTTTGTCCTAGCATAAGTACGGTTTTCTCTGGGCCAGCCTGGCCCAGACCCCCCGGCGGGCTCCGCCCTGCACCCGCAAGGGCTACCGCCCTTGACCCCTGTACTCGGGGGAACCTCCAAACGGCCTCAGTCGGCCACTCTCCCCGCTTTTTTGCGGGGAGAGGGCAAGCGACTGAAACCGTTTGGCGCCAAGGGGCTCCGCGCCCCCTGGACCCTCGGCAGGACGGGGGTCCTGCACCCTGGCCGACTCAGGTCGGCCGA
>JAVBRV010000090.1:0-4526 GCA_031547585.1 Victivallaceae bacterium
CCGGCCCGGATGAAGAGGCTGAAATGTACTGTAGACCCGGGATTCGAATAGTCAAGCCGAATCTCCTCCTTTTGATCGAGAATCCGCCAGAAACCGGGATAAATTTCCGGTTTGGCGATCAGGTGGAGCTCCGGCGCCCGCAATTCCAGGAGGTCGGCCAGATGGTAGGCGTGGGCGTCGAAGGGCGGCAGCTCCACCGCGGTCACCGGCAGGCTCCGCGCGAGGCGGGGGAGCCCCGCCGCCGCCCCGGTGCGCGGCCGGGTGAGGATGACCCGGTCGAGGCGGGTGATCCCGTTGCGCCGGGCGCAAAGGGTGACGGCGTCCGCCGCGTCGGAAGTGGAGACGTTGACCGCCGAGGCGAGTCCGCGGGACGGCTCGAAGACGGCGGCAGAGGGGGGACGCCCCGCGCCGCCCGCCCCGAGCAGCAGCACCGGCGGCGCGGTCCCTGCCCGGAACAGCCAGAAGCCGAAGAGCAGCGCCGACAGCGTTCCCCCGGCGATGGAGAGCCCCTTTCGCGGCGCTCCCACCAGAAAGAGGATGCCGAGGGTGAAGAGCAGCGCCCCGAACCAGCCAGGACGCGCCGCCGCCAGCGGGCCGAAAAACTCCGCAGTGAAGCGGGTGACGCCCTCCATCAGTTGAAAGCCGGTTTCGAGCAGCCACGCGCCTGCCTGGTCGAAGCCGCCCCAGAGCCATCCGGTCGCCAGCTTGACGAAGAGCACGGGGTAGAGCGCCGCCACCAACGGGGAGACCGCGATGTTCGCCGCCACCGAGCCGGGCAGGAAGAGGCCCTGGCTGTGCAGCGAAATGGCGCTCCCCGCGAGGAAGGCGACCGAGGCGCTGACGATGGCGAAGAGAAGCCCGGAACCGCGCCGGAGGCGGCGTTCCACCCGGAAGGCCCGTCCGCGCGGCATGTAGCGGGCGGCTTCGGCGAAGAGCTCGTTCCAGCCCCGGAAGCGCTCGGCGAGGAGCAGCAGCACCGCCGTGATCGCAAAGGAGTACTGAAACCCGAGATCCCGCACCAGGTTCGGCGACAGGAACACCAGGATGCCCGCCGCCAGCGCCAGGGAATTCAAGGGCGGCGTGTAGTGGAGGCGGCAGCGCAGGGCGCACCAGAGGGCGATCATGTAGAAGGCGCGCATGGCCGGGGCGTTGGCGCCGGTGGTGAGGACGTAGAGGAGGACCATCCCGGCGAGGAGCGGATACCGCACCCGGAAAGGCAAGGGCGCGAAGAGGCGCAAGAGCACCGCCGCCAGGATGGCGACGTGCATGCCGCTCACCGAGAAGAGGTGGATGGTTCCGGAGCGGACGAAGCTTTCGCGCATATCTTCGCCGATGCCGCCGGTGACGCCGAAGAAAAGGGCGGCCGCCGCCCTGCGCACCCGGTCGGAGTCGACGCCATGCAGGGCGCGTTCGAGAATCCGGTCGCGCACCCGGCACGAAAGCGCGAGGAGGCCGCCGGTCCGGCCGGCTTCGGAGATGCTGTCGGCGCGGAGGATGCGGTCGGCGTCGCGTGCTGCGAGGTATTGCTCGAAATTCATACCGGCGGCGGCCGGACGCCCATTTACCAGGAGGTTGGGGCGGGGCCGCTCGAAAGCGCCTTCGACCGTCACCAAGGCGCCGCAGGTGGGGGCCGGCTGGAAGCGGTCCGGGCGGCGGAGGTAGATCACCCCGTGAACCGGCCGGAACTCCGTTTCGCCCGCGAGGCGGAGGGCGGTGACCCGGGCGCGGAGCAGGCCCGGAGCCGGGATGCCGGGGACGGCGGTAACCCGGCTGTCGTCGAGGCGCAGCCGGGCTTCGCCGTAGACATCGCGGTGGGGGAGGAGCGTCTCGTAGTGGCCGGGGAGGTGGAGACGGAGTCCGTGAAGGTAGCCATCCCCCGCGCCCAGCGTCAGCGCCGCCGCCCAGACGATGGCGTAGCGCCTGTCGAGAAGGAGCCGCCCCGTACCGGCGAGGAGAGCGGCGAGAAGGAGTCCGGTCCAGTGGGCCGGGAGTCCGCAGGCCGCGCCCGTAATCAATCCGGCCGCCAGCACCCATTCGAAGCGGGCCGGGAGGGGCTTCACCGCAGCTTTTCCCGCGCCCGTTCGACGAGGTCGGCGATTTCGGGCGTGGCGGGGAGGTGGCGGGCGAGCCGGTCGAGATACCCCCGTTCGCGGTAGACGCGACGGCTGGCGGCGAAGTTGAGGTCGTCGATCCAGGTGAGCTTGGAGGCGAAGAAGTCCGTAACCGTCCGGAAATCGCTGTGGTTGGCCGAACGCCCCGCCTCCAGGTCGGCGCGAACCTTAGGCGACAGTACGGGCTCGGTGGAGAGCCCGTAGACCACCGCCTCGTTGACCGGGTTGTCAAGGTAGTCGAAGAGAACGGTCATAATGTCGATCTTGTCGGCGTCGCGCACCACCCGGGCGAGGAGCTTCGTCCGCTCGGGGAGCTCCTCCGGAATCGCCAGCTTGTTATGCACCCGGATCGCCTCCCGAACGGCTTCACTCATTTCTGGAACGAGTTCCCCGGTGAGTTCGGCGGAGAGGTTGCCGTGGTCGATGCTGACGGCGTCGTGGTAGGTCCGGAAGCGCCGGAACTGTTCGAAGCGCCCGAGATCGTGGAGCAGCGCGGCGCTGACGGCGTCAAGCCGGGCCTCCGGGTCGGAGAGCTCCTCTTCGGCGATGCGGCTGGCTTGGTCGCGGACCCGGAGCGAATGCTCGCGCTTCAGCACGATGTTGCGGTCGAACTCCTCCTCGCCGGTGAGGAAGGTTTCGACGTAGCCGAGAAAGAAATTTTCCAGTGCGGACAGCATGAAAATAATATAATACCGGATATTTCATCCCGCAAGCTTGCGGAAGAGGGGAAATGGTATTAATTTATGTATTCAGACTTTTTTTTATGGAGAGCCATGCGTTCGCGTTTCAAATTCAAAGCCGAAGATTTCGAGCAGTACTTCCTGGACCTGATGGCCGGACGCCGTACCAACTGGTACGACCTGGCGTTTCAGGACGTCCTTTTCGTCGCCTCGCGCTTTTACCGGATGGTCACACAGTTCCGGATCTGGATGTATGATAAGCGGGTGATCCGCAACCACGCGCTCGGCTGCCTGGTGGTCAGCATCGGCAACCTGAGCTGCGGCGGCACCGGCAAAACCCCCGTGGTCGAGGTCTTCGCCCGCACCCTCAGCGCCAAGGGGCGCAAGGTGGCGATCCTGAGCCGGGGGTACCGGAGCAAGAAGCGTTCGCTCCTGTACCGGCTGACGATGATGTTCCGGCAGCAGAAGATCGAACTGCCGCCCAAGATCGTCTCCGACGGCCGCAACCTCCTCCTCGAATCGGACTACGCCGGGGATGAACCCTATATGCTCGCCACCAACCTGCCCAACGTCGCCGTCCTCGTTGACAAGGACCGGGTGAAGTCGGGCCTCTACGCCGTCGACCAGTACCAGACCGACGTCATCATTCTCGACGACGGCTTCCAGTACCTGATGCTGAAACCGCATATCAACATCGTTCTGGTGGATTCGACCGATCCCTTCGGGAACGGGCATGTGCTGCCGCGGGGGATTCTCCGCGAGCCGATCAAGAACATCCGCCGCGCGGACTACATCTTTCTCACCAAATCCGACGGCAGCCCCAAGCTCCGTCACCTCAAGCGCTTTCTTCGGCGTCACACCCGGCGCGCCGAAATCATCGAGTGCTGCCATCGGCCGCAGTATCTGGTGGAGCTGTTCACCGGCGGCCGCCAGTTCCCGCTGGATAAACTGAAGGGGGCGAAGATCGCCGCGCTCTCCGGCATTGCCAGCCCCCGCGGTTTCGAGAAGTTCCTGGAAGAGCTGGGCGGGGAGCTGATGACCACGCTTCACTATGCTGATCACCACCGCTACACCCAGCAGGAGATCATCGACTTCGTCAACCAGGCCAAGGCGGCCGGGGCGGATTTCATCGTCACCACCGAAAAGGACGCGGTCCGCATTCCGCGCCTCGACCGCTGCGACGTGCCGCTCTTCTTCCTCCGCATCCAGATCGACATTCTGAGCGGGCGCGAGAGCTTCGATCAGTGCATTTCGCGTATCTGCTTCATGTGAGCCGGGCAGACAACGTTTTTGGTTGTGTGAAAAAGGTTTAACCTGTCGTGGCGACCGGCTCTGTCGGACGGGTCGGACAAGTCGGACTGGTCCGACGGCCGGAAACCGTATAAAGGCACGGCGCTCAACACGAAGTAGCAAGTGGCTGCCGGTGATAAAACAGCGCATTTTTTTGCTGGATTATCTTGATTTTCTCATTTTTTGGCGTATAATCCATATGAGGAAAATTCTTTTGCGAGGAAGTTGAGGAGAGGACGTTATGAGCACCCCCGATTACAGCGACCAGATTCTGGATGCGGATACTCTGCCGATGCAGGTTCAAAGCGGCGAATGGGCCGATGAAACCACCATTCTCTCCGGCGGACTTCAATACATCTTCTACGGGGGGAGCGCCACCGCCACCCGGATTTACTCCGGTGGTACCCAGGTCGTCTCTTCGGGCGGCAGCGCCCTCGGAACCTGG
>JAVBRV010000126.1:0-6207 GCA_031547585.1 Victivallaceae bacterium
GAAGCTTCCGGGCGAAATCCGGATTCTGCGGCGCCGTCATCATCGCGGCTTCGCGCAACAGCCGCGCCAGGCGTTCGATCAGGAATTTTTCAAAAACAATTTCCCGGAGGCCGGGGGAACTCCGGCTGAACTCCGCAACCAGCTCCCGCACCTGGGCCATGCGCGTAACAGAGCGGAGCTTATCGTGCAGCGCCAGGAGCGGCGCTTCAAAACCGGCTTCCCGGCAGCGGCGGCCATAGGCGGCGAACGCCGAGAAGAAAGGATGTTCCCGCTTCCCCCAATCGACCCAGGTATCCCAGTGGGCGAAATGGATGACGCCATACTGCTGCGGCGTGATGATTTCGAACGGCAGGTCAAAGAATTCCGCAATCCTTCTCCCCTGCTTCGCGGCTTGGGCCGCGCTTGGGAAAGTGAGCACGGGAGAACGGTAGAAGTCGATGGCGTCCAGCAGCAGATCGCAACGTCCCTCCTCTTGATACACCGCCCGGAACCGTTCCCGATAGCGTGGATCGAGCCGGTTGAATCGCGTGATCCCCAGCAGATAAATGGCCGAGCCGATGACGATCGCGGCGGAAACCGCCAGATTGAGCGACAGGGGAAAAGGATTGAAGCAGGCGGCTCCCAACAGGAACAGTCCGGCCGCAAAGATGATTCCGGCCCAGATCCGGGACTCCCGGGTACCGCTGCAAAATACGAGGCAACCGGGAAGGTTGGCCTTCGCTCCATCGGTCGAAGCATCGTGATCGCTTTCACTCATTACCGGGACTTCTCCTTCCAGGGATAAATGGAGTCAATGGTTCCATCCGACCAGAGGCGGTGGCGGAGGTCTCCGGCGTGGGCGCGGGGGGCGTCTTCGAGGAGGAGGAAGCGCTCGCGCCCCGGCCTCTTCCCGGCGGCGGGGTAGAGGTAATGAAACTCCTGCGGCCGAACAAGCCGGATGCTGAAATCTTCCCCCGGGAAATCATGGGATTGCAGCTCGGGGGGATAGGTCTCATGTCCGGCCAGCCAGGCTTCGAAAGCCTGATGATAGGTCTTCAGGTTGACCGGGCAGAACCGCCGCTGCTGCTTCTCTTTGGATTGGCACATGCAAATCGAGAAGAACAGAATGAACACGGTAAACACCAGCAGCACCAGCAGCTCTTTGATGCTGGTCCGAATGTACTTCAGCGCCGACAACAGCAGTAAAACAAGAAGAACCGCAATGATGAGGTAAAGGCCGATCCGGCCGGGGTATTCGTTGCCGTGTGAATGCAGCGCGATGAACTCCTCCCACTCGAAGAAGACCGGGGCGGAGACCTTCCCGTACAGGCTTTGCCACCAGCGAAGCACGGTTCCGTTGCTCCAGGCCCCCCACCAGCAAAAGGCGGGGAGATATAGAACCAGCACCAGGAGCACAACCCGGTTCTCTCGCCAATTGACGAACGTCTTCCATTTCATCAGCCCGATCCCCCTGCTATAATAATAGCTCACGGTTCGCGGATTACAAGCCTTGTTTTCAGGAGATTCGGCGGTACAGTAAGTAAAATGATTATCAGTGCAAGCAGACGAACCGACATCCCGGCCTTTTACGGCGACTGGTTCCGCCATCGCCTGGAGGCGGGGTTCGCGCTGGTGCGCAACCCCATGAATCCGCGCCAGGTCAGCCGGATTGCCCTCACCCCCGAAACCGTCGACTGCATCGTCTTCTGGACCCGGAATCCCGCCGGCCTATTCCCCCATCTCGAATTCATTCAGGGCAAAGGCATTCCGTTCTACTTTCAATATACCCTAACCCCCTACGGCGCGGACATCGAAAGCGCTGTTCCGCCCGTTGAAAAACGCATCGCCGCCTTCCGGGAACTCTCCCTCCGCGTCGGGGCGGGAAAAGTCGTCTGGCGCTATGACCCGATCCTTTTCACCAACCAGATCGACCTCCCCTATCACCTCCAGATGTTCCGCGCTCTGGCGGAGGAGCTGGCCCCCCATACCCGAACCTGCGTCATCAGCTTTCTTGACTTCTACCGCAAAACCGAAAAAAACATGGCTCCATTCGCCCCCGTCGATCCGCCGGATGAACAAAAGCTGGAGCTGGCTCACGAACTCTCCCGCATCGCCCTCCCCCTCGGAATCACCCTGGAATCCTGCGCCGAAGCGATCGATCTCTCCCCCGCCGGAATCCACCCCGGGAAATGCATCGACCCCATCCGGATCAGCCGCCTCTGTCATGCCCGCGTCACCGCCGCCAAAGACCCCTCCCAACGCCAAGAGTGCGGCTGCATCGAAAGCATCGACATCGGCGCCTACAATACCTGCCCTCACGGTTGTCTCTACTGTTATGCCAACCATAACCCCGCAATCGCCAAAGAACTGGCGCGGCAACACAATTCCTTCTCTCCCCTCCTTTTCGGCAATCTGGCATCTGATGACAAAATTTCCGAGCGAAAAATGCCCTGCATAATCGATCGTCAGAATGATCTTTTCTACAATACCTGATATGGCTTAAGTACGGTTTTCGCTGGGGCGGCCCGCCCCAGACCCTCCGGCGGGCTCCGCGCCCCCTGGACCCTCGGCAGGACGGGGGTCCTGCACCCTGGCCGACTTAGGTCGGCCGACCCCCGCAGGCGGTAGAAATATCCTGGAAAAACCAAACATCACCAAGCTGACTACGCCATCGACAGTCGGATCAGTCCGACTGAGCCGACGACGTTCAGGTTCCCTACCTTCCTTCTCGGTAATTCGAGCTTGCCGTTGGCAAGCTCAAATTACCTCACCCCGCTTTACTTGCGGAAAGTGAGAGGGGGTTCGGGGGAGAGCGAAAACTTCTTCTTTTATCGTGAAAAGAAGGGGTTTTCGCTTTCCCCCGAGTCCCACAGACCCCGGCTTAGAGAAAACTCTTGAGGAGCTCGGTGCGAGATCGGGTGGAGAAGTAGGTGGGGGGGATGTCGAGGATGGAGAAGGCTCCTTTTTGTCCTTCGCGGGCGAGGCGATGGGCGGCTCGGGCGTGGGCGACGAGGACGTTGGCGGTGGCTTCGGGGTTGCTGGCCCATTGGCAGCGGTATTCGGTGATGGCGGGGTGGTTGGTTCCGGTGGAACCGGCGGCGATGACGAGTCCGTCGTGGGGGAAGGCGCGGTGGTTCTGGTCGAGCTCTTCCTGGGGGACGAAGTGGATGGTGGTCTGATAGGGGGCGAAGTATCCGGGCATGTTGCGGATGGTGTTGGTGACGGCTTCGGGGTCGGCATCGTCTTCGAGGACGACGAAGCATTCGCGGGTGTGCATATCGCCGGGTTTGAAGTCGGGATTTTCGCCGCGGCGGATTTTCTCGATGGCTTCGGGGATGGCGTGGGTGTACTGGCGGGCGTCGCGGACGCCGGGGACGGTGCGGAGGGCGTCGGAGTGGCCCATGCTGAGTCCTCCTTGGGGGCCGAGCCCGTAGAATCCGTAGGCGCGGGCGCCGGGGATGAAGGAGGCGGCGAGGACCCGTTCGAGGGAGAATATGCCGGGGTCCCAGCCGGTGGAGATGACGGAGACGCGTCCGCCGGCGTTGGCGGCTTCGTCGATGGCGGCGAAGTATTCGGGGATGCGGCTGTGATTGTCGAAGCTGTCGACGGTGTTGACGAGGCGGGCGAGGGCGGGGCCTTGTTCGGGCAGGTCGTTTTTGGAGCCGCCGCAGAGGATGGCGACGTCGGGGCGGAGGGTTTCGACCCAGGCGTTCCCGGCGAGGGGAAGGACGGGGGTGGCGGGGAGTTCTTTCTCGACCCGTCCGGGGGAGCGGCTGACGACGCCGGCGAGTTCCATATCGGGCTGGTTGCGGAGGGAGGCGATGACGCCCCGGCCGACGTTGCCGAAGCCGACGACGGCTACACGAATCTTTTGCATTTATGAGGTCCTTCCGTTGTAAAATCCATTCTTTTAAAATAACGGAAAAATAGCCTTTTTTCAATTCCTCCGGATGAAAAAATCCGCGAAAATCCGATGCGGAAAAAAGTTTCCCGTTTTTTTCCCTTTAGGGGGCTTTCCGCGTTTGTAATCCCCCGCAATGGTGATATACTTTGGCAATTGCGAAAACAACCAACCGCGGAGGGCCCTTCTTATGGTGGAAAGCATCGGTTCGTTCCTGGCCGACAGCAGCAAGATTTATCTCGGCATCGCTGTTTTCGGTACGGTTCTTTTCGTTGTCCAATTCATCCTGACGATGATGGGCCTTCATGACGGCGATACCGGCGGCGACGGCTTCGAGGTCGACGCCCACGATATCGGCGACATCCACGGCATCAGCGTATTCTCCTTGAAGAGCATCGTCGCCTTCATCGCCTTCTTCGGCTGGGGCGGCTACTTCTGGGGATACCTCGGCTGGGGCGGTCTCGGCATCGCCACCCTCTGCGGACTCTTCATGATGGGCATCACCGTGCTGCTCATCAGCATGCTCTTGAAACTCCAGCAGAGCGGCAACCTGCGCCCGGTCGATTTCATCGGGCAGCGCGGAACCGTCTATCTGTCGGTTCCCGCCGGACGCGCTCCGGGCGGCATGGTCACCGTCATTCTCCCCGACCGCACCCGCCAGGTTCACGTCCGCTCCGACGAAGCCATTAAAACCGGCGAAGACGTGGTGATCGACAGCTGTCTCGGCGGCGATATCTACCTGGTCCGCCGTTCCGTTCCCGAAACCAAACAAGCGTAACTCAACAAAATGGAGGACACAAGCAATATGCCAGCCGTACTTATCTTCGCCATTCTCGCCGCCGTCTTCGTCCTGGTGGGCTTCATCACCTGGGTGAACTTCTACCGGAAGTGCCCCTCGGACCGCATTATGGTCATCTACGGACGCACCAGCAAAACCGCCGGCGCCCGCAAAGCCTCGCAGTGCATCCACGGCGGCGCCAAATTCGTCTGGCCGGTCTTCCAGGACTACGGCTACATCTCCTTGCGTCCCCTGCAGATCGCCGTCAACCTCGACAACGCCCTCTGCAAACAGAACATCCGCATCAACGTCCCGTCGGTCTTCACCGTCGGCGTCAGCACCGCCCCCGAACTCATGGGCAACGCCGCCGAACGACTCTTCGGCCAGTCCCCCGAAAGCATCGCCGAACTCGCCAAAGACATCATCTTCGGCCAGCTCCGCCTCGTCATCGCCTCGATGATGATCGAAGAGATCAACGCCGACCGCGAAACCTTCCTCCGCGCCGTCGAAGCCAACGTCGCCGAAGAATTGAAAAAACTCGGCCTCGAACTCCTCAACGTCAACATCACCGACATCACCGACGAATCCGGCTACATCAAGGCCATCGGGCAGCAGGCCGCCGCCGGCGCCATCAACAAAGCCAAAATCGACGTCGCCGAAGAAACCCGTAAGGGCAGCATCGGCGCCGCCGAAGCCAACAAGCTCGAACGTATCGCCGTCTCCCAAGCGGAAGCCCTAGCGACCGCCGGCGAAGCCAACGCCGAACGCGACCGCCGTATCGCCATCAAACAGGCCGACTCGACCGCAACCCAGGGCGAAAATATTTCCGCCATCGAAATCGCCCAGTCCAACGCCACCCGTATGGAACAGGAAGCCGAAGCCTTCCGCCGCGCCGAAGCCGCGCGCCAGATCGCCAACGCCCAGATCGAAAAAGCCAAGTTCGAAGCCGAAGCCGAAGCCCAAATCTCCCGCGCACGCATGGAGAAAGAACGCCAGAGAGCCGAAGTCATCGTTCCCGCCGAAATCGGCAAACAGCAAATCGAAATCTCCGCCGAAGCCGAAGCCGAAAAACGCCGCCGCGAAGCCCGAGGCGACGCCGACGCCATCTTCGCCCGCCTCGACGCCGAAGCCCGCGGTAACTTCGAAATCCTCAAAGCCAAAGGCGAAGGCTACAAAGCCATCATCAACGCCTGCGAAAACGATTCGAACTCCGCCGCCATACTGCTGCTGATCGAAAAACTCGCAGAGATCGTCGCCATGCAGGCCGAAGCCATCAAAGTCATCAAAATCGACAAAGTCACCGTCTGGGACGGCGGCAACAAATCCGCCGACGGCAAAACCACCACCGCCAACTTCCTCTCCGGCATGCTCCAAAGCCTGCCCCCCCTCCACGACGTCGCCGGCATGGCCGGCCTCGACCTGCCCAACTACCTCGGCAAAGTCAAAGACCCCAACTCCTCCGACGCCTCTTCAGAGGCATAAGGGGGCTGCGGGACTCCGGGGAGGGGAAGGGAAACTTTTTTTCACGAGGAAAAAAAGTTTCCCTTCC
>JAVBRV010000084.1:0-8017 GCA_031547585.1 Victivallaceae bacterium
TCGGCCAGGGTGCAGGACCCCCGTCCTGCCGAGGGTCCAGGGGGCGCGGAGCCCCCTGGCGCCAAACGGTTTCAGTCGCTTGCCCTCTCCCCGCAGAAAAGCGGGGAGAGTGGCCGACTGATGCCGTTTGGAGGTTCCCCCGAGTACTGGGGTCAAGGGCGGTAGCCCTTGCGGGTGCAGGGCGGAGCCCGCCGGAGGGTCTGGGGCGGGCCGCCCCAGTGAGAACCGTCGTTACGATTTGAGCGCCTTAAAAAGGGGACAAACGGTTGGGTCGACTTCGCGTCCGGAGCGATAATTGGCTAACAGACTGCGGGAGGTTTCGGCCAGTTTGCGGCGGACTTCGCGCCGTTCGCCTTTGATGCGGGCGATGGACATATGATCGTAGAGGGTGGTTTGGTGACGCATCCAGGCGATGACGGCGGCTTCGGCGCGGCGCTCGATGGGAATGCGTTCGGTGCGGGCGACGGTCCCGCTGCCGACGGGGACGGCGTGGAGGGTGACGGCTTTGGCGAAGCGCCCGGCGAGTTCGGCGTAGCGGGGGGCGAAGGCGAGGAAGGTGAGGACGGCTTGGCGGAAGTCGCCGGTGTAGACCTCCTGCTTGGCTTCGCGTGCTTTCCGGGCGGAGTCGAGTTTTTTCTGATAGGCGGGGTCTGAGCGTTCTTTTTCGAGTTCGGCTTTGAGAGTTTGGACGCGGGAGCCGTCGGTCCAGAGGCCGAGGGCTTCGACCCGGTTGCGCCGCCGGTGGACCAGGGTCCAGCAGTCGCCGGAGGTTTTGAGGCGGCGAGTCAGGCCGGGGTCTCCGGCGGGGACGAACACCCAGCCGGGGGGAGGGGAGACCTCTTTGCCATCCATTTTAAACACATTTTTGCGGCCGGTTTCCCAGACTTCTGCAATATCGGGTTTCATTTTTTCTTTCCAACTTTCAGGGTACGAGGAGCCAGAAATTCTCCGGCTGATTTTTCGGTTTCGGGGGCGACGGTTCCGCCGCCTCCGGAGGCGCGGTATTGCGACGGGGTGACGTACATGTGCTGCTTGAAGCGGCGGCAGAAGGTGGTGACGTCGTGGAAACCGCAGATTTCGGAGATCCGGGCGATGCTGGTCCCGGTGCTGACGAGAAGGGCTTTCGCCTGATTCATCCGCACCATGTGGATATAAAAACGCGGCGTTCGATCCATCTGCCGCTTGAACAGGCGGGAGAAGGTGGAGCGGTGAACCCCGAGATAATCGGCGATGGCGTTGACGTCCAGTGCAGAATTTGACAGATTGTCGCTGATGTAGCGAATGGCGGCTTGAATCAGCTCCTGCGGATTTTCATGTTCGGAACTTTCCTCGCCCGGATAGCTGAGAAGCTCCAGAATGAGAGCTGTGGTTTTCCGGATGCCGTAGGGGGAGGTCTCCGTGATCGAGCGCTCGATCTCATCCAGCTTCGCCTGGGAAAAGGCGAGCGGCATCTGAATGTGCCGCGGATAGTTGAAGCTGGTCAAAATCGGCATGGAGAGGGGGCCGTCGATCGCCAGGCAGCGGATGGTCCACAGGTCGGAATCCGCGACCCGGTGGTGCTCCTCTCCGGGGTAGTAAATGAAGACGCTGCCCGGTTTTTGCGGGAATTCCTGATTGAAGAGGGTGATGGTCCCGGCCCCGGAAACGGTAAAAATGAGGTCGATGTAACAATGCTTCATGCCCGGACCGCCGTTTTTTCTCCCGTTGATGAGAACCATCTTATAGACGCTGTATCCGTACAGCGGCAGGGGAGGGGACGGCGCGGGACTCATCGCCTGCCGGGTATACCCCTCGATATAGTGAATCGAACTGTCTTTGACGGATTTCATTTCCTGCTCCGTATCGCTAATGCAATGCGACAATCTGTCTATTGCCTTTTTTCTAAAATAGACTATAATTAGGTAAAGTCAAGTTCCTCAACCCTGACCTTGGAGAATTTTCATGAGTGGACGCATCGGATGTACCCGGATTCTTGTAACAGCCGCTTTCCTTTTCCCGACTCTCCTCTTTGCGGAAATTATTCGCCTGCCGAACGGACTCCTACAAGTGGATGAGTTGCGTTTCGGTCTGGTTCACTGGGATCGGGAATGGGGCAAGGTTTCCCAGATAAACACGCCGGAATGTATTGCATTCGCCGGAGAAATGGAGCTTAAAACCGAGCTGGGCGACCGGCGCGACGGGACCTTTCGCACCAAGGAAGGCGGTGAATTCGCCCTGACGGAGTTCATCAAGCGGATTTCCGCCAATGAGCTCCAACTTCGTTACGAGCTCGGTTCCGCCGGCGGTATCCCGACCGCGATGGCGGGTTTCGGCGGCAGTATGCCGGTCAGCGCGTTTCGCTCCGGGGAATGCACCTGGAACGGGAAACCGCTTATTCCGGATCACCTGAAAGGTACGGTATATTTAGATGATGAGAAGGCGAATGAGCTTCGGATTCCGCTGGCCACAGGGACTCTTGAAATTACCGGCGCGTTTTCTCTGCGTTTCGACTACCCCCGGACCGGCAAAGGCGTTGTCTCCTTTCTACTTCTCTTCCCGGACCGCCATACCATCATCCGCCAAAGCGCCCTCGCTCTCACGATGAAATATACGCCCTATCAGACTGCGCTGCTCGATTTGCGTTCCCACATGAATATGGGGTTTCGCGACGAGGTCGCCAACGACGGTAAAGGCGGCTGGACCGATCAGGGCAGCGACAATGACCTGCGGACGATGACTCCCGGGAAAAAGAGTTTCGCCGGAATCCGCTTCCAGATCGTCGATCCGGATAAAAACCAGGGGAAATCATGCCTCTCCTTCCGTGGGAAAGCGCGCCCGGCTTTTCTGAAGGAAGCGGAATTCGAGCTGCCGCAAAAGCCCAAAGGTCAATACCTTTACCTCCTGAACGGTCTGGCCTGGCCACCGCCGCCCGGCGCATGCTGCGGCCTTGTGGACATCCGGTACGAAGACGGTTCTGTTGAAACCCGAGAATTGAAAAATGGAGTCGATACCGGGAATTTCTGGAGTCCCAAAAATCTGGAGAACGCCTATGTCGGCTGGGAGACGGTCAACGGTTCCGGCAGGGTCGGTCTTTACGTCACCCGAATCCCCCTGCAGGATAAAGCCCTGACCCAAGTGACGTTACGTTCAGCTGATCAGGTCTGGATGGTATTGGCCGCCACGATCAGCAACGCGGTCATGACCCCCAAGCCCGATTTTACGCAACTGACGGTGAAGGCCGATCAAACCTGGATGACCTTTGCCGATTCGCCGGTCATTGAAAAAGGCTCCGCACTCGATCTTTCGGGTATTCTGGACGCTCCGGCAGGGAAACATGGTTTTGTCAAGGCGGCGGGAGAGAATTTCGAATTCGAAAACTGCCCCGGGAAAGCGGTTCGTTTCTGGGGGACTAATTTCTGTTTCGAGGCGCTGTTCTCCTCCAACGAGCTTCTGGATCGTGTGCTCGACCAGTTGGCCGCGCAAGGCAGCAATATCATACGCATTCATCACTTCGACCGGTTCATCATGGATGCTTCCGGGTTGCCGACTGCTTTCATACCTGAAAAGCTGGAACGCCTCGATTACCTGCTGGCCGGAGCCTCCCGGCGGGGAATCTATCTGACTCTGGATTTCTTTACGCAACGCATCATCCCGAATGCCGAGCACCGTAAGGACTGCAAACTTCTGTTTTACTTCGACCCGGCGATGCGGAAAAACTTTCTGGATTTCTCCCTTGCCCTGATGAACCATAAAAACCCCTATACCGGAGTGAAATGGAAGGATGATCCCGCCGTGGCTTTCATCAGTCTGGTCAACGAAAGTACCCTTTCCGCAGTTGTCAAACAGGCCACTCCCCGGCTGAAAGAAAAGATAGAGGCGCTTTTTCTGCAACATGCCGCCGGGGAGAATTGGGAGATCACCAAAGAGAACCGTGAAATCCACTTCGGCCGGTTCCTGCGGTTCACCGCGGCTTCGGCTTATGCCGAGATGTCGGCGGTTCTGCGCCGGGAGGGCATTCGAACGCCCTTCTCGGACCAGAACTTCCATCGGAACCCATCGGTCACCCTGAGCCGAACCAATTATGATTATGCCGATACGCATTTCTACTGGCTGCATCCGGTTTACCTCAACAAACAGGGTGGAACGCCGTACTCCGTGGCGGGGTCTTCTTCCATACCGGCTCTCGCGGGCGGCATGAACAACACATTCGGCGAACGGTTGACCGGCAAGCCCTTCACCATTACCGAGTGGAATTACTGTTACCCGAATCAATATGCCGCCGAGGGAGCTTTCCTGGTCGGCGCTTACGGCGCGTTGCAGAACCACAGCGGCATGACCCAATTCGCCTATGCGCACCGGGTCGGCGTCCTCGAAAATCAGGCGCCGCTCGGTCCTTTCGATCACGCCAACAATCCGGTGATCCGGCTCGGAATGCGGGCGGGGGCGCTCTTTTTCCTGCGTGGCGATATCGCTCCCTCCGCCGTCAGCGTTCCCTTTTATCAGCCGGCGGATTTCTGGAAATATCCGGAATTCATCCAGACCGAAGCCACCAAAGCGCTGGGATTGATCGCCCGGACGGGAACCCTGTTCAACACCGAACGCCCGGACATTCAGGGAGTGATCTATTCACGCGGAACTCCGGTTCCAACCGGCAAAGTCCCGGCCATCCCCGGCGGCAACTACAAGGATACCCTGAATGAATTGGTGCGGCAGGGAATTATTCCCGCGGAATGCTTCGACTTCGCCAAAGGAACCTTCAAGAGCACGACCGGGGAGTTGTTTCTGGATAAAAACGCGGGGACGTTTCAGGCGGTTTCCAAACGCAGTGAAGCGTTCATCCTGCCCGAAGGCAAGGAAGGAGTCGGGGAATTCGCCCGCGTCAAGAATCAAAAAAGTTTCGGGGCTTTCCTCGTCGCCGCCATCGACGACCGTCCGTTGACGGCGAGCAAGCGAATCCTGATTCTGCACCTGACCGACGTCAAGAACGACGGCGCGGAGTTCCGGGAGCCGGAAATGGCGACCCTGGAGAAACGCGGCTCCTCCACCCTCCTGCTGCGTCGCGGCGAAGCCGAGCTTTTGCTGAATCAACCGTTCGACGGTAAACTGTTCGCTTGCGACATCACCGGCCGCCGCCTGTTTGAAATTCAGCCGGAGAAGCAAGGCCTCTACCGGCTGAAAACCGATTCCGGTCAGGGGGCGGTGCTTGCTTATGAGTTGATTCGCGGAATATAAACCAGGGAGAAGCACGATGAAAAAAGGCAAATTCACGCTTATTGAACTCCTGATCGTAATCGCGATCATCGCCATTCTCGCGGCGCTACTGCTGCCGGCGTTGAGCTCGGCAAGGGAGAGAGGCAAGGCAATCAATTGCACCAGCAATATGAAACAGCTCGGTATGGGGTTTCATAGTTATGCTTCATCTTTTCAAGACTTTTTCCCGCCTTGGTATTATGTGGCCAACTCCACAATGGCAAAGAGCGCCTGGAGTGCGTACTTCGTCATGGAAAAGTATGTAACCGTCAAAAGCCTGACTTGTCCCTCCCGCGACCGCTGGGATGAAGACGGCATGGCGATGACGTTGGATAATCTCCTGTTCTTCTATATCCACTACGGCTACAATTTCGCTTTTTTGGGACATCCTACGAATGGAGTTGCAAAAATGACCAAGATCAGAAGGCCGTCCCAAACTGTTCTTGCGGCAGAAAACGTTCCGCAAGAGGAGGACAAGCGTTCAGTGAAGAGAATAAGGTACGGATATTTCTCGGTAAACTATTATTACTCAGCCCCGAGCAAAGGGCCGACCGTCTGGCCTGTTCACAGCAAGCCGTCGGCGGCGAACATTCTCTGGGTCGATGGGCATGTCGCCAGTGTGAAAGCCCAGGGGGAGGGAGAGGCGGGTGCGCAAAGCCTCACGCAAGCCGGCGGACCTTTGTATGGCGCCTATCAGGGTACTCTTCAGGTGAACAAAAATTACGGCTGGGTCTGGGATCGTTTCTGATTTGGACGGAGCATTATGGCTAAACTGTTAAAAAATAAACAAATACAATAATGAATGGAGACAATGGAGATGACAGATTTTTCCGGATTCGGTGAACCGATCGAACTCAAGCCATTTTCGAAAGGCGGGGCGTCTGGCCTCGCCATCGAGGGGAACCGGCTCTATGTGGCCGGACGGTATTACCTGGAAGTCTACGACATCGGCATGGACCCCTTGAATCCGTGCTTGCTGGGGCGGCTGGAGGGGCTGGTCGGGGGGCGGCAGATCGCGGTGCAGGATCAAATCGTCTATATCACCGGGCGCAATTTCGGGTTGTGGATCATCGATGCCCGCGACCCCGCCGCCCCGAAGCTGCTGGCCCATTACGACACCGTTGAGCTCGCGACCGGCGTCGACGTCTGCGGCAGCTTGCTCTTTCTCGCCGAACGGGTCTACGGCGTCGAGATTCTGGACGTAAGCAATCCGGCAGAGCCTCGTTTCCTGTCGCGGTTCTGTACCGCCGAAGCGCAGTCCTGTATGTATGCCGACGGCAAACTTTATGTCGGGGATTGGGGCGTCGGCAAGCTGGTTATCCTCGACGTCAGCGACCCGTACAATCCGAAACAGTTGAGCGAAAGCACGCTGGATGGCTTCGGCGACGGCGTTTTTGCCGCCGGGAAACTCTGCTATTGCTCGACCGGGCACAATGCGAAGTACTCCGGCGAGGCCGATGATCGCGCCGGACGCGGGCGCGGCATGGAGATCTTCGACGTGAGCAATCCGGCCCGGCCGCAACGGGTCGGCGGCCTCAAGTTCCGGCGTTTCATGCGAAAAGAGAATGACTACTGGACGCTGCGGGTTTCGGGCAATGCCGCCTACTGCGTGGATAGTCACAACGGCTTCTATCGCCTGGATGTTAGCGACCCGGCTTCCCCCCGCGCAACCGGCTATGCCCGGCTCCCCGAATACCGCCAGAGCTGGGAGGCGTTCAACGCCGCGCCGGTCGATGATTGCGTCGCCGGGCTGGCGGTGGGGGAGGGGGTGGTCTATCTCGCCGGATTGACCCGCGGCCTCTACCTCTTCGCCGACGCCGAGGCGAATGCCGGGATCAATGAACGTCCGCGTCTCGAGTTGGCCCACGGCAGCCGCGATGTCCGGTATCCGGCCGGGTTGCGGCGGTATGACTTGGGCGGCATGGTTCACCGGGTCGCGGTCGGCGGCGACCTCCTCTTTGCCGCCGTCTCCAACGCGGGGTTGCAGGTTTTCAGGCTGACGGAGGAGGGACTTTCCCCCCTCTTGAGCCGCCGGGAGGGCTGCATTCACGATGTTTCCGTGCGCGGCGACCTCTTGTTTACGGCGGAGAATTACCGGGAGCTGGGCGTGTACCGCATCCACTCCGGCGGCGGCTTGACCGAAATCGCCCGCTTCGTTTCGGAGATCGAAGATCCTCTTCAGGTGATCCATCCGCTATGCGGGGGGAAGTTCCTGGCGTTCAGCGGCGGCGGGGGGCGGTTCTCTATTCTCGATATTTCGAATCTTGCCGATATCCGCATGGTTTTCCGGGGCGGAATTCCGGGCCTCCTGTACTGCGACCAGATGCCGTACAGCGATTCCGGAGGGCTGTTCCCGGTCAACTGGCACCACAGCGGACTGACGTGGACCGACCTTCGCGGGGAACGGCCGGAGATGGTCTGCAAAGGACGTCCGGCCATGGGGCATCAGCTGAATGGAATTGATTTCAAAGACGATAAACTGATTACTGCGATCAATGAAACTACATTGGGCATCACCTCGGCAAGTGAAATCGGCAAGGAGCTGGAACGGGTCGCGCTTCACGACGCCGATCCGGCGTTTCCGCTCGGCGGCATCCCCACTGTCTGCGGCGAACTGGCGGCCTTCGCCGACCGGCGCCAGGGGCGGATCCTCCTGCTGGACGTGAGCGACCTCAAGACGCCGCGAGTTGTGCGAAGCCGCTGCTACGCTTTCCCGAAAGAAGACATCTGCGAGCGGGTGACCTTCTGGAAAGGCCGAATGCTGATCCCCGCCGGACACGCCGGATTG
>JAVBRV010000513.1:0-11722 GCA_031547585.1 Victivallaceae bacterium
TAAGCGGCGTTGTCGTCATCTGCACAGGGATCCAACAGGAAACAAATCATGAGCTATCTCGCGCTGACGATCGGGGCGGTACTGGTGAACAACTTCGTACTCTCCCGGTTTCTGGGAATATGCCCGTTTCTGGGCGTTTCCAAACGACTCGAAACCGCAATGGGAATGTCCGGGGCCGTCGTCTTCGTCATGACGCTGGCCTCATTTTTCACCACGCTGGTCAACCGCCACCTCCTTCGCTTCACCTGGGAAGGCAAACCGATCGACCTCGGCTTCCTCCAGCTCCTGGTCTTCATCCTCCTCATCGCGGCGCTGGTGCAAGTGATCGAGATCATGCTTCAGAAGCTGAGTCCGGCGCTCTACCAGGCGCTCGGCATCTACCTGCCGCTCATCACCACCAACTGCGCCGTGCTGGGCGCGGCCACCATCGGCGCCCAGACCGACCTCACCGTGTTCCAGTCGACTCTCTTCGGCTTCTTCTCGGGGGTCGGATTCGCGTTGGCGCTGCTCCTGTTCGCCAGCATCCGCGAACGGCTCGAACTGGCGACCCCGCCCAAGGCGCTCGAAGGCACGCCCATCGCCCTCGTCACCGCCGGCATCCTCGCCATGGCGTTCATCGGCTTTTCAGGCCTCTGCTAGAGGGGAGAACACATGACCACGACTCTTTTCGCCGTTCTTCTCCTGACGCTCCTCGGGCTGGCCTTCGGGGCGGTCATCGGCCTCTTCGCCAAGCTCTTCCAGGTTGAAACCGACCCCCGGATCGACCTCGTCACCGAACTTCTCCCCGGGGCCAACTGCGGCGGCTGCGGCTGCGCCGGCTGCTCCGACTTCGCCAAGTCGGTGGTGGCGGGCGAAAATCCGCCCTCCAAATGTCCCGTTTGCAGCGCCGACCAAGTCAGCGCCATCGCCATCGCCCTCGGCGTCGAAGCCGGAGCCGCCTTCGCCAAGCGCGCCATCGTCGCCTGCGGCGGCGACATCGAGCAGACCATCCGCCTCACCAATTACAACGGCGTGGTCGACTGCGTCTCCGCCTCGCTGGTGGCGGGGGGGCCGAAGGGATGCCAGCACGGCTGCCTCGGCATGGCGACCTGCGCCCACAAGTGCCCCTTTGGGGCCATCGAGATGATCAACAACCTGGCGGTGATCCACCAGGAGCTGTGCGTCGGCTGCGGCAACTGCGTGGCGGTCTGTCCGCGCCAGGTGATCAAGCTGGTTCCGGCGGAGGCCGAAATCCACGTCTACTGCAATTCGCCCGCCAAGGGCGCCGCCAAGAAGCAGGTCTGCAAGGTTCCCTGCATCGGCTGCCGCAAGTGCGCCAAGTCGGCGCCGGAGATGTTCGCGGTCGACGGCTTCCTCGCCCGGGTCAACTATGAGTCGAATCCCCTGCCGGGCGAAGCCGAACGGGTGGCCGCGGCCTGCCCCACCGGCTGCCTCCTCTCCGTCACGGAGCATCTCCGCATCGAACGCCATGATCCCAACTGGAGTCCCGCCAACGATGAAAAATAAGCTGTTCACCTTCGAAGGGGGCATCCACCCCGTGAACGACGGCAAAGCGCTGAGCGAAAACGCCGCCATCCGGGTCGCCCCCCTGTTCGACAACTACCGCGTCCCCCTGTCGCAGAATGCCGGGAAGCCGCCGAAGCCGGTGGTTCAACCGGGCGACGCCGTCCTCAAGTACCAGCTGATCGCCGCGGCGGACGGCTTCGTTTCGGCCAACCTCCACGCGCCCACCAGCGGCATCGTGAAGGGGATCGTCGAGGTTCCGGGTCCGATGGGGGTGATGATTCCCGCCATCGAGATCGAGGCCGACGGCAAGGACGCCGCCTGCGAAGCCATGCCCGCCATCGACTGGAAGGTGGCCGAGCCCGCCGACCTGGTGAAGCGCGTCGCCGACGCGGGATTGGTCGGCATGGGCGGCGCGGCCTTCCCCACCCATGTAAAGCTGTCGCCGCCCCCCGGCCAGAAGATCGACACCCTGATCTTCAACGGCGCGGAGTGCGAACCCTACCTCACCGCCGACCACCGGCTGATGCTGGAGGATCCGGAGAAGGTTTTGGAAGGAGCCGCCATCACCGGCCGCATCCTCGGCGTGACCGAGATCTGGATCGGCGTCGAAGACAATAAATTGGACGCCATCGCGGCGCTGGAAGCGAAAGCCGGAAGCTACGGCATCAAAATCGCTCCTCTCCGCGTCCTCTATCCGCAAGGCTCCGAAAAGCAGTTGATTTACGCCGTCACCCGGCGGCGGGTTCCGACCGGCGGCCTCCCCATGCACGCCGGCTGCGTGGTTCAGAACGTCGCCACCGCCGCGGCGGTGCTTGACGCGGTCCGCTGCGGTCGCCCCCTCGTCGAGCGGGTGACCACCATCACCGGCCCGGTGGTGAAGACGCCGGGGAACTGGCTGCTCCGCATCGGGACGCCGGTGCTCCGCGCCATCGAGCTCGCGGGCGGCGTCACCGCCGAACCGGGGAAGCTGATCCTGGGGGGGCCGATGATGGGCTTCGCCCAGAAGAGCTTCGAGGTGCCGGTGTCGAAGAACACCTCGGGCATCCTCCTTCTCGCCCTCGGCGAATCGGTGGCCGAGAGCGCCCCGTGCATCCGCTGCGGCAAGTGCGTGGGGGGCTGCCCGATGGATCTGACGCCGTGCCTCTTGGCCACGGTGATCGAAGGGGGGCGTTTCGACCTCGCCGCCCAGAATTACGTCATGGATTGCCTCGAATGCGGCTCCTGCGCCTACATCTGCCCGGCGCGCCGTCCGCTGGTACAGCAGTTCCGCCGCGCCAAAGCTGAAATCCGCAAAGCGAAAGCATAAGGGACCGTTCGATGAGTGAAGAGACCCCCCGTCCGGATTCGGACAAAATGATCCTGCCGACCGGCTCCCGGCTGGTGCTCAGTTCCTCGCCGCACCAGCACACCCCGGAGACCATCCGCACCATCATGCTGAAGGTGATTCTGGCGCTGCTCCCCGCATGCGCCGCCGGAATCTGGTTCTTCGGCCTCAACGCCCTCACCGTCATCGTCGGCACCACCCTCTTCTCGGTGGGCGCCGAAGCGCTCTGGTGCTGGCTCGCCAAGAAGCCGGTCAAAGGAACCATCTCCGACTGCAGCGCCATTCTCACCGGCATCATCCTCGCCCTCAACCTGCCGCCGGGAACGCCGCTCTGGGCCTGTCTCATCGGCGCCTTCCTCGCCATCTGGCTCGGCAAGCAGGTCTTCGGCGGCCTGGGCAAGAACCCCTTCAACCCGGCGGCGGTGGCCCGGGTGGGCCTCCTCATCGCCATCCCGGGGATCATGACCACCTGGCAGCCCGCGCGCGGCATGGACGCCTCCTACCCCGCGGCCAAGCGCGTCTACGACCCCGCCGTGCTGGAGAAGATTGAAAAAGGCGCTCCCCTCGACACCGTCACCTGCGCCACGCCGCTCGGCGTCACCGGCGTCACCCCCAAAATCACCGACAACTCGAACCCCGACGCCCGGCGGGTCTTCCGCACCCAGGATAACTCCCAGATGTACGTGCGCTACTTCTTCGGCCAGCGCGGCGGCTGCATCGGTGAAACCAGCATGCTGGCGCTGCTCCTCGGGGGGCTCCTCCTCCTCGCGCTGCGGCTCATCGACTGGCGAATACCGGTCTCTTTCCTCGCCACCGTGGCGGTGGTCACGGGGGCGGTCAACCTCTTCTATCCCGGCGTCACGCCGACGCCCCTCTTCCACCTGATGACGGGGGGCGTCATGATCGCGGCCTTCTTCATGCTGACCGACATGGTGACGAGCCCCGTCAGCCGGCTGGGGGCAATCGTCTTCGCCGTCGGCTGCGGCGTCATCACCAGCGTCATCCGCATCTGGGGGAACTACCCCGAGGGGGTCAGCTTCTCGATCCTCCTCATGAACGCCCTGGTGCCGCTGATCGACCGCTGGTGCTCCCCCCGTCCCTTCGGCTACGTGCTGAAGAAAGGAGAGGCGAAATGAACCTCCGCGACACCCAAAGCATCTGGACCCTCGGCATCTTCCTCGGACTCACCGGCCTCGTTTCGGCGCTGATCCTCGGCGTCTTCTCCGACCTCGTGGCCGAACCGATCCGCCAGGCGGAACTGCGGACCATCAACCAGGCCCTCCGCCAGGTGCTGCCCCCCTTCGACAACGCCCCCACCGAGCATAAGCTCAAAATCAAAGGCACCCTCGGCAACGAGCTCTCCTTCATGGCGGCCGTCAAAGACGGCAAAGTCGCGGGCGTCGCCTGCGAAGCGGTGAATCCGCGCGGCTACGCCGGGGAGATCACCGGCCTCATCGGCTTCAACCCCGACGGCAGCATCCGGGCGGTCCTCGTTACCAAACAAGGTGAAACCCCCGGACTCGGCGCCGAAATCTGCCGCCGCAAATTCCAGAAAACCATCTTCAACCTCTTCGAACCCGCCCCCGAAGGACTGCCGCCCAACCGGATCCTCGACCAATTCACCGGCCGCACCGCCATCCCGGGGCAGGATTGGAAGGTGAAGAAAGACGGCGGCGACGTCGAATTCGTCACCGGCTCCACCATCACCTGCCGCGCCGTAACCGACCTCGCGTCGGAAGCCGCGCAAACCTTCCTCGCCAACCGCGAACGCATCATCTCCGAACTGGGAGGGAAATAGCCATGAGCCTCTTCACCGATTTCACCCGGGGAATCTGGAAGGAAAATCCCGTCTTCGTCCTCCTCCTCGGCACCTGCCCCACCCTCGCCCTCACCAGCAGCGCCGTCAACGGCGTCGGCATGGGCGTCGCCACCACCTTCGTCCTCGCCGGCAGCAACGTGGCGATCTCCCTCTTCGCCCCCATCGTCCCCAAAAAGATCCGCATCCCCGTGTACATCGTGGTCATCGCCACCTTCGTCACCGTGATCGACCTTCTGATGAAAGCCTACGCCCCCCAGTCCCTCTACCAGGCGCTGGGCATCTTCATCCCCCTCATCGTCGTCAACTGCATCGTCCTCGGACGCGCCGAAGCCTTCGCCGCCAAAAACAACCCCCTCCGCTCCGCCCTCGACGGCGTCGGCATGGGGCTCGGCTTCACCGTGGCCCTCACCATGCTCGGCATGATCCGCGAATTCCTCAGCTCCGGCTCCGTCTTCGAAGTCAAAGTCATCACCGCCTGGACCGTCGACTTCCTCCTCCCCTCCGCCGCCCCCGGCGCCTTCATCATCCTCGGCGTCATCCTCGGCACCCGCAACTACCTAGCCCGCCGCAAAGCGGTGAAGGAAGGTAAACTCTACGTCCCGCCCCAGGGCATGGACTGCCGCAGCTGCCGCATCTGCGTCCCCGACGAAGACTGAGCCGTGGGACTCGGGGGAGGGCGAAAACCCCTTCTTTTCACGAGAAAAGAAGACGTTTCCGCCCTCCCCCAACCCCCCACCCACCTTCCCCAAGAAAAGCGTTGAAGCGCAAAACGGCTTTTGCCGTCGGCAAAACCCATTTTGCGGAGGCGGTAATTACCCAGCCGCGTTGCAGCTCAAGGCCACCCCCGGCTACGCTGCGCCCCTGCATCTTCGGCCGTCCGACCAGTCCGACTTGTCAGACTTGTCCGACCGAGCCGGCCGCCGCAGAAGGTTAAACTTTTGTCACCCCGCCAAAAACGTTTAAACCGGGGCTTGCTTTTTTCGCGAATGGTTTTATATTATCTGTTTCCAGGTTAAGAGAAAGGTCCGGAAATGGAAAATCTGAAGAACGCGACGATCGAACGGTTCCACAAGTACATCATGCCCACGTATGCGCCCGAATTGCTTTTCGTGCGCGGCGAAGGGGCGCGCCTGTGGGATTCCGAGGGGCGCGAATATCTCGATTTTGCTTCCGGCATTTCGGTTTGCAATCTCGGGCATTGCCATCCCGGGGTAACCAGGGCGATTCAGGAGCAGGCGGCGAAACTGGTGCATGTTTCCAACCTGTATCTCAATGACGTCACGCCGAAGCTGGCGGAGAAGCTGATTGAGAGCTCCTTCGACGGCGTGGTTTTCTTCGCCAACTCCGGCGCGGAAGCCAACGAGGGGCTGATCAAGCTCGCGCGGAAGTTCGGCAACGCCACCGGGCGCAACGAGATCATCTCGATGAACGATTCGTTCCACGGGCGGACCCTCGCCACGCTGGCCGCCACCGGGCGGGCCAAGTACCGGAAAGGGTTCGAACCCGACACCCCCGGCTTCAAGCAGGTCGATTTCAACAATCTCGAAGCGCTGAAACAGGCGATCGACGACAAAACCTGCGCGGTGATGCTGGAACCGGTTCAGGGCGAAGGGGGCATCCTCCCCGCCGACCGGGAGTACCTGAAGGCGGTGCGGGCGCTGTGCGACGAAAAGAACATCCTGCTCCTCTTCGACGAGGTGCAGTGCGGCATGGGCCGGATCGGCACCCGCTTCGCCTACCAGAGCTTCGGCGTCGAGCCGGACGGCTTCTCGATGGCGAAGGCGCTGGCCAACGGCTTCCCGATGGGCGGCTTCATCGTCAAGCGGAAGTATGCCGGGGTCCTCTCCGTCGGGCAGCACGCCAGCACCTTCGGCGGCACTCCCCTCGCGGCGGCCGCCGCGCTGGCGGTTCAGGAGGCCTTCGATAACGAAGGCGTCCTCGAGAACTGTCTGGCGCAAGGTGAATACTTACAGAAAGAGCTGACGAAAGTCGGCGCGAAATATCCGTTCGTCAAGGGCGTCCGGGGCATGGGCCTCATGATCGGCGTAGTGCTCGACCGCGACGCCGGTCCCTTGAAGGCGATCCTTCAGGGGCTCGGCCTCATTACCCTGACCGCCGGGGAAACCGTGCTGCGGCTCTTGCCGCCGCTCGTGATTACCCGCGACGAAGCCGATAAAGCGATCAAAACGATCGACGCCGGCCTCGCCGAATTCGGGCGGAAGCTCAGTGGAGAACAGAGGTTATGAAAAAAGATCTGATTACCTTGCGGGATCTCAACCGGGATGATCTCGAACAAATATTCGAACTCTCCGCCAAGCTCAAAGCCGAGCGGGGCAAGGTGAAGTTCACCCCGCTCGAAGGGAAGAGCATCGGCCTTATCTTCGCCAAATCTTCGACCCGGACGCGCGTCTCCTTCGAGGTCGGCGTCAGCGAGCTGGGGGGGAACCCCCTCTACCTCGACCAGGGCAAGATGCAGGTTGGCCGCGGCGAAACCGTCGCCGACACGGCGCAGGTGCTCAGCCGCTACCTTCACGGCATCGTCATCCGTACCTTCTCGCACGCGGAGGTCGAAGAGCTGGCGGCGGTCGCCACCATTCCGGTGGTGAACGCGCTGACCGACGACTTCCACCCCTGCCAGGTGCTGGCCGATCTCTTCACCATCCGGGAATATTCCGGCCGGGTGGATTCGTCGATCAAGCTGGTGTTCTGCGGGGACGGGCGCTGCAACGTGGCCAACTCCCTCATTCTCTCGGCCCGACTGACCGGCATGGAGCTGGTGATCGCCGCGCCCGCCGAAGAGCGGCCGCGCGAGGACCTGATCGCCGGCTGCGGCAACATCCGCTGGGAAGAGGATCCGGTGAAGGCGGCCAAAGACGCCGATTACCTCTACACCGACGTCTGGGTCAGCATGGGCTTCGAAGAGGAGAAGGCGCGGCGGATGGAGCTTTTCGCCCCCTACCAGGTGAATGAGAAGCTGTTCAGCGCGGCCAAGCCCGATGCGCGCTTCCTCCACTGCCTCCCGGCGCACCGCGGCGAGGAGGTTTCGGAGGGAGTCCTCGATTCCCCGCGCTCGATCGTCTTCGACGAGGCGGAGAACCGGCTCCACGTGCAGAAGGCGCTGCTCTCCCTCCTGGTGAAGTAAGCGATGTCTTTCTGGGCGATTCTGGTGATCGCGGTCGGGGTGTCGATCGACGCCTTCGCCGTTTCGGTTTCGGGGGCGCTCTGCGCCGACCACGAACACCGATACCGCAACGCTTTCCGGGCCGCTCTCTATTTCGGCGGCTTTCAGATCCTGATGCCGGTGGCGGGGTATTTCGTCGCCGCCGGTCTCCACTCCTTCGTCGAACACGTCGACCACTGGCTGGCGGCCCTCTTGCTCGCCTTCGTCGGCGGCAAGATGATCGTCGAAGGCTGGAAGGCGGGCGGCGGTCCGGATCCGGAATGCCGCCCCGACTTCTTCGGCTGGCGCGCGCTCTGGGTTCCCGCCGTCGCCACCAGCCTCGACGCGCTGGCGGTGGGGGCGAGCCTGGCTTTCGCCGGATCGGCGATTCTGATTCCCTCTCTCGCCATGGGCGGCATGACGGCGCTGATCTCCGCCACCGGGGTCCTGGTCGGGAACCGCCTCGGCAAGTTCTTCGGCGAGCGCCCGCTCCTGATCGCCGGGGGAGCGGCCATCATCCTCATCGGCCTCAAGATCCTCTACGACCATCTCACCGCCTGATTACGTTCTGCGCTATGGTAGGGCGCTCTGTCCTCAGAGCGCCGTTCTCGTTGCTATGGTCTTCAGGGAAAAACCGCGCTCACGGCTCTTTTTCGGAGAAGGAAGAGCCTAACACGTTTGACCGCAAATTTATACCCGATAGCGCTTCGCCAAACGCTCAAACCGAGTTTTGTAATTACCTCGCGTTTTTTTGCATCCGGCAACTGGAAAATCGTCTCCGGCAGTGCTACAGTATCGTTCAGGATTATGAGGAAAAAATATGGCAGATAAGATCATCATAAACGACCTGCGGGTCGAAGCCGTCATCGGCGTTTACCCCGAGGAGCGGCTTCACCGGCAGCCCCTCATTCTTCAGGTCGAAATCGATATCGACCTCGGGAAGGCCGCCCGGACGGACCGGCTCGAGGACACCGTCAATTACGCCGAAATCGAAGAGCGGATCGTCCGCCTTGCCGAAAGCTCCGAATTTTTCCTGATCGAACGCCTGGCCGGGGCGGCCGGAGCGCTGGTGGTGGGGTATCCCGGCGTGCTCCGGACCCGCGTCCGGGTGGAGAAGCCCGCCGCCTCCCGCCGCGGCCGCTCCATCGCCGTCGAAGTCGAAACCCTCCCGGAGAAACCGTGATGGAGGAAAATCTCACCCCGATGATGCGCCAGTACCGCGAAGCCAAGGCGGAGATTCCCCCGGATGCGGTGCTGCTCTTCCGCCTCGGCGACTTCTACGAGGAGTTCTACGAGGACGCCGAGACCGTCAGCCGCACTCTCGAGCTCAACCTGACCAAGCGCCAGGGCTACCCCATGTGCGGCTTCCCCTACCACGCGCTCGACACCTATCTGCCCCGCCTGGTCGCCGCCGGGCTCAAGGTCGCCATCGCCGAACAGGTCGAAGACCCCAAACTCGCCAAAGGCATCGTCAAGCGCCGGATCACCCGGATCATCACGCCGGGAACAGTGATGGACAACGCCCTTCTCGACCCCGGCTGCAACAACTTTCTCGTCGCCATCGTCGCCGCCAAGGAGCTGTACGCCCTCGCGTCGCTCGACATCAGCACCGGCGACTTTCACGTCACCGAGACCGGCGACCTCCAGAAGCTCGAAACCGAATTGAACCGCCTCGGCGCCCGCGAGTGCATCCTCCCCGGCAAGCTCGCCGCCGCCTTCAATGAAGCGGGGAACCGCCCCGAACCGCGCCGAAAAATCCTCTGGACCGAGCTGGCCGACGATGAATTCGACCCCGCCCGCTCCCGCGACTTCCTCCTGGAGCATTTCGGCGTCGCCACCCTCGACGGGTTCGGCCTCCGCGACCGCCCGACCGCCGTCACCGCCGCCGGAGCCGTCCTCCGCTACGCCACGGAAAACCTCCGCCAGGAGGCGGGGCATATCAATAAGCTCGACTTTCATTCGCTCGAACACTATCTCGAGCTCGACGCCATTTCGCAACGCAACCTCGAACTGGTCGAAACCATGTTCGAAGGCGCCAAAAAGGGCTCCCTTCTCGGCGTTCTCGACCACACCGTCACCCCGATGGGCGGGCGGCGGCTGCGAAGCTGGGTGCTGCGCCCCCTCGCCGAACACGACGCCATCGTCGCCCGCCTCGACGTGGTCGACCAGTGGAAGGAGGACGTCCTCACTCTCGCCGAGCTCCGCGAAACCATCGGCGCGGTACGCGACCTCGAGCGGATCATCGGCCGCCTCACCATCGGCAGCGCCTCCCCGCGCGACCTTCAGAGCCTCGCCGCTTCGCTCGACGTGCTGCCGGGGGTGAAAACCCTCCTGGGTTACTTCGACGCGCTTCTCGCCGAAACGCTCAACGGCCGCCTCGGCGTCTTCCCCGAGCTCATTGCGAAAATCAACGCCGCCATCGACGACGAACCGGCCACGCTGCTGGCCGACGGCGGGGTGATCCGGCCCGGCTATTCGCCGCTGCTCGACGAGCTTCGGAGCGCCGCCACCGACGGCAAAGGCTGGCTCTCGTCGATCCAGCAGCGCGAACAGGAGCGCACCGGCATCAAGTCCCTCAAGGTCAAGTTCAATTCGGTGTTCGGCTACTACATCGAGGTGAGCAAATCGAACCTCGCCGCCGTTCCCGACGATTACGTGCGCAAGCAGACGCTGGTCAACGCCGAGCGCTTCATCACCCCGGAACTGAAGGAATTGGAGAGCAAAATCCTCGGCTCCGAAGAGAAGGCGCGGGCGCTGGAGTACCAGCTCTTTCAGGAGCTGCGCGAATTCGCCCTCTCCTTCGCTCCGGCGATCCAAGCCACCGCCGACGCGCTGGGGGATGTCGACGCCCTCGCCTCCCTCGCCGAATGCGCCCGGGTGCACTGCTACCGCCGCCCCTCGATCCACGACGACGACCGCCTGATCATCAAGGGCGGACGCCACCCGGTGCTGGACGCGGCGATGGCGGGGGGCGGCTTCGTCCCCAACGACTGCCTCCTCGACGGCGACCGCAACCGGATGATGATCATCACCGGCCCCAATATGGCGGGCAAATCGACCTACATCCGGCAGACGGCGCTGCTCGTCATCCTGGCGCAGATGGGCTCCTTCGTCCCGGCGGAGTCGGCCGAAGTCGGTCTCGCCGACCGCATCTTCACCCGGGTCGGAGCCGCCGACGACCTCGCCCGCGGGCAAAGCACCTTCATGGTGGAGATGGTCGAAACGGCGAACATCCTCAACCACGTGACCCCGAAAAGCCTGGTGATCCTCGATGAAAGCGGGCGCGGCACCAGCACCTTCGACGGACTCTCGATCGCCTGGGCAGTGGCGGAGTTCCTCCACGACGACCCCGGCTGCCGCTGCCGCACCCAGTTCGCCACCCACTACCACGAGCTGACCGAACTCGCCGGAACCCGGCGCGGCGTCAACAACTACAACGTGGCAGTGAAGGAATACGGCGACCAGATCATCTTTCTGCGCCAGATCGTTCCCGGCGGCAGCGACCGCAGCTACGGCATCCACGTGGCGAAACTGGCGGGGATTCCTGGGCCGGTGCTTGACCGCGCCAACGTGATCCTCGAGCTCCTCGAACGCGCCGCCGACGCGCCGCGCGACGCCATGGCCGCCCTGCCGCGCAGCACCGTCCGCCAAAAGCGCCGCAAGCTGGAAGAAGAATCCGACGACATGATCCAGCTCCGGCTGCTGTAAGGGAGTCGGAAAATGCTGAACTACCGACCATTTTTGAGTCTTGCCGGCGCTTTTTGCCAAAACCGCTCGTTACGTATCTCTATACGCTCCTCGCGGTTTCAGCAAAAATCGCTCGACAAGCCTTCAAAAATGGTCGGTAGTTCAGCATTTTCCAACTCCCTAAACTGCGGTTCTCTTTCTGGGGCAATCTGCCCCCGCGGGAAAC
>JAVBRV010000107.1:0-5638 GCA_031547585.1 Victivallaceae bacterium
GCTGCCAGGCCAGATAGGCCACAACGCCGATTCCCGCCGCCAGAAGGGCGAAAGAGAGCCAGCCGACAATATGTTTCTTCATGCGTTTCCCGTCCCGATTTCGGTTATTTTAGAAATCTATCACAAAAACCGCATTTTTTCAACTCTCATACCCCCGATTCCATAGAGAAAATAGGCAAAAGGGATACGGATTTTCGTCTCCCCCGAGGTAATTGCATTACCCGCTATAACCTAATCTCTGGGGCGGGCCGCCCCGGAAAAAACCGTTATTTGGCTATAGAGGCTATAGCTTGACGCCAGAGGGTGAGACGCTGATCGCGACTGAGGGCGAGACTGCCGGGCGGGAAGACTTGAATTTGGCCGGAGGGGCGGGTGGGAGTGATTCCGGAGGCGGTGAAGGCGAGACGGGCGACGCCGAGGACGGTGCTTTCGAGACAGGGGGGGCGCTCGATGGGGTGGTTGAACATATCGGCCTGGAATTGCATGAGGAAATCGTCGCGGGAGGCTCCGCCGTCGACGCGGATGCCCTGGATGGGTTTCCTGAGGTCGTGCTGCATGGCTTCGACGAGGTCGGTGCACTGATAGGCGATGGCTTCTTCGGCGGCGCGGATGATTTCGCGGTGAGTGGTGCCGCGGGTCATGCCGAGGAGGGCGGCGCGGGCGTCGGGGTTCCAGTAGGGGGCGCCGAGGCCGGTGAAGGCGGGGACGAGAATGACGCCGCCGGTGTCGGGAACGCTCGCGGCGATTTCGCCGGAGCGGGAGGTGTCGGGGAGGATCCCGAGGCCGTCGCGGAGCCATTGCATGATGGCTCCGGCCATGAAGACGGAGCCTTCGAGGACGTACTCGGGGGCGTCGGGAAGGGTCCCCGCGCCGAGGGTGGTGAGGAGCCCGTGACGGCTGACGATGCGGTGGC
Source organism: Victivallaceae bacterium (assembly GCA_031547585.1). GTDB lineage: Bacteria > Verrucomicrobiota > Lentisphaeria > Victivallales > Victivallaceae > Victivallis. The sequence goes on from JAVBRV010000107.1 coordinate 914, forward strand.
GGCCGGTGTTGAGGAGGAGGAAGGCGCCGGTTCCGTAGGTGATTTTCAGCTCGCCGGGCCGGTCGCAGAACTGGCCGTGGAGGGCGGCTTGCTGGTCGCCCGCAAGTCCGCGGATGGGAATTCGCCGCCCGCCGAAGGCCGGATGATCTGTGACTGCGATTTCGCCCGACGAGGGAACCACCCGGGGGAGCATGGCGCGCGGAATCTTGAAGAGCGCCAGGAGCTCGTCATCCCAGTCGAGGTTGTCGAGGTTAAAGAGCATGGTGCGGGCGGCGTTGGTGTAGTCGGTCACGTGGGCCTGGCCGCCGGAGAGCTTCCAGACGAGGTAGCTGTCGACGGTGCCGAAGAGGAGTTCGCCGCGTTCGGCGGCCCGGCGCCCGCCGGATACCCGGTCGAGAATCCACTCCAATTTAGTGGCGGAGAAGTAGGGGTCGAGCACCAACCCGGTTTTCTCGCGGATCATCGCTTCGTGGCCCTGTTCGCGGAGTTCGCGGCAGCGGTCGGCGGTGCGGCGGCACTGCCAGACGATGGCGGGGTGGATGGCTTCGCCGGTGGTTCGGTTCCAGACCAGGGTGGTTTCGCGCTGATTGGCGATGCCGAGGGCGATGGGGTCGGCGGCGGTTTTCGCCAGGACCTCCTCGATCGAGCGGGTGACGCTCTCAAGAAGCTCGGCGGGGTCGTGCTCCACTTGCCCCGCCGCCGGGTAGTGCTGGGGGAAGGGATGCCCCGCGCCGCCGACCGGCTGCAATCCGCGGTCGAACAGCAGGGCCCGTGAACTGGTGGTTCCCTGGTCGACCGCGAGGATCATTTCCAGGATCCTTGTTCCCAGGTGCGGAGGCTGAAGAAAACGTTGCCGCCAAAGGAGACGTTCTGCACCGGCTTCTCTTTATCCTGCTTGTCGACGATGTGCCAGAAGCAGCGCGCCGTCGGGAAGAAACTGAGGTTGCTCGAGTAACGCAGATCCTTGAAGGGACCGGCAATGGTACAGACACCGTTGCGGATGTCATTTCCTTTCTTGGCGTTCCAACTGGCTCCATCCGTGCTGTCGAATTCGCATACCGCGTCGCTGAATTCATAGAAGTAGCTGATTTTGTCGACCGCGGAATCGGGGTTGGCCACCAGATCAGTGTTCGGGGCCTGCCCGCCGTCAGCCACGTTTGCGCCGGTACGATCGTAGGAGGCACTGTATTCGCCATCGGGACGCGCGAGCCATTGGTCGGCGACGGTACCGGAGGCGTTCGAGTCCTTGCCGCAGCGATAGAGCTTGCGGGTCGAGAGGTAGCTCGGGTAGAGGGTCGAGAGCCACGGCGGCATGCGGTCCTTGTAATCGTTGCGGTACATGCCGAAAGCGAGGCCGAACTGCTTCAGGTTTCCCTGGCAGTTGGTGTCGCGCGCCCGGTCCCGCGCTTTGTTGAGAGCGGGCAGAAGAAGGCCGGCCAAAATGGCGATAATCGCTATTACGACCAGGAGTTCGATAAGCGTAAAGTGTGTTTTTCTCATGCTGAGTCTCCCTTCTCCTCGGAACCGGCGAGGCCGTGTTCCGTCTTCTCCCAATAAAAAGGCTTGGTAAATATCTGGACGAATCCTTTCCAGGCCGCCAGTGAAATCAGGAACCAATAGACCGGCATCAACAGTGCGGCGGGAATCAGGTAAAAGACCCGGCGCTTGACGCAGGCTAAAATTCCGATCCCTATAAATATAAAGTTCGCGGCGAAGATTATCAAGGAGCCAACGAAGAAAAGTTGGGAAAAGAAGGCCCAGAAGGGATCTTCGCCCGGCCCGGAGTAGACCAGGGGCCAGGCCCGCAATTCGAAGCCGAATACCGGAATCCCCCGGTACGCGCCGCCCAGCGCATGGGGGCCGACGATCTGATCGGCGAGGGTGAGCCCCCCGGCGAAACCGTGGCATCGCAGCGCGAAGTAGAAGCCGAGCATCACCCAGAAGACAACGTTGCCCAGCATCATCAGCGCGCTGCCGCCGACCGCGAGATAGCCGCCGAAAGCGCCCCACAGCCCCAGTCTCCGCACGGTGCGGAAGGGGTTCCGGTAGTGAACCAGGTGGGTCTGGATGAACCCCTTGACCCAGCGCGAACGCTGGCGCATCCAGTTCCACAGCACCGAGTTGGCCTCCTCGTAGGTAGTGGAGTCCACCAGCCGGGTGCGGTAGCCGCGCTCGTAAATGCGCAGGCCGAGGTCGCAGTCTTCGGTGACGTTGAAGGGATCCCAGCCGCCGAGCTCGCGCAGCGCCTTGGTGCGGAAGTGGTTCGAGGTCCCCCCGAGGGGCAGCGGCAGCCGGAACAGCTGGTAACCGCTCAGGGTCAGGTCGAAATAGGTCGAATACTCGATGGTGAAGAGGCGGGTCAGCAGGTTTTGGCGGGAATTGAAATAGTTGAGCTTCGCCTGGACGCAGGCGACCTCGCCCTTGGTATCCCGCCGGAAGACCGCCAATGCCTTCTTCAGCTGGTCGTGTTCGGGCGCGTCCTCGGCGTCGTAAATGACGCTGAATTCACCCCGGGCCCGCTCCAGCCCGTAGTTGCAGGCGCGCGGCTTGGTAGTGGGCTTGGTGGGCGGCGCGATAATCACTTCGCAGAAGGAGGGGATGCCGGAGCGTTCGAGCGTCTGCCGGGTCTCCGCGTCGTCCTCCTCCAGCAGCAGCTTGACGTCGAGCTTCTCTTTGGGGTAGTCGAGCGAACCGAGGTTGCGGAGCAGCTTTTCGACGATGCCCGCCTCGCGGTAGAGGGGGAGGAGGATGGTGTAGACGGGGAGTTCCCCCGCCTCTTCCAGCGCCTTCAGCTCCTCCGGCGTGACCCGCTCCTCGCCGCCGCCGAAAAACGAGATGATCGCGGCGCCGCCCCGGAAAAAGGCCGCCGCCGCATACCAGAACATGAACCACCCCGAGAGGAGGAAAATGAAGAGGTCCCAGCGGAACTTCAGAAGCAGGACGAGGAGCACAGCCAGAACCAGAAAATAGATTTTCTGGCCCCGTCCGGCCACCACCGCCGCGCAACCGTCGGGATGCTCCTCCCAGAAACGCCGGGTCAGCCGGTCAAGATTCGCAGGATTCACCGGGACAACTCCACATTCAACCGACTACCAGGGACGGCCCTTTTTGGCGAAATAATCGGCCACAGAGGGGACGAGGGGCTTAATCAGCTGCTTGATGGCGCGGGCGTACTCGGCGATCTCCACCTGGGCATGGTCGCTGTCGCGCAATTCAATGAAGTGCAGCAGGTTCGAAAGATCGACCGTCCCCCAGAAGGTGACCATCATATTCTGCGGCAGGACGCCGCGCGCCTGTTCGCGGCAGACGCCCTTCTCCAGCAGCCGCTCGTAGAGAGCGAGCGACTGTTCGTTGTGGCGGCGGATCTCCTCGCGCAGCGCGCCGTCCTCAAACTCCGGATCGGTGAAGGAGGCCTGCCGGTTGCTCTCGGCCTGCCGCCGCAGCTGACCCGGGGTGTAAAATTCGAGGTCCACTTCGGTGTACCGGCGGGAAATCTCGTTGTAGCTCCAGGTCCGGTGGCGGTGCCACTGCCCGCGGATGAACAGGGGGCAGTGAACGCTGAAGGTGAACACCACGTGCTCCAGAGGGCTGGTGTGCCGGTTGTCGATCAGGTATTCAAGCAGGCCCACGTCGCGGCTGTCCATCTCTTTTTTCAGCTTGCCGAAGGAGACGCGCGCGGCGTTGACGATGGTGGTTTCATTGCCGAGGTGGTCGATCAGGCCGACCCAGCCCTGGCCATCCAGCACTTTGACATGGTTGGCCGGAGGGATATTGAGGTGTTCCATGAGAATAAGGTTCTTTCTTGTAAAACGTTTATTTCTTCGCCAGCGAATCGGCCGTTGCAATGGCGAACTGCCGCGCCATTTCCGCCGATCGCCGCATGCATTCGGACATCGCCGCCACCCCGCCCTCGGGGAGCTTCCCCTTCCACGGCTCCTCGAGAAGAATATCCCGCTCGGCGGAGAAAGTGCTTTCACTCAAGCGGATTCGATACGAAATCCCCAGCACCGCCATCCGGCGGACCCGGTCGAATTCAAACCGGTAAATCGTCCCGGCCAGCTGGAGGAAGCGAGCCTCCGTCCCCACCTCCGGATTGGCGAATTCCACCCGGAGCTGCCGCTCCAGCATCGTCTCCGGCTCCATCAGCCAGCGGCTGTACTCGTCCTTGCGCATCCGGTTGCCTTCGTCGCGCAACAAAAAGCGCCGGTCCGCCCCCGAAAGATTCCGGAATACCCCGAAACGAACCGGCATCCCCGGCAACGGATGCTGCTGCAGCGGCGGCGGCTCCACATCGAAATCCGCCGGCTCAATGTAATCCGGGTTGAGAATCGCACACCCCCCCGCCAAGATCAGCAAAGGAAGCAAAAAAAGTATGCTGCGTTTCATAGTCAACTCCTTACTTCTCTTTACTCTTCCAAAAAATGTTGTCCGCAAGTTGCTAACGCGACATACGTATTATGTCGCGGGAGTCAGGAGGGGCCTTACTCCCCTCCTGAAACCACCCCCGCCCGTGGGCAGAGGCGCGCAACTAAAGGTCGAATCCCGATTCCGGATCGTAGCGGTCGCTCTCGCGACCTTAGCCGCCCCTGCGGGGCGCTCTCAGACGGCGAGGCCTTCGCTCGACTACGTTCGGCTTCGGCACTCTTGTGCCTTCGCTCGTTTGCTGCGGCAAACGAGTTCCCTCACATCCGCTCGCGGCGCTTGCCGCGCTTACTTAAGCTAACC
>JAVBRV010000448.1:0-5489 GCA_031547585.1 Victivallaceae bacterium
CTGACTGTCGGACTTGTCCGGCAGCTGACCTGTCGCCAAGGCTGAGGCTCTGCCGCCGCACGTTGTCTCTAAAGTCTAAAGTCTTTGGCCTCCCGCATTGATTTTTCTTTGACACCGGGTTATATTAAGACGATTAAAGAAGGACGATATGGTGAAACTCGATTACGAATTCGATGAGGATGTTCCGCCGCCCCCGCCCCCGTCTTCGGGAGGCCGGTTGCGGCTGATTCTCATTTTCACCGCCATCGCCGCCTTGACCGCCGGAACCATCTGGTACTTCTGGCCCGCCGACGAGGCGCCCGTCACTCCGCCGCCGACCGTGGTAACTCCTCCCGACCAGGGTGAACCGGGCGAAGCCGATCCGGTGACGGGGGTCATCACCCCCATCGCGCCAAAGCCTCCCGTGACAACGACGATTCCCGTGACTCCCGTCAAAACTGGTGAGCCCGGCGAAACGCCCGCCGCTCCCGGCGAAGGGGAGACTCCGGTGGAGACACCCGTGACCACTCCCGATACGCCTACGACCGGAGTCGTCGAGACGCCGGTGATCCCCGAGCCGCCCCCGACTCCGGCCGTGGACCCCGTTCCCCGCAAGGGCATTCCCCACCCCTCCGACCCGGCCGACGACCGCGCCCTCATTCCGCCCCCCAAGAGCGAATTCGACCCATCCCCGGCCATCGCCGATATTGACGCCCAACTCGCGGCCAAACAGTACGCCGCCGCCGTCAAAACCGCCGAAAACCTGCTGGCCGACCCGGTGCTGACCGAAAACTCCGCCCCCTGGCGCGCCGCCGCCAAAGCCCTCACCCGGGCCAACTGGGCGGCCTTCGAGAACGGGGTGGAAGTCCCCGGGCGCACCCGGATGCTCCGCGCCCAGGCCGGCGACAGCTTCAGCAAGCTCGCCGACCAGTACGAAACCACCATCCCCGCGCTCAAGCAGGGGAACCGCATAACCAACGACATTTTACAGCTCAACCGGAAGCTGACCATCACCCCCGGTCCGTGGAAAATCCGGGTCGAAAAAAGCGCCCGCCTCCTCAAGCTCTACCAGGTGAACGACAATCACCCGCCGCGCCTCTTCGCCGTCTACGACGTCGGCATCGGGAGGCTCGGCAAGACGCCGACGGCGAATTTCGTCGTCTCCGGCAAATTCAAGGATCCCGACTGGTACGCGCCCGACGGGCGGGTGATCCGCTACGGCGACCCCGAAAACCAGCTCGGTCACTATTTCCTCAAGCTCGCTCCCGCCGGAACACCCGGCAAGCCGCTCCTGGGGTACGGCCTTCACGGCACTCCCGACGGCGGCGAGATTACCCGTTCGCTCAGCAACGGCTGCGTCCGCATGTACAATGCGGAGGTGGAGAAGCTGTACATCCTGATTCCCAACCGCACGCCGGTTGAAATCGTCGATTGACAAGAGACAACCCTACGGAGTCCTTTAAAGATGCCCGAATTCCAACTCGAATTTGAAAAGCCGGTCAACGAACTCAAGAAGAAGATCGAGGAGTTGAAGCATTTTTCCGAGACCAACGACATTGACGTCGGCGATCAGCTCACCGCCATGACCGAGCGGATGCATGAACTCATGCGCGACATCTACGCCAACCTCACCCCCTGGCAGCGGGTTCAGCTGGCGCGCCATCCGGAGCGGCCCTACACGCTCGACTACATCGACGCCCTCTTCAACGACTTCGTCGAACTCTCCGGCGACCGGCGCTTCCGCGACGACAAGGCGATCGTCGGCGGCTTCGCCCGCTTCCACGGCAAGCCCGTCATGGTGATCGGCACCCAGAAGGGCCGCGACATGAAGTCCAACGTCTACCGCAACTTCGGCTGGCCCTCCCCCGAGGGATACCGCAAAGCCATGCGCCTGATGCAGTTGGCCGACAAGGCGGACGTCCCCGTCATCACCTTCGTCGACACGCCCGGCGCCTTCCCCGGCATCTCCAGCGAAGAGCGCCATATGGCCGAAGCGATCGCGGTGAATCTGCGCGACATGTTCAGCCTCCGGATTCCGGTGATCTCCGTCATCATCGGCGAAGGCGGTTCCGGCGGCGCCATCGGCATCGGCGTCGGCAACCGGGTGCTGATTATGGAAAACGCCTACTATTCAGTCATCACTCCCGAAGGCTGCGCCGCCATCCTCTGGAAGGACCGCAAGTTCGCCCCGCAGGCCGCCGACGCCCTCAAGCTGACGGCGGAGAAGCTGCTCGAGCTCGGCATCGCCGACGAAATCATCCCCGAACCCTTCGGCGGCGCCCAGCGCAACCATGAGGAGGCGGCGAAGCTGCTCGACGAAGTGCTGGTCCGCCAGCTCGCCGAACTGCGCAAGCTCTCCGGCGCGAAGCTCCGCGACCAGCGCTATGCGAAATTCCGGGCGATGGGCGAATTCACCGCGCCCGGGGCCGCCGCCACGGAGGCGGAAGCCGAATGAAGAACCTGCTGACCGTCCGGGCGGCGGGGCTGGAGGATGTCTCCAGCATCCACCGCCTGCTTGAACTATACGCGGTGAAGGGAATCGTCCTCGCCCGAAGCGAGGAAGACATCCGCTTCTACCTCGGCAACTTCGTGGTCGCCGAGGTAGATGACGAAGTGCGCGGCTGCGTGGCGGTGCGCGACTTCGGCAACGACCTTCTCGAAGTCCGTTCGCTGGTGGTCGAGCCGGGCTACCAGGGCAAAGGGATCGGCCGCGCCATGGTCGAAGCGGTGATCGCGGGCCTCAAGGTGCGCCGCAACCGCTGGCGGCTCTTCGCCTTGACCTATCAGGCGGAGTTCTTCAAATCCCTCGGCTTCAAGGTGGTGGAGCGCGATCTCTTTCCCGAGAAAATCTGGGCGGACTGCGCCAAATGCGCCAAGCGGGATTGCTGCGACGAAACCGCCATGCTGCTGGAGTTCAACGCCTGATCGATAGGAGGGCCCGATGCACGAACCGCTGGAAGCTTCGCTTCAGGGCGCGCTCCTGGCGGTCGTCCATCTGGCCTACCAGCTCCCGGCGCTGTGGAGCGCGTTTCTGCTGGCCCGCCGGGTCGGTGCGCGGCGCAGTTTCGAGTTTTTCAGCCTTCTTCTCTTCTTCTACCTCGCGCAGATGATCGCCTTCCCCGGCCTGCTCGGACTCGCGGGCAGGCTCGACTGGCTCTTCCCGGCGGTCATTCTCTTCGCCGGGATCCTGACGGTGATCGAGCGGGGGAAGCCGCACGCCCCCCTCCCCTCCTTCCGCCTCTCCCCGCCGGAGCTGCTTCTCCTGGCGGTTGCGCTGAGTTTTCTCATCTGCCAGTGGCGGCTCTTCTCCTATCTGCCGCCGACCGGAACCGACAGCCAGGCCTACCACCTCTATTACCCTGCCGCCTGGCTGGCTGAAAACCGGGTGGAACGCATCACTCAGCCGGGCTTGGTGACGGCGGGCTACCCCTGCTACGGAGAACTGGTTTACTGTTGGAACATGTTGCCGACCCATCTCGATTTCTTCGCTAAACACATCCAGTTTCTCCACCTGATCGCAGCCTTCACCGCTCTGGTGGCGGCCGGGGAAGCGGCCGGATTCCGGCGGATCGCCGCCCTCGCCGCGGGGACGCTTCTCGTCTCCTCCGGCGTCGTCTTCCGCAGCGCCACAGTGGCGAATACCGATGTCATGGTGGGGGCCAATCTGGTCTTCGGCTGTTCATTCCTCCTCCTCGCCCTGCGCCGGAACCGGCTGCCCTATTTCCTTCTGGCCGGAACGGCCTTCGGTATCGCCGCCGCCACCAAGTTCCTCGGCTGCCTGCTGGCGCCTCCTCTCCTTTTCCTTGCCGGAACAACCGCCTTCATTCTCCTTCCCCGCTGCCGCCGGAACCTCCTCTGGTGTATCCTCGCCGCTTTCGCGATCGCTTCCCCCTGCTTCCTCGTAAACTGGTTCGAATACGGCAATCCCCTGTTCCCGGCCCGGATCGGGCTCGGCAGCTGGCCGCTCTTCCATAATTACATCGATCTGCCTTATCCCCCGGTCGGCTTCCGCCGCGCCTGGGGGTACTTCGTCGACGGAGGCATCAACAGCATCTCCCTCCTGAACGTACTTGCGCTCGGCTTCGGGCTCGCTCTTCTCTTCCTGCCCCGCCGTCGGCATCCCTTCCGCAGCCGGATCGGAGTTGCCTTCGGCCTCCTCTGGCTGTTCCTCCTCGCTCTTCAGCTGACATTCTGCCCGGATAACGCCCAGGCACGTCAGATCATTCCGCTCGCCATGCTGGCGGCCATGACGACGACCTGGGCCTTCAGCCTCCTCCCCCGGCGGCTGGGCCCTTGGCCGGTCGTGATTTTCTGTCTTGCCGTCACCTACGCAGTAGCAGCCCGGCAGTTGGACTTCCGAATCATCCTTCTGCCTTTCCTGGTCCAGATTGCTATAACCGGGGCCTTGCTCCACTTCTTCACCCGGCGCCGCCCGAAATGGCTGACCGCCGTCGTCCTCCTGACCTTCTCCGGCGCGTTTCTGCTCGACGCGGGCTACCGATATGCCGTCGCCAACTCCGCCGCCCCCATGATGCGCGGCAAACTGCTCTCGGCGGAAGACGAAGCCGCCCTCGAACTGATCACCCGGGAAACCAACGGTGAAGGCACCGTTATTGCTCTGCAGAGCCAGCTCTTCTACCACTACCTCGGCCCGAATTATGCCAATAAAGTGATGACTATTCCGGTGACCGCTTCGGGCGAACTCCGGCTTGACGCCTATCGCACGCCGGAGGAGATGCGCACCCCGGGTCCGCCGGAAGCCTGGCTGGAACGGCTCCGCGCCGCCAATGTCCGCTACCTGGTGGTCTCGGTGTCGACCTGCGGCATTCCGAACCCGGAGGTCGAGAGGCGCTTCGCCGAGCAGTTCCCGCGCCTCTTTACCCCATTGATCCAGGCGGAGGGCTTCCGGCTCTACCGCTTCGAAGGGGGGAAGCGATGAACGATATTCAGGAACTGACCCGCGGCGTCTTCACCGGCGAAATCCGGCGCATCCTCTATGAAAGCGAAGACGGCTCCTACGCCGTCATCCGGGCCGCCGACAGCTCCGGGCGCGAGCACACCCTCCGCGGCCCCATCCCGGGGCTCGCCGCCGGGCAGCACCTCGAAGCCGAGGGCTACTGGGAGCGCCATCCCGAATACGGCCGCCAGTTCCGCGTCGAAAACTACCGCCTGAAGCTCCCCAGCACCGCCGAAGGAATCAAGCGCTACCTCGGTTCGGGACTGATCCCCGGGATCGGCCCCAAAACCGCCGCCGACATCGTCGACCACTTCGGCGAAGAGACGTTGACCATTCTCGACCGCTTCTCGCGGCGGCTCTCGGAGGTTCCCAAGATCGGCCCCAAGAAGGCCGAAGCCATCGTCAAAGCCTGGCGCGACTCCTCCGCCCGCCGCGAAAGTTCGATCTTCCTCCAGGGCCTCGGCATCACCCCGGCCTACTGCAACCGCCTCTTCAAGCGCTACGGCGACCAGGCCCCCGAAGTCGTCCGCAACAACCCCTACCGGCTGGCCGA
>JAVBRV010000328.1:0-18542 GCA_031547585.1 Victivallaceae bacterium
CCCCTCCCCCCAAGCCCCTATCCCACCTTCCCAAAAGAAGCGTTGGCGGGCCAATCGTGCTTGCCGCCGGCAAGCTCAATTGGCGGAGGATGGAAGGATTGGTCTATTGGTAGGGTTTTGTCGGAATTGTGTGGGTAAAATTGTAAAAATCAGCAAAAGCGGGCTTGCTTTTTTGCTTCTCCCGACTATATTATACACAGCTTCTCTGAAAGCTGCTTGCAGTCCTGTGGTGTAACGGTAGCACAAGTGATTCTGGTTCATTTTGTTGAGGTTCGAATCCTTACAGGACTGCCATTTTTTTTGCCCTGATTTCCCCCTCTGCGCGCTTTGTTCTCATTCCAATTGGGTTCAATACCGCGACACGAGGGTCGCGGTATTGAACCCAATTGGAATAAAAAAGCCGGAGAGTTTTCTCCGGCTGATTTCGTCATGGAACGGCGTTTCAGGGTTTCGGGCGGTTGTATTTGAAGGTTTCCCACTCTTCCCGCAGCGTGGACTGGGATTGGGTGTGCCGGGAGGGCGCGTGATTGTGATTCGGGAGCTTGGAACGGTCGGTCCCGGCGGGAGCGATGCAGAAGATCCGCTCAGCCTCTTCACCCGAGGAGATGATGATTCCACAGGGGAGCGGCATATCGAAGCCCGGCTTTCCCAGCTCATAACTGAACTTGTTCAGCTTCATGCTGCCCCAATCACTCTGCGGAATATCGAGCCAGGCTTCCCCCTTTTCGTCGGTCTTGCCATAGGTCGTTTTCCAGGTGCGGGTATCGGTGAAAGCGATCAGCACGTCGGCTTCGCCTACCTCCGTCAGGGCGTTGATTACTAAAACCTGGTTTGCAGGATGCCACTCCGGCTGCGACTTGCAACCGGCAAGGACCAGAATAAAAACAGCGGCAGCGGAAATACGGAACAAGGCATTCATTAATAAGTCTCCTTTGGCTTCCGGATAGTATAGCACATTATCGCACAATTGCAAGGTTTTACGTCCAGTGATCCGCAAGAAAACAGCTTTGGCCAAGCCGAATTTATCCTGTCGGCGAAACGGATCAGTTCTTATCGGAGATACTCAGCGGTTCCCGGCTTACGGTTTCAATCCGGATGAACTTCCAGGCTTCGTAATCGAATTCCGTTTCCAGCTTTTCTTCCAGCTCATCGGGGAGGCTGCTGAAGAAATTGAGTCCGGCCTGTCGCTCGACCTCCCGCACCGTCACGGCGAAGGATTTCAACGACTTCCTGCTGGCGTTGTTGGGGATGATGAAGCCGATCATCTTCATCGGCGGCGTCAGGTCGAGAATTACTTTATAGAAAGCCACCGGAACCGGAATATCCGTCATTCCCAGCCGTTGGACATTTGCCGCCTCCGTTTCGAAAATCGGACCGGTGATGACGCAGATGACCTCCTCCTGAACCGCCATCTCCCGGACTCTCTTCTCCAGCCGCTTCCAGACTCCCCGGTTGCAGCCGGGCAGCTGCGGCGTGATGTTGGTCATCAGAAAGCTGTTCTTTACCGCCACCATCGAGAACGACATATCGGCGGCCGGAACCAGGTGCCCCCGGTCGTAGCCGGTCCGGGTGTAGTCCCGCGGGGTCACCGGCCGGTCGGTGACGGCCGGATCGGTCTGAAAGCTGCTTTGCCGTTTCACTTTATCTCCCAACACATTCGCATCGGTGAGGATGTAGCAGACCCAGACCGCCTGGCGGTATTTCAGACTGTAGCCCATGACGAAGTCTTTTCGCTCCAAGAGAAGATCCGGCGTCCAGGGGATGCCGTAAGCAAGATGGTCGAGGGGGAAGGGGGCCGCTTCTTCCGAAGCCAGGCAGAAGAAAGAGAGAAGCAGTCCAAACAGGCTCCCCCAAAGTTTCTTCCGGCCCATCTTCACTTCGATTTGCTTATTTCGGTTGTGGCAGGGGCTGCTTGAGGGCTTCCCACTCTTCGCGCAGGGCGGCTTGCGAGGGCTTGGCTCCGGGGAGGGGGGCGTGATTATGGTCGTTGAGCTGGGCGCGGTCGGTTCCGGCGGGGGCGATGCAATAGGTCATGCGGGCCTCTTTCCCGGCGGGGAGGGGCTGGTCGCAGGGCGTCGGGGCGTCGAAGCCGCGCTTGGCCAGTTCGAGCTTGAACCGCTTGGAGTTCAACTTCTCCCAGCCGTGCTCCGGAATGTCGATCCGGACGTTTCCATCGGCATCGGTCTTGGCGTAAGTCGTTTTGCCGGAACGGTTGTCGGTGACGGCGAGCAATACGTCGGGTTCGCCTTCGCCGGTCAGGGCGTTGATGACGGAGATGCGGTCCGCCGACGGCCCCTCCGGCTGCGACTGACAGCCGCAGAGAACCAGAACAAAAACGGCGGCGGCGACGATCCGGAACAATCCACTCATGATAACTCTCCCTTGGGTTGCGGATAGTATAGCACCGCCGCAACGCAAATGCAAGAGTCTTGAACGGACTTTTGAAACCGGCTCCCTTATTTCGATAAGTCGGGGCGCCAGTAGGTTTCATAATTGATGTTGCCCACGGCACGGCTGGTGCATTGAAGTCCCCCGGAATTTTCGGTGCCCCATTTGTGGGGCTTGACATGGCCGTCCGTAAAAGAGTAATTGATCTGCCCGCCGTGGCGGCTCGTCAAATCCACGTCCGAAGTGGTATTGGCGTTGTTGAGGCCGGTTCCCGACACATAGTCCGAAACCAGAATTTTTTGCGAAGGCTTCTTGACATTGCCGATTTTATATCCTCGCAGGTTGGGATTGCCGGGTGCGATCGAGGTGGCGCCGCCGCCGAGATAGGCGTTATATCCGCCCAGCGTGTAACTCAGGGCCGCACTGGCCGGACATTTCAGGAGCGGCACACTGCGATGGAGATTGTTGTAATAGTCGACAGCCCCGGTGGCCGGATTGACCGGCTCGGGAACGCCGAGATAGATGGTGATGTTGCCGGGGTAAATGTGTTTCCGGACGGCGTCGTTGTTGGTGCCGTACATCCCGGTGACGCACGGCGGAAAGTAGTCATGATTGTCATTTGCATACGAAAGAACGCCCGAAGCGATCTGTTTGAGATTGGCCTGACAGTTGGACATCTTCGCCCGGCTGCGGGCCTTGTTCAATGCCGGCAGGAGGATGGCCGCGAGGATGGCGATGATCGCGATCACGACCAGGAGTTCGATGAGGGTGAAATTCTTTTTCATCATTTTTCTCCGGTTATTCATATTCGAAACGGATGTTGCGGATGAACAGCGGCACATTGGCCGGTGCGTCGTTGTAACGGATGAAGTCGATCTGGAACGCATTGTCGAGCGTGACGCCCTGTTCCGCCGTCGCCAGGATGTCGAGCGGAATGACGACCTCCTGCCAGGTTTCGGGGTCGGTGTCGATAGGGAGCCGGTTCAGAAAGGCCGCGGAAGCGTTCCGTCCCGGTCCGGCGGTGGGATAGCTCTTGCCGTCCTTCAAGCCATGAATGCGGCAGTAGACATTGCGGAGGGAGCGGTACACGCCCCACTCGTCCTGCCCGGCGTTGACCTCGAAAGAGAGCCGGCCCGAGCGGAACTTCTCTTTTGGAATCGCCAACGGCGCCCGGTCCGGCGAACGGAGCGAAACCGTGCTGTTCCCTTTGGCGGCGAGTTCGCCATTCCATGCCCCCGACGCGAGTACCCACTCTTTCGGAACCGGCACGGCGGTGCGGGGGGGAGGCGCTTCGTGAACCGTAATGGCGGTCGTAAGCGGCGTCGATTCAAGACCGGGCGTGCCGCCCGCGACGTCGATGGAGAGGATTTCATTCTGCGGCTCCGGGTTGATCCATTCGTAGCGGAAGAAGCCGCGTCCGGCGGAGTTGCGCCAGGCGATTCTCTTTTTTGCTTCCGGCGGATTGGCGTCGAGCTTCCAGCTGCCGATTTCGTTCCCGACCGTCATCGGCAGTTCGACGGTTTGGCCGTCGGCGTAGTGAACTCGGTAGGTCATCGCCCGGCTGCCGTTGACGGCGTGCGTCACCGCATGGAAGAACGAGACGGCACGGAGCTTGGCGTTGACCGGAATCCCCTTCACCTCCGCCGGAGCGTCGGGCAAATGGCGTGACTGAAGCGCGATGGTGGTTCGGTTCTGATTGAAATCCCAGCGGATCAACCGGCAGGAAACACCTTGCAGCCGAACCGGTTCCCACGGCGTTTCCTGGAGTCCGCGCTCGTTGCCTTCGAACCAGGCGACGGTGTCCGGCGAGAAGGACTGCGGGTTGGTGAAGCCGTAGTTGCAGAAGGTGGTGAGGTCGAGGGGGGCGCCGGGAATCTCCGGTCCGGCGGCGCGTTTTTGTATCAGCAGGGCTTCGGCCAGTCCCCGGAGCTCTTCGACGCCGATGGGGGCGAAGTCGCCGAACTTCGCCTGCAGTGTTTCGGGCGCACCGGAGAAGAGCACCGTGCGGCGCTGCGGCGGCAGAAGGAGGGTGAAGCCGGAGCCGCCGCGCGGCAGCGAACGCTTCCGGTCGTAGATCTCGATGGCGGCGGCGGTTTCGGAACCGGCGTATTCGAGCCGGACCAGCTTGGGGTAGGACGACGTGTTCATCAGGTACCAGGCGATGACGCCTTCGTGATCGGCGCGCAGGAGTTCGACGTCGGCTTCGAGGTCGGTCCCCGCCTCATTCAATAGCCGTCCTGCCGGTTCGACGCCGTTCTTCCGCAGCAGCCATTCCGCGAAGGCGGCGAAGCCGTAATCGTTGGTGCGGAAGGCAGCGAAATAGACCCGGCCCTTGCCCTCCCGGCGCGAAAGCAGCACCGGGCGGCTCCCCAGCGAAAGTTCGGTGCTCCACCCCTGCCGCTTCCCGATCGAAACGGAGGGGATGACTTTGATCGCGCGTTGGCCGAGCTGCAGCTCCTGGCTGCCCCCGGTTTCCGGCTGCCGCTTGACGGTGAGTCCGAAGAGATCTCCGGCGAGCGCGTGGCCGTATTCATCCGAGAGCGGCAGGTCGAGCCCGGCGATCAGGATGCCGCCGCCGGCGACGAATTTCTTCAGCGCCTTCAGGCTTTCCGGCGCAACGGAGTGGACGCCGTTGACGATGATCGCCCGGTAATTCTTCGCCCGTTCGGCGAGCTGTTCCTCATAGATGGCGTCGTAGGGGTAGTGGGCGAAGGTCAGCCCCAGCGCGGCGGTGCCGTAGCCGTCGTCCACGGTTTTTTCGGTGTTCCTGGCGCTCTCCATTCGGCGCGAGGGCCAGGAGAAAAGTACCGCCGTCTCTGATTTTGCCCGGCGGACGCGCGGCAGGAAGAACTCCCCGGCGGTTTCCAGCTCTTTGCGGAAGTCGGTGATCGCCTTCCAACCGGATGGATCGAAGGTCTTTCGGTTCAATAGATGGTAACTGGCCCGGCGGGCGTCCTCCTCCTGGGTATATTTGGGGTCCCATTTGCGCCACCAGAAGAGGTAAACGACGTTTCGCCCCCGGATCATTTCGGACCACAGGGTGCCGTGGAGTGAATCATAGCTTCTGCCGATATAGGTTTCGTTGTTGATGACCGGTTTCCCCGCCGCCAGCGCCAGGCAGAGCTGCGGATTGATGAGGTCGTCGTGCAGCATGGTGTTGTCGTTGACGCCGAAGGGTGCGCCCGGCTCCTTGGCTTCGGCGTTGATGTAGGCGGAGCCGCCGGTTCCCGTCAGCACCAGGTCCAGCAGCGTGGTATTATCGTAGAAGTTGAAATTGTCCCAGAGCGAGCGGATGGAGCCGCCGCCGAGCCGCTGGACTCCCGTTTTGATGGAGGGGTCGACGGAGCGGACGGTTTCACGTCCCTCCCGCAACAGCTCCTGAACCGCGTCGCAGCTGAATTTCGTCCAGTCGATTTTGAGTCCCCGCGGATTTGCCCCGTTGGGGGTGAAGGCGGCGGCAGGTTCCGCGAACGATGGGTAGCGGGTGCGCCAGACCCGGTTCATTTCCGCCACGGTGCCGTAGCGTTTCTCCAGCCACAGGGCGAAGTTTTTACGGCTGTTCGGGGTGTATTCGAAGTACTTGGGTTCGTTGAAAAACTCAAAATACGCGCCGTTCACGCCGCTGCGGTAGACCTCTTCGGCAGCGTGCTTCCAGGTCTTGAGATAGGCTTCGCGCCCCGAGGGGCAGGCGAGCGAGAAACCGAGCGTAAAGGCGGAATTCCCGGCATCCGGATTGAAGGCGGCGGCGCCGTCGGCGAAGAATTCGCTGAACCACTCCGGATTCCGGAACAGATACGCGAGATTATGGTAATCGATGTAAACCGGATAATCCACCGTGCGCAGAAACTCCCGGTATTCGGCAAAGCCTTTGGGGTACATATCATCCCCCCGGGTCAGGTAGGCCATCCAGCGGACACTTTTGTAAAAGGGCTTGCCCTTGAAGCTGTCGATAAAGCGGCAATTCCCCTTCACCGGGTCTTCGGCGTCGTAGGAGCGGTAATCCGGCGAGAAGACCCGGGTCATGGTTCCGGTCGGCGTGGTGGAATAGGTGTTGAAGCCCATCCGGGTGAGGCTGTCGTGGGTTGGAATCTCGTTGTAGATCCAATCCAGCTCCGGCGGACAATCCCGGTCGCGCTGCCAGACGTACCAGCGCTGGTAGATGCTGCTGTGATCGGCGGGACCGATCAAGAGGGTCGGCTTGCCGTTTTCGAGATAACAGCCCAGCTCCGGCGAAAAAACGATCTCATGCCCCGCCGCCCATTGCAGGCATAAGCAGCATGCCGCCAATAGGATAAATCTTCTCGCCATGTCTACATTTCTCCTCGTTTACAACCTGGATTCTTCCAACACGGCGAACGGCACGACTTCCTGTTCGATTTCCGAATCCGGATTCGCGATCCGGTGTTGCATGAGATCGGCGACCCGCCCGGCGAAGGTTTCGAACGGCTGCCGCACCAGGAGCATCGGCGCTTTCAGGCTTTTCGGCTTGTACATCGCCGAGACCGGCAGGCACTTGCCGGTAAGCTCGAATTCGTCGTAAAGCGCCTGAATTTTCTCGTTGTCCGCGATCCGGAGCAGGAGGGCGTCCGGCCGAATCCCCGCCCGCAGGGCGCTCCGCAATTTTTCATAGGCGTCGGGACCGCCGAAGTAGAGCTCGTCTTCAAGTTCGATCCCGGAGGAACGGTAGGCCCGGCAGATTCCGCGCCAGAGGGGATTATCCGTCATTTCGGCGGCAATCTGGACGGGTCGGGCGATGTGGTTTCGCAGCAGGGCTTCGCCGATTCTGACCCCGAGTTCGACATGATCGTAAACCACGCCGGAAACCTCCGGCACGAAATGCATGACCGTCAACACCGGCATGAGGCGGTTCAGCTTTTGAATCACCGAATTCATCCGCATGTGCGGCTCGATCCAGACGACCGCATCGCAGTTTGTCCAGCGCAATTCGTCCAGCTGCGACTTTTCATCGTAGGTGTAGAGCGGAACATCGCGGACGACCATTCCCTGCTTGGTCAGTTCCAGTTTGATGCTCGAAATGAGCATGACCTCCCGGTACCTCTGGTGGGCATGTTTGCCGTCGCCGACGACGATGCCGACGATGGGGGTGTCGGGGGGGCCGTAGGAGCTTCGCGGGTTGCTCACCGTGCCGACGCCGACCCGGGGGATGATGTACCCGGCCTTCTTCAGATCCTGAAGTTCGAGCGCCGCGCTGCTCTTGGCGACCCCGAGCAGCGGCCCAAGCACGTTGTAGGAGGGGATGACGACCTCTTTCCCCGGATTCTTCAAAATCAGATCCATCACATAGCAGCGGACTTTCATCCGGGCGGTTTTTTTGGCGGGTGCCGGCATATTGTATTTCCTTCGTCGAGGATTGAAGTTCGGATAACCATTCGGGTAACTATATTAATTATACCGTAAGCTCTGTCGAATGTCAAGAGCCGGGGCAATTTTTTCGGTGATATTTCCCGTTTTACGCAAAAAAAATCGGATGAGCGGGATTGGCGCTCATCCGAAAAATCAGGGTCGTGAAACGTTCAGCACTCGTCGAAGACGCGGACGAAGTCGACTTCGAAGCAGTCGGGGAGTTTGGCTTCGAAGAGGATGGGGGCGGGTTTTCCCGCTTCGGTGACGCCGTCCGCCATGAAGCCGGGGCCGCGGTAGCCGTGGCACTCGGTGGAGACAAGGATGAATTGCTCCGTTTCCGAGACCGGTCCCTCAACGCGGCCGACTTCACGCCCGTCGGCGTAGAAGACGTAACCATTTGGACTCCAATCGACGCCGTAGTAGTGCCAGCCGTCCTCCGTCTCAACAAAAGGGAAGCGGAAGTGGCCGTTGCCTTTGCAGTTTTTCCCGTAGCCGCCCCAGATGTTGCCGCAGATGATGTTGCCGTCGTAATACTGACGGTAATTCTCCATGATATCGCATTCGACGCCGGCGCGGCGGGGGTCGGGGTGTGCCCCGACGGAGGGCGATTGCAGCCAGAAGGCGGCGTGCCAGCCGGGATTCTTCGGCAGGCGGCAGCGGATTTCGAAGTAGCCGTAGCGGTGGAGGAATTTCGGCTCCTCATATTTGCCGAAGGGCCAGAAGCCGTTGCCGTCTCGCGGAATATCGTAGGTCAGGGAACCCGTCTGGAGGTGCGGCGAAAAGAAGTCATCGCCTTGGCGCAGCAGCTTCAGCTTCACCGTGCTGTCGCCACTCAGTTCGACGCCCTCCTCGCCGCAGAAGGCGGGGAAGGGCTTCCCCCAGAAGTTGCGCCGGAATCCCCATTTCGATTGGTCGAGTTCGCGGCCGTCGAATTCGTCGTTCCAGGCCAGAGTCCAGTTTTTATTCTCGGGCAGCAGGCTGTCGGCGTGATTGGACAGGGTGAAAGGCTTCATGATGATCTCCTTGCGGGTAGTTGCTGGTATTATACCGCAAACCGGCTTGAAAAGCAGCTGCCGAAAGCTATATTTACCATAAGAATCGTAAGAAAAGCATAGGAATCGTTTTAATGCGTCCACTGACCGATCTTTCGCTCTTTGACGCCGAGTTGGCGCAGATGCTCCCCGGCGTGCCCGCCGTCTCCAACGGGGGGACTCCTCCCCGGCGTGAGATTCGTCATATTCGGAAGCCTCTGCTGGATAATCAGTTCCTGTATTGCCGCTACTGCGGTCACTCGGTACTTCAGGAGCACTTCTTTCAGCGGCGGCGGAATCCGGATTTCCTGTCGGTCGAGTATGTCGTCGAGGGGGAGATCCGGCTTCGCAGCGGGCGGACCGCGCTGGTTGCCGAACCGGGCGACCTCATCTTCCTTCAGCCCGGGCGGAATAATGACCTCCTCTACCGCCCCGGACGCCCCTGCGTCAAGTACGGTTTGATCTTCGGGGGGAGGGGCCTCGGTGAAATCCTGCGGCTGGTGCGGCTGGACCGGGTACTGCATCTGGAATTTCGAGAGAGATTGGAGCCGGTCGGCTTTTTCGAGCGCTTCGCCGGGGAATTGACCGTCGCCGAGACCGACCCCGCCGCGCGGGACCGGCTGGCCGGACTCACCTTCGAGTTCTTTCAATTCCTGTCCAACCGGGCGGCGGTTCCAGTGGCTTCGGCGGCGGCGGAAAACATGCGTAGATTTTTGGACGAGAATTACTTCAATCCACTCACGGTTGACCGGCTGGCGGCTGAGTTCAAGATGAGCCGCCCCGCCGTCTACAAGGTTTTTCAGGCGGCTTTCAAGCGGACGCCGCACGAATATCTTGCCCGGTTCCGGCTGGAGAGGGCCGCTGAATTGCTTGCACAAAGCTCTCTCCGGGTGAAGGAGGTCGCCGCCCGGGTCGGCTACAATGCGCCGGAGCACTTTACCGCCGAATTCCGAAAGGTTTACGGGGTCTCGCCGCGGGCGTTTCGCCAGGCGCGGGGGGAGACCCCATAGGCGGCGGTGAAGCAGCGCGAATAGTAGTATTCGCTGCCGAAGCCGGTGGCGGCCGCGATGGTTTTCAGCCGTTCGCCCCGACGCAAGAGAGGCAGCGATTGTTCGAGGCGGATGCGCCGGAGCATTCCGAATACGCTCTCACCGCATTCGGCCTGGCAGCGGTGGGCGAGGCCCGATTCGCTGCAGCAGAAGTGGCGGGCGAGGCCGCGCAGCGACAGTTCTTCGGCGAAATGCTGCTCCAGATAATCCTGAAGCCGTTCGCCGAGCGGTTCTTCCCTCTCCTCCCAGCCGAAGGTGTAGTCGTCCTCCCCCGTCGGACGAAGCGTTTCCAGCAGCTGCCGCAGACGGCAGAATACTGCGAACGCCTCCCAATAACCCCGGTTGCCCCGCAGCGCCGAACGCACCAACTCGTACAGCAGCCCCTGAAGCCGCCGCCCGTCGTCCCGGATCCGGGCGAAACCGGCGGAGTTCTGCGCCAGGCCGCGAAGGAAGGGATCCTCGCCGTCGAAGAGGATCCATAGGGAGTGGCGTCGTTTCGTCCCGCGCGCGTCCTCATGGTAGACGCAGCCGGGGGGATAGAGGTGGCCGCTCCCCACCTTGCGTTCTTCCCACGGGGTGCCGTCGGTGCGGCTGAGGCCGTCCGGGGTCAGCGCGTAGTCGAGTACCCAATGCGCCGAACGAAGATTGAGGCCGAGTCCGCCGGAACCCACATCCCGTTCGATCGCCTCCACCAGCCGGAAGGCGGGGCTGGTTTCACAGAAATGAAATCCGCGCATTTGCATGATTATATATCTTTTTGCCGGTTTTTCTATTTTTATTATGCAATAATTATCTATACTATATAGCATAGTAAGACAAATTTCAAGAAAGGAGATTCACATCATGGAAAAGTCCGCCGCCATCTTCCGGGGAGCCGGGAAGCCGTTTGAAGTCGTTCGCCGCCCGGTCCTGCCGCCCGAGAAAAGCATGGCCGGGCTCACCCTGGTGTCGAGCGGCATCTGTGGTACCGACGTCCACATTCATGAGGGCTGTCTCGGTATGCCGGGAATGCCCCTCATCATCGGTCACGAATTCATCGGCCGGGTCGATGCGCTGGGCGAAGGCGCGAGGGCGGACGCCCTCGGCTCCCCCCTTTCGGTCGGCGACCTCGCCGTCGCCTGCGTCGCCATTCCCTGCGGCAAGTGCTTCAACTGCAAGCGGGGCGAGACGGCGAGCTGCCTTGCTTTCGGCGTCACCTACGTCAAGAACGCGGAGGAATCCCCCTACTTTCACGGCGGTTTCGCGGAGTATCTTTTCTCGCCAGCGGCCAATCTGGTGAAGCTGCCAGAGGGGGTCGATCCCTTTGCAGCGGCGGCCTTTCCCTGCGGCGGGCCGACGGTGATTCGGGCCTGCGAATACGGCGGCGGGCTGGGGAAGGGGGAGGTGGTGGTGATCCAGGGCAACGGTTCTCTCGGGCTCTTCGCCCTCGCCTGGGCGAAGGTGCACGGCTGCCGGGTGGCGGTGGTGGGGTCGGCGGCGAATCCGGAACGGTTGAAACTTACGCAGGCGTTGGAGCCGGATCTCTTCTTCGATTTCCGGAGCGTTTCCGAGGCGGAGATCGTAGAGAAGGTCAATGCTTTCGCCGTGGAGTGCGGCGGCGGCAACGGGGCCGACGTGGCGATCGAGACCTCGGGGGCGCCAAGTGCCTTCCCCTTCGGGCTTTCGCTGCTGCGGACGCGCGGACGCTATTTCGTCCCGGGGCAGTACTCCGACCGGGGGCCGGTGTCCGTTGCGCCGCACCTCATCACCTTCCGGGCATTGCGGATTACGGGCAGCGGGCAGTACACGCTGGCCGATCTCGCGACGTATTTGCGGTTCCTCGCCGATCACCCGGAGTTGCAGAAGGTGTTTGCGCGGTTGGTGAAGCGCTATTCGGTGGCGGAGGTCAATACGGCGGTCGCCGATGCGGAGAGGGGTCGGGCGGTCAAAGCGGTCTTTACCGAATAGGTGCTTTATGTTCACCCGAGTCGATTATCGCAGCTCCTATGACGGCTTTCCGGATTGGTACCTCTATCGCCCCGGAACCGGCGGTTTCGGCGTGGTTGTTTTGCACGGGCATGGTTCGGCGGGCGATCAGCTGGTCACCCGGGCGGACCTCGTCCGGGAGTGGCTGCCGGCGCTGGACTGCTGCGGCGCGGGGGTGGCGGCGCCGAACTTGCGCGGCAACGCCTGGATGTCCGAAGGGGCGGCGGCGGATCTTGCGCAACTCCTCCGCGATTGCCGGGAAAGGAGCGGCTGGAAGCGTGTTTTCATCGTCTCCGGCTCGATGGGCGGCACCGGCGCGCTGATCTTCGCCATGCTCCACCCCGAGTTGATCGACGGGCTCGGCGTTCTCGGCGCGGCCACCGATATCGGCCGCTACCGGGCGTGGTGCGCCACGCGGCCGGAGCCGATTCTGCGGGAGATTCATGACGCTATTGCGCGAGCGTATCCGACGAAGGAGCTGCAGGAGCGGCATAACGTCTGCCGTCATGCCGGACGCCTCGCTATGCCGGTCCTGCTGTACCACGGCGGCGCGGATGCGATCATTCCGGTTTCGGAGGCGCGGGCGTTGGCGGAATGCCTCGCCGGGAAGCCCGGCTTCCGCTACCATGAGATCGTAAACGGCAATCACGACGCACCGCTTCCCTTTTTCGGGGAAGCACTTGAAGCATTATGGAGGGAACCATGAAGAACTGGAAAACGATCCTTAAATTGGAACGGCTTACCGCCACTCCCGGAGACCCTTTCGGCAGCGGGCAGAAGTACAACCTCGGGCGTTACTATCAGGGGAAATTCCATCTGGCGCGGCCGGAGTCCGGAGAGGCGGCTTGTCTGGTTCGGGCAAAGGCGGTCGCCTATATGCTGGAAAATCTGCCGCTTCATTTTCACCCGGAGCAGGAGTTTTTCGGTGGAGCCGAGACCTTCCGCTGCAACGAGTTGCCCCCGGAAATCTCCGAGACGGAGTATCAGGAGGCGCTCGAGGCGTTTTACAAACATGGACACGTCCGGGGGTTTCAGGCGGGTTGGGATCATACCGCCCCCGATTTTGAACGGCTGATGGCGGAGGGAATTAAAGGCTATCTCTCTAGGGCGGAAGCGAATACTTCCACCCATACGCAGGCCATGCGGTTGGTGATCCGGGCCGTTTCGGCCTTCTTCGAACGGGCCGGGAAAAGCTGTCGGGCAACCCACCCCGAAGCCTCGCGCCGCCTCTGCCGCCTCGCCACGGAACCGCCGGAGAGCTTCGAAGAGGCGATTCAGCTCACCTGGCTCCTCTTTGTCCTTCTGGAAGCGGATTCGCGCAGCCATAACGCCTTGGCGCGGTTCGACCAATACCTATACCCAAGTTATTGCCGGAGCGCTCCTTCCCGCGACCGCGCCCTCGATCTTCTCTGCCACCTCTGGGTCAAGATCGAGGGATTCCACGAGGTGACCAATATCTGCATCGGCGGGGTGAAGCCCGACGGCTCCGAGGCGGCCAATGAGCTGTCGCTGCGGATGATCGAAGCCACCGCCCTGGTGCGTTCGGCCTCGACCAACCTCTCCGCCCGGATCGGCCAAAATACGCCGGAGTGGTTTCTGCGTGCCTGTGCCGGGCTCATCGCCACCGGCACCGGCTTCCCGGCGGTCTTCAACGACGAGGTGAACATCCCTATGCTCGAAGGACTTGGCATTCCTCTCGAGGCGGCGCGCGATTACGCTCTCTTCGGCTGTGTGGAGCCTCTGGTTCCAGGCCGTCAGGTCGCCTGGAGCGACGGGCGCTTCAGCCTGCCCGAGTGCTTCCTCGCGGCGGTGATGCGTCTCGAGGAATGTGCCAGCTATGAGGAGCTGTGGAAGGCTTTTCAGGAGGAGGCGCGCGCCGGGATGCGGCGCTATGCGGAAAACTACAACCGTCTTCTCGCTGAACGAGACCCCGAGGGCTGGCCCGACCCCTTCCTCTCGGCCTTCACCCGTGACTGCCTCGGGCGCGGCCTCGACGTCAACGCCGGGGGAGCCGAATTTCCGCGTCTCCATGGCGTCGGCATGATGGGCCCGGCGACCCTTGCCGATGGTCTTGCCGCTATTAAAAAGCTGGTTTATGAAGAGAAGAAGATCACCCCCGCCCGACTGGTGAAGGCGCTGAAGCGGAACTTCGAAGGCGAAGAGGCGCTGCGGAAGATGATTCTTCACGACGTCCCGAAATACGGCAACGACGAACCCTATTGCGACGAAATCGCCGCCGAGGTCATTCGCTTCTGCGGCGAATTGACGCTGGAGCCGGAGTTCCGCACCATTGACGGCGGCTTTATCTTGAGCTGCATGGGGTCCAACATTCAGAATATCCCGGCAGGGGCGGCGCTGGGGGCGACGCCCGACGGACGGCTGGCCGGGGAGCCGCTCTCCGACGCCGCCAGTCCTTCGGGCGGCAGGGATTGCCACGGCCCCACCGCTTTCATCAACTCCATCGTCACCCCCGATTATTCGAAGCAGGTTTGCACGGTGGTCAACATGCGCTTCCTCCCTGCGATGTTCGAGGGAGAGAAGGGGCTGGATGCCCTCGTGGTCTACCTGAAGCGCTTCGTCGCGGGCGGCGGGCAGGAGATGCAATTCAACGTCACCCACAACGCCCAACTCGCCGACGCGATCGCGAATCCGGAGAAATACGCCGACCTCATCGTCCGGGTCAGCGGCTTTTCGGCCTTCTTCACCCGTCTCTCCCCCGAGGTCCAGCGGGATATCATGCGGAGGAACGCCCATGGCGCCTGAAGGATACGTTTCGGAGATTCAGCGGGGTTGTCTCGGCGACGGCCCCGGCATCCGCACCACGGTCTTCCTGCAGGGGTGCTCCCTCCGCTGTCCGTGGTGTCATAACCCGGAGACGCGCCCCTTCGCCGCCGGGCGGAAGCGGACGGTGGAAGAGGTGATGCGGGTGGTTCGGCGCGATCTCTTCTATTACCGGGAGAGCGGCGGCGGGCTCACCCTCTCGGGCGGCGAACCCATGGCGCAAGCGGAGTTTGCGGAAGCCTTGCTCGCCGCCGCCAAAGCCGAGGGAATCCATACCGCCATCGAGACCTCCGGGGTGCACTCACTCGCTTCTCTTCGAACGGTTTGCGATCTCTTTCTCTTCGACGTCAAAGCCGCAAGGAAGCACTACCCCGAGTGGATCGGCGTTCCGTGGGAAACGGTGGAAGCTCACCTTCGGGAGCTGGCGGGGGCTCCGGTCCGGCTGCGGGTCCCTCTCGTCGCCGGCTGGAACTTCGAGGAGGGGCTGCTGCGGCAGCTGCAAACCCTCGCCAACCTTCCCGGCGTCGAGGGGGTTGATCTTCTTCCCTATCACGACCTTGGGCGCGGGAAAGCCCGTCTCGCCGGACTCCCGGAAGCTCCCTGGCACACCATGTCCGCGCCGCCCCCGGAGGAGCTGAAACGCTGGCAGGCTGAGATTTCTATCGGGTGAAGAGCTGTATCCAGGTAGGGCGCTCTGTCCCAGAGCGCCGTTCTCGCCGTATGGTCTTTGGGGGGAACCGCGCCCGTGACTTGTTCCGGGGACCAAGGGGCCCAATACGTTTTACCCCAAATTCATACCCTGTAGTGCTTGCAACGAGAACGGCTGCCTGGGGACAGGCAGCCCTACCCAATGCTCGATCC
The DNA here is from genome assembly GCA_031547585.1 of Victivallaceae bacterium. Lineage (GTDB taxonomy): Bacteria > Verrucomicrobiota > Lentisphaeria > Victivallales > Victivallaceae > Victivallis. Next base: position 15,440 of record JAVBRV010000328.1, read on the forward strand.
CGCAACTATACTTTCTTGACCCAGACCGAAACGGAGCCGTCGTTGCAGCGGAATTCCGCGCTGCCGTCGTCGCCGATCGTCACCGTCTCCTTGCGGTTGCCGGTGAGGTCATAAAAGGTTGCACCCTTGAATTTTACGCCGACATTCATCCGCTTCGAGCAATCCTTGCCGTTGGAGAGGATGCAGGCCAGCCCGGAGTCTTTGTGCTCGTCGTCTCCTTCGCGGGTCCAGCCGATGGTGTTGGGGTGGTCGAAGTAGTCCGTCTGCTTGCCGTAGGCGTAGAAGCGCCGCCCCCGGACCAGCGGCGCCAGCTGCGCCCGCATGTCGGGAATCTTGTCGTGGGCGATGCCGTAGACGTCGCCGTAGAAGAGGCAGGGGTAGCCCTCCTGCCGCAACAGGATGAGGGCGTAGGCGTGCTCGCGGAACCAGCCCTGAACCCACGATTGCAGCGCTTGCCCCGGCTGGCTGTCGTGGTTGTCGACGAAAGTGACCGATTTCACCGGATTCGCCTTGGTGAGGGTACCCTCGAAAATGGTCCGCATATCGTAGCCGCTGCCGCCGTTCGAGGCGTTCAAAAAGTTGAAGTGCAGCGGCACGTCGAAAAGCGACAGCGCCCCGACGGTGGTGGCGAGGTAGTTCTGCAGGGCGGCGAGGTTGGGGCTCCAGTATTCGCCGACGGTGAAGAGCTCCTCGTGCTCCTTCTTACGCATGGCTTCCAGCCACTCCTGGTGGAAGGAGGACTCCATATGCTTCACCGCGTCCAGCCGGAAGCCGTCGACGTCGGTGGTCTTGACGAACCACTTGCCCCAGGTCTTCAGCTCTTCGGTGACCTCCGGGTTGTTGAGGTCGACGTCGGCGCCCATCAGGTAATCGTAGTTACCATGTTCACGGTCAACATTTTCCTGCCACTCCTTGCCGCGGAACTTGAAGACGCCGCTCCGTTTGCTGTTCTCGTCGCGGTCGACGGCGATGAAGTGGTTCCAGTGCCATTCGAAAGGGGAATACTTCTTCTTGCGCCCGGGGAAAGTGAAATGGGTCCAGGCGGCGATCTCGAAGCTCTGGTCGCCGATCTGTTTGTCGCGGTTCTGGGGGTCGTACTCCTTGGCGTGGGCTTTTTCGAGCTCGTCGCCGCCCATCTTATGGTCGAGGACGATGTCGGCGTAGACCTGAAGCCCGTGCTTGTGGCAGGCTTCGATGGCGGCCAGGAGTTCGGCCTTGGTGCCGTACTTGGTTTTAACCGTGCCCTTCTGCCTGAATTCGCCGAGGTCGTAGAGATCATAAACCCCGTAGCCGACGTCGCCGACGCCGCCCGCTCCTTTGCAGCAGGGCGGAATCCAGACGCCGGTGATCCCCGCCTCCGCCAGGAGCGGCGCTTCCTTCTTCAACTGTTTCCATAAAATTCCGGGCGGCAGATACCACTCGAAATACTGCAGCATCGTTCCATTACCATTCATACTCTTCTCCTCTGGTTGCGCTATACTATAGACGCGCCCCGGGGAAAAGCAAGCTTGCATATTCCTGTAGGTGTAGTATGGTAAGATTTGGAGGTCGTATGATTGCGTTTTTTATCTCTGTCGCCATTGTGGAGGTGGTAATTGCGCTGATCGGTCGTTGGCTGCCGGATTGGCGCAACTGGAAGTTTTACGGCATACTCGCTTATCTTGTGCCAGTCGTCGGTTTATGCCTTTTCATTTATTTCGCCGGAGCCTTGGAACGAAAGCGAGGCGACGAAATTACCGCCGAAGCCTGTGTCGCCGTTGAAGAGTTGATCCGTTCCGGGCGGCAGGCTGAACTTGCCGAAGCCATAAAGAAGATTGAGTGGCGGAGTCTGCGAGGGAGCTATCCCGATAAGGCAACCCTTTTCCGGCAGGAAGTGAAAAAAGTGGAGGCTGGAAAATGATCAGCTTTCGGTTCCTGGACGCTGTCGCCTGGATTTCAATCATCTCGCTGTTTCCGCTCATCGCCGTCTGGTGGAGAGCCGGGCAAACGCCTCTGGCGCGCAAGCTCATGTTTTCGGCGGCGCTGGTCGCAACGAATACGGCATTGCTTCTTTCGATCAATTACATGATTTCCATGGGATACGGCCGCGAACATTTCGGTGTTAATCTGGAGGCTTACAGTCATCGGCTCGAAACCGAAACGCCTGATGACGCCATTACCAGTACCCGGCTCCTGAAAGGAAATCCCATGCTTCTTTACGTTATAAATCGACGGGACGAAAAATAAACCCGTGGAGTGATACGTTTAGGGAGTTGGAAAATACTGAACTACCGACCATTTTTGAAGGCTTGTCGAGCGATTTTTGCTGAAACCGCCGGCAAGACTCAAAAATGGTAGTTCAGCATTTCCCGACTCCCTTAAAGCATGTCGGATTTTACCCCCGCCAACTACTGGCGTGGGAAATCGGATCGCTTTTTCTTGCATATTACGGTCGGCGTGCTATGGTAAGATCAGGAGGCCGTATGGGATTGCTTTTCTTAATCGTCATTGCCGCCTTGGAAGCGGCGGTTCTGTTGGTCGGTTATCGGCTGCCCAATCCATACAACTGGAAGCTTTACGGGGGATTTGCCTATCTGGCGCTCTCCGTCGGTTTATGCGTTTATGTTTTTTCCGGCGGTTTGGAGCGGAGACAGGGGGAAGAAATCACCGATGAAGCCTGTGCCGCCGCCGAAGAGTTGATCCGTTCCGGGCGGCAGGCCGAACTTGCCGAAGCCCTGAAGAAGACCGATTGGCATAGGCAGTATGGGAAGAACTTCCCGGATACGGCGGCTCTTTTCCGGCAGGAGGTGAAAAACCTGGAGGCCGGAAAATGAATGATATCGGCGTGCTTTTTCTCGGTATCTTTCTGGTTGCTTTTACGGTTATCGGCCTGTCGCTGCCGGGGATCCTTCCCCTCTGGTTGAATAACTGGAAAATACCTCTCACTCGCAAACTCGTTCTTTCCATGGCTGTGGGGGCGACGAGCGTGGCATTGCTCTTCGGGTTGACCTCCGGCGTTTCTCTGGCATACGGACGCGGGCACTTCCGCGATAACCTGAAAACCTACAACCAACAGCAGGAGACAGCGACACCTGACCCCGCCCTAGCCTATACACGGCTCCTG
>JAVBRV010000205.1:0-26346 GCA_031547585.1 Victivallaceae bacterium
CCCCCCCCCCCCCCCCCCCCCCCCCCCCCCCCCCCCCCCCCCCCCCCCCCCCCCCCCCCCCCCATTCCGACGACCTATCTTTTTAAGGAAGGCGTCGTTTCCAGGTGGAGTCGGCGAGGAGGGCGAGGAAGGTGAGGATGAGGGTGAGGAGGGCGAGGCGGGGGGCGAATTCCTGATAGCGGAGGATGCGCGGTTGTTCGGCGGAGGTGGTTTCGAGGCGGTTGATTTCGTTCATGACTTGTTTCATGCCGTTGGCGTCGGCGGCGTGGAAGTAGCTGCCGGTGGTGGCGGCGGCGAGTTCTTTCAGGAGTTTTTCGTCGAATTCGTCGCGGTAGGGTTGGAGGGTGGTTTGTCCGAAGCGGGTAACGGGCATGACGGCGTTGCCGGAGCCGATGCCGACGGTGTGGAGGATGTCGTTGAATTCTTTGGCGAGGAGGGCGGTCTGGGGTGGGGTGAGGCGGTTTTCGACGTTGTTCCGGCCGTCGGTGAAGAGGACGAGGACGCGGCGGGGGGCCTGGCTGGTTTTGAGGCGGTTGACTCCGGCGGCGACGGCGGAGGCGATGCCGGTGTTGTTGCCGAGCTGTCCGGCTTTGATTTCGGCGAGGTGCCGGTAGAGCTGGTTGTGGTCGAGGGTGGGTGGGGCGAAGGTGTAGGCGAGTTCGGCGAAGCCGACGAGTCCGATGCGGTCGTTGGGGCGGGCTTCGATGAAGCGGCGGAGTTCGGTTTTGGCGGTCTCGATGCGGTTGCGGATGGCGCCGGATTCGATGCCTTTCACTACGGCCTGGGCGGTGGTGATCTCTTTGGGGATGTCGATGGCTTCCATGCTGCCGGACATATCGAGGACGAGCATCATATCGATGCCTTCGGCGCGGACCTGGGTTCGTTCGTCGCCGAGGCGGGGGCGGGCGGCGGCAATGACGAGGGTGGCGAAGGCGGCGAAGAGGCACCATTCGCTGAAGCTGAGGCGTCTCCGGCGGCGCACGCCCCGGAAGGGTTCGGCGGTGGAGACCACGATGGAGGGCCGCCGCCGCCGGTAGAGGAGGTAGAAAGTGATCGGGAGGAGGAGAAGGAGGAAGAGGAGTACCCAGGGATACGCGAATTCCGGTTTCATCATCGTTATCTCTTGATTCGTTTGAGGGCCAGCCGGATGGCGGCGAAGAAGCTGCCTTCGTGCGCCTTCCCCTGCCAGGCGATGTCGAAGGCGGTGCCGTGGTCGGGACTGGTCCGGATGAGGGGGAGCCCGAGGGTGGAGTTGACCGCCCGGTCGAAGGCCACCATTTTAAGGGGGATGTGCCCCTGGTCGTGGTACATCGAAATCACGCCGTCGAAGCGTTTCAGCGCCGCCGGGGTGAAGACGGTGTCGGGGGGCAGGGGCCCCTCCACGTCGAGCCCTTCGCGGCGGAGCTGTTCCACGGCGGGGCGGGTGACGGTTTCATCTTCTTTGCCCATGAAGCCGTTTTCGCCCGCGTGGGGATTGATCGCCGCCACGGCGATGCGGGGATTGGCGATATCTTCGGCGCGGATGGCGTCGGCCAGCAGCCGGGTGGTGATGAGAATGCGCTCGACGGTGACCCAGCGGGCGACTTCGGCGAGGGGGATATGGGTGGTGACGAAGGCGATCCTGAGGGAGTCGGCCGACTGCATCATGACGACGTCGCTGGCGCCGCAGAGTTCGGCGATCCGCTCGGTGTGTCCGGTGAAGGGGATGTCCGCGAGGTTGACCGAATATTTGTTCATGGGGGCGGTGACGAGGGCGTCGGCGCGTCCGGCGCGGACGTCTTTCGTGGCGAGGGTAAGGGCGTCGTAGGCCAGCTCTCCGCAGCGGGCGGAGGCTTCCCCGGGGACCAGTTCGGCGAAGGGGAGGCTCCCCGCGGAGACGATTTGGGGGAGGGGCCCTTTGCCCCAGCGGCGGAAGGCTTCGGCGAGGATCGATTCCTCCCCGTAGAGGACGAAGCGCGCCTCGTCGGCGAACTCCGGCGCGGAAGCGGCGCGGACCGCCAGCTCCGGACCGATTCCGGCGGGGTCGCCCATGGTGACGGCGATGACGGGCAAAGCGTTCGACATAGTAAAACCTCTTATTAACACTATACCGGCATCAGCCGGATTGCAAGCTCCAACTTGCCCTCCGCCGGAATTTTTGCGGTGAAACGGACGATTTTCATGCCGGGATTCGGCGAGTCATAGGGCTGCCGCAACGCCTCTTCCCCGATCACGCTCCACGTGCCGGGCATGGACGCGGTGAGGCGGAGGTGCTTCCCCCGGTCGGCGAGAAGCAGGCCGTTCTCTTCTTCGGCAAGGACTTCGGCGGCGGTGCACATCTGCCAGCGGTATTCCAGGCCGGGGGCGGCCCCGGCGACGGCGTCGCGGACTTCGAGGCCGCGCTCCGGCAGCAGTTTGAAGCTGCGGGTGACTCGCTTTGCCGTGTATAAACTGGAGAGGTCGAGCTTCGCGGCGGTGGGCGAGAAGCGGAGGAACTTCGCCACTCCCTCCACCCGTTGCGGCCGGCCGCCGAGGCGGAGAATATTGTGGCTTTCGGGACCGAGGCGGAAGATCCGCCAGCGGTCGCCCTCCGGGCCGGGATTCCAGAGCTTCAGGCCGAGGGCTTCGATCGGGCCGTACTTTTCATAACCGAGGTCGTAGGCCCAGCGGCGGCCCATGGATTCGAAGACGAAGGAACCGGCGTCCATGTGCCCGTGCGGACCCGAAGGGGAGCCGCCCTTGACCCCCAGCCAGGCGGCGTTGCGGGTGGGGTCCGAGCGGTGGATGCTGATGGGGACTTCGGCCCGGCCGCCGCTGAAAAAGGCGGAAACACCCGACTTCTCCGGCGCGGCTTCCGGCAGGAAGAGGAGAATGAGGGGGGTGAGGCGGAGCCCGCTGTCGTGGAGGTCGCCGGGCGCGGTGAAGCTCCGGGCGAGTCGCCGTTCGTTCGCGCCGAACCACTCCGGCCGGTGAAACTTCCGGGCCAGCCAGGCCGCCGCGAAAGAGGGGTACGGCCTCCGGGAGCAGTCGGCGTAGCAGAACCATTCACCCGAGGGGGCGGTGGAGAGGCGGTAGTATTCCGCCGTTTCGGCGAAACCGGGTTGGTTGGAGAGTCCGAAATCGCTGCCGCAGGCCGATTCCAGCATCGCCAGCCCCGTCGCCAGAAAATCGGTGCCGTAGCCCCAATACATCGGCCCTTCGGGGTAAGCGCCGCGGGGCGCATAGCTCGGCTTCATGGCGACGGGGAGATATTTTACCGCCCGCCGGAGGGTGCGGAGCGCCAGTTCGGGTTCGCGTTCGAAGACGGTGACGGCGGCGGCGATCATGCCTGTGTGGCAGACGGCGTTCCAGTTGTTGTGGTTTTTTACCCAGCCGGAGTGTTCGAACGAGGCGCGCAGGCCTTTTTCGGTCAGGGCGTTCAGAATCTCTTCGCGATCGGCGGGGTCGAGGTCATCCCACAGCCAGTCGCAGCCGAGGGCGAGGGCGAGGGCGAGTTCGGCGGTATCGAGAAAGTGCGACGGGTTCCAGTCGCTGAAGCGGGCGGCGTTCAGCATCTCCCGGGCGGCGCGCTCGCTGAAGCGCCGGTCGCCGGTGAGAATCCGGGCGGTCGCGAGGTGGGTCAGGCGGTAGAGGACGGTGCGCGAAGCGCCGAGCAGCCGCCGCCCTTCCATTTTGCGCGCCTGAGGTGGTTTGGCGAGGAGCTTCTCTGCATCGCGGAGAATCCGCTCCGCCAGAGGGGTTTCGGCATTGCGGAGCAAAGGGGCGAACCCCTCGTCGCCGCAGAGGAGACGGGGGTGGGTCGGACGAATATTCATGAAAATTTTCATATGACAACGCTACTTGTTTGTACGTTTTGCGGGCCTTTAAAGTGTGGAATTGCTTGTGACTAAAGGACTGAAATGACGAAAAGGACGAAAAGGACTAAAAAGACGCGAAATGTTTTTTGAGCTCACCAACTCCCCTGTTTTTTCGCAAGACCGTCGTTTTAGTCTTTTTAGTCCTTTCAGTCCTTTGAGCTTACCGGTCGTGACGAAAAAAAATTGCGCGCAGCATTACAATACCCCCGGAAGGAAAAAAAGCAAAAGCCACTTGACAAGTTTCTTCTGCCGTGATATAATATCTCCATATTAAAACCACCGATAACTTTACCCGGGAGGAAAAGAGATCATGTCTGCCGTAAAAACCATGGCCACCGTCATCGAGCGCCCCGGCGAGGCGAACTTTCGCGAAGTCATCCTGACGCCGAAGCGTGAGGACACCGTGGTCGCCCAAACCATCATGAGCGCCATCAGCACCGGAACCGACATGAAGACCTACCACGGCCTTCAGCATCCGGAGCAGTGCTGGTACCCCCTCGTTCCCGGTTACGAGAACATGGGCGTGATCGTCGAAGAGGGCGCTTACGCCCCCGGCTTCAAAAAGGGCGACCGGGTGATGATCAACGAGTGCCGCACCTATATGGACGTCTGCGCGGCCTGGGGCGGCGGCACCCACCTGGTGCATAAGGATTCGAAGAACGCGGGCGGCTCGGGCGACCCCTTCTGCAAGGTTCCGGACAACGTCTCCGACGCCGACGCGGTGCTGGCCTATCTCGCCTGCGTTCCCTTGAAGGGAATCGAGCGCTTCAATCTGCGTCCCACCGACGTCGTCGTGGTCACCGGCGCGGGAATGGTCGGCCTCTCGGGCGTCCAGATCCTGAAGATTCTTTGCCCCGGCATCACGGTGGTTTCGATCGATCCCTCGCCCGTCCGGCGGGCGATCGCGGCGAAATACGCCGACCACGTGCTCGACTATAACAGTGACACGGTGAAGAACCTGGAAGAGATCACCAACGGCCGCCGCGCCGACAAGATTCTCGAGTGCTCCGGCAATCCGGCGGTTCCGGGGATGCTCTGGCAGCTGATCAAGGACGGCGGCTGGAAGGACGACGACGAGCCCGGCCACATCCACCTCAACGCCGATTATCCCGAGAAATTGATCTTCGACAACTACCACCACTGGTTCACCAAGAACGTCAACCTGTCGATGACCTGCGCCATCAAGTGGCGCGGCAAGGGGCAGATCCTCCAGTGGATGAGCGAAGGCAAGTTCGACACCAAGGGCCTCCCCTGCGAAATCTGGCCGGCGGGCAAGGCGAAGGAGGCCTTCGAGTACCAGTCCAAAAAGGGCGCCGAGTGCTTCAAGATTCTCTTCGACTGGAGGAACCTCTAAATGGAATACGGCAACGCCGCCTGGGGATTGCGCGAAACGCCGCTTCCCCGCCAGCTTGAAATCACCCGCGCGATGGGGCTCAAACTCCTCGAGCTCAGCATCGCCGGGTACGACAAAGACTATCTTCAGCTCGACGCCACTCCGGAACAGATCCGGCAGGCGAAGGCCTGGTTCGAAGCCGCCGGAATCCGCCCGGATTGCGGCAGCACCGGCAACGACTTCACCGGCGACGACGCCAAGGAGCAGCTCGTCAAAGTAAAGAAAGTGATCGACATCGCCGCCGCCGTGGGGGTGAAGCTGCTGCGGATCTTCGCCGGCTTCAACTCCGACAGCGTGGTTTTCGGGGCGCGCCTCGAAACCATGCTCGACTGCCTCCGCGAAGCGGCCTGCTACGCGGCCTCGAAGGGCGTGACCCTCGCGGTCGAAACCCACGGCGGCGTGGCGGCGAACGGGAACGCCCTCGTCCACTTCCACAGCACCTCGACGCGGGTGGATACGCTGGATGCGATCGTCAAAACCGGCGTCTCCCTCAACTACGACCCCGCGAACCTCGCGGCGGCGGGGGCGGTCGACCCGGTGGCCTATTTCGACCGCTATGAGAAGTATATCAAATACGTTCATCTCAAGGATTTCCGCGACGTTCCGGGCGGCGTGGTTCCGGCGGCCTGCGGCGAAGGCCGTCTCGACTGGCCGAAGCTGACGGCGGCGCTGCGGCGCTACCGGGGACCCGCGCTGATCGAATACGAACTCCCCGCGGATATCGAGGACGGCCTCCGCCGCAGCCTCGCTTACCTCAACGCACACGAAGGGAAATAAAATGAAAAAGCTGTTTTTATTCGCGGCATTCTGCCTCGGCCTGACGCTGGCGGCGGGAACCGTCTACTTCACCGGCGACTCCGAGAAATCACCGCTTTCGTACCGCTGCGGCGAGGAGATCGTCTTCAACATCCAGCTGACCGAGGACGGCAAGCCGCTCTCCGGCATTCCCTTGGAGTGGAATCTGTACGGCGAGGACGGCAAGCGCGACAAAGGCAAGGCCACCGCCGACGCCGAAAAGCCGCTGGTGATCAAAACCTCGCAGGATAAGCCCGGCTTCGTCTACGTCGAAGTCAAGGCGCTCGGCGAAGACGGCAAGACCCTGAAGGACTCCCTGGTGCTCTGCGTCTCCGCCGGGGCCGATGTCGACCAGATCCGCCAGAGCGTGCCGGAGCCGAAGGATTTCGACGCCTTCTGGGTCAAGCAGAAAGCGCGCCTCGCCGCCATCCCGATGGAAGCGAAGCTGACGCCGGTGGAGACGAAGGAAGCCGGGGTCGAGTGCTGGTATTTTGAAATCAAGTCGGTCGGCGAATATCCGGCGACCGGCTACATTTCGATGCCCAAGGACGCCAAACCCGGCTCGCTGAAGGCGGTGGTCAACGTCTACGGCTACGGCTTCGGTTCGGTCTCCAAGCAGGACAACATCGCCAAGCGGGGCTTCCTCTCGCTGTCGATCAGCCGCCACGGCCTGCCGCAGGGCAAGCCGCAGGCGTTCTACGACGAGGCGAAGGCGGGCGTGTATAAAAACTTCGGCTTCCGCAATAACCAGGCACCGGAGAATTGCGATTTCACCCTGATGATCCTGCGCGACCTGCGGGCGATTGAATACCTGAAGAGCCGTCCGGAGTGGAACCAGAAGGATCTGGAAGTTCGCGGCGGCAGCATGGGCGCCTTCCAGGCGATCAACATCGCCGCGCAGGACGCCGCGGTGACCAAGGTGGTCGCGGGCGTTCCCTGGTGCGCGAACCTGGGCGGCGTCAAGGACGGTCGTTTCGCGGGCTGGCGGCCGGGCTACACCCCCGCGCTCGACTACTTCGATATCGTCAACCAGGCGAAGCGCATCAAGTGCCCGGTTGATATCAATCCCGGCCTCGGCGACCGGGTCTGCCCGATCTCGGGTCAGTTCGCGATGTACAACGTGATGACCTGCCCGCGCAAACTCACGGCGACGCAGACCTCTGGACACCGCAAGGAGTCCCCGAAGGCTGCCAAATATACGATTTCCAACCCGTAATAGAGAAGGAGCTCCCCATGGCCAAACCGAAGATTATTTTCCTGCCGCACGCCAACATCCAGTACTCGCAGCTCGACCCGAAAAAGCGGGCGTGGGTGATCGAGAACTCCTACCGGCCGCTCTTCGAGCTGGTGCGCGACAACGATTTCAAGATCGCTTTCGAAGCCTCCGGCCGGACCCTCGAAGTGATGCACGACGAGGCCCCCGCCACCTTGAAGCTGCTGGCCGAACTGGTCCAGGCGGGCAAGGTGGAGCCGGTCGGCTCGCCCTTCATCCACATCATGCTGACCAATATCCCGGCGGAAGTGGGCATCGACACCCTGAAGCACGGCATCGAGGCGTGGGAGAAGTACACCGGCGTCCGCCCGGAAACCGGCTGGAACCCCGAATGCGGCTGGGCCTCCTGGCTGCCCGACGCCTATCTCGAAGCGGGCTTCAAGTCGCTGGTGATGGATGCCGACAGCTTCCTCCTCTCCTTCCCCGAGATCCGCGAGGCGACCGGGCTCAAGTACGACGTCCAGGGCCACAGCAACAAGAACCACCTCTTCAAGATCGAAGAGTACATCAAGGATAAGCCCCAGTTCCTGAAGTATCTGACGAATCCGTCGGTCGCGCCGAACGGACTCCAGATGATCTTCCGCTCGGACTGCATGGCCAACCCGATGCTCTGGTACCTGATGGGCGCCACCGAGGGGATGCGGAAGGACCCGGTTTCGATCGATGAGATCAAGGATCTCTTCCAGCGCTGGCAGCCGCGCATCCAGGCGAGCGGCAGCTTCATCATGCCCTACGCGGAAGACGCGGAGTACATCGGGACCAGTGCCTACTTCTACGTGAAGCAGTTCAACCAGGCGCGCTTCTTCGAACCCGAACCCGCCAGCGTCGGCCGCTTCAAGGAGCTGCTCTCGAACGCGGTGGCGGCGGGCTACGAGCTCTCCACGCCGAAGGAAGTGATCGCTGCCGCGGGCAAGCTCGAGGTGAACGGCTTCATCGACAACATCGAGAACGGCGTCGCCTGGCACGGCGGTACCGCCAAGGCCTGGGCGAACACCAGCTATTCGGGCATTCTCGACCCGGTCTGCCGCTCGATTCTGGAAGGAATCAACGCGGTCCGCGAGAAGATCGGGCACACCCCCGAGCTGGAAAAAGCCATGAAGGCGGTGACCAGCGCCTGGGTGTCGGATTCGCGCTGGCCCCCGCTGCCCACCAGCCCCGGCCGTTTCAACGTCCGCGAGACGCTGGACGACCTTCATCTGGCCAACAAGTACATGGGTGAAGCGATGGAGAAGGCGGGCATCGGCATGAAGCGCGCCATCTACTCCGCTCCCCTCATGCAGACCCAGATCGACCTGGTCGAAAAGATCCTGATGGATCAGTCCTACTTCGGCGAGTAATTCGCCAGGTCGGTTCTTTTAACCGCTCCCTCTTTGGATGGAGCGGTTTTTTTATGGGAAGCAATTTGAGGTGAGGGATGATTAATTTTCATTTATTTTGCTATGCCGCATTGAAATTAATAATAATTGTTTTATATTAATGAGTGGTGAGTCTGATGTATATCTCTGTAATGGAGAATGCAGTAAGGCTTTTTATGGGTAAATATAAGGAATCCCGAATCAAATCGGGGAGGCATGATTATGAAAAAGCTGATGGGGTCGATTTTCATCGGTTTGACCGCGCTGACTTCATTTGCCGCCTTGCAGTTTGATCTGGTTTCTTCCAGGAACCCCGCTCAGCCGTGGCCGGCGGCGAATTTCATCACCGTCAACGTGACCGAGGGCGGCAGCCTCTGGATGTCCGGCTACGTGTCGAACTGGTACAGCGTGATTGACCTGAAACAGACGGCGAATGTCTCCGCCGGGAATTACGGCTGGATCGACGCCGACGGCAACCGGAACGCCTCCACCGGCGAAACCACGCAGCTCACCTTCTCCGACGGGAATAAAAGCGTCAGCACCACCGGTTACTACCTCGGCGATTTTGCCGCGGGCGACCAGATCGGTATCTGGCTCACGACGACCGGAGGCGCGGAAGGCTCCTCGCTCGAATCCCTGGGCGGCGACCTTCTCTCCCGGCAGATGAGCACCAAAGACCTGGACGGGAATACCCGTTTGAATTTCGGTTTCAAGGACGGCACGGTGGAGTTCATCCTCTCCGGCGGCGAATTCGCGCAGCCCACAGGGCAGCCGCTGCCGGGTCTGTACACCGTCTGCGGCATCGCCGCCGCCTGTCTCGCCATGCGGAGCCGCTTACGTAAAAAATGCTGATAGCCCCCACCGGGGACGCTTCGGGAGAGTTCTTTTCCTGAAGCGTCCCTTTTTTTCGTCGCGGCAAGAGTATAATCCGTTTTGACGGCCGGCTCTGTCGGACGGGTCTGACAAGTCCGACTTGTCCGACAGCCGATAGCGTTGCCAGCTTAATAACATCTGATTTTTCAACGACATCTCTACCGCCATGTGAGGGTCGGCCGACCTAAAGTCGGCCAGGGTGCAGGACCCCCCCGTCCTGCCGAGGGTCAAGGGGCCACCGCCCCTTGCGGGTCCAGGGCAGCGCCCTGGTCGGGGGTCTGGGGCAGATTGTCCCAGAGAAAACCGTACTTAGCTTGTTATACTGTGGAAGAGTTTCCGCAAAAACTCCCGTTCGGCGGGGGTGTAGACGCGGCGGGCGATCTCTTTGGCTACCCAGACGGTTTCTCCGGGGGAGGCGAGTTGGGCGTAGATTTCGAGGAGCTGGGTGTTTTCGGGGGCGGGGAAACGATGACGGCGCAGGAAGCGCAGCTTGATGGTGTCGCGGGCGGCTTCCGGGTGGCCGCCGTCGCGTTCCGCCTGGACCAGGAGCAGCCAGAGGAGGGGGTTGTCGGAATCTTTTTCCAGGAGTTCGCGCAGGGCTTCGGCGGCGCGGTCGTAGTGTCCGCATTCGAGGTGGCCGTAGACGGGGGAGAGGAGGGGAGGGGCTTTGCGGTTGTAGCGCCGTCCCCAGAGGAGTTCATCGACGATGCGTTCGGCGATGCCGGGCAGGAAGGCGCGGATGAAGATGACGCCGATGGCGAAGCCGCAGAGCATGAGTATTGCGTAGGCGATGAACCGGTCGAAGCCTCCTCCGGAGGTTCCGATGTTGTAGATCCCGTAGAGGGCGATGGCGATGATGAGGAGAACGCAAAAAAATTTTCCGGCCATGGCAAAAAATCGAATAGTAAATTTCCGAAACTCATGCTATATTCTATACATTATCTGTCTTGTTATTGATTGCAAATGGAATCGAGGGAAATATCATGAGTTTGTATCGCAGCCACACCTGTGGCCAGCTCCGTAAGGAACAAGTCGGCGAAAGCGTGCGGATTTCGGGCTGGATTCACAGCGTCCGCGACCATGGCGGGGTGATTTTCATCGACTTGCGCGACCATTACGGCATCACCCAGGTGGTGGTGGACCCGGAGTGCGCGTTCTACCAGGCGCTGGACCGCTGGCGGGTGGAGACGGTGGTCCGTTTCGACGGCGAGGTGGTGGCGCGGATGGATTCGACGGTCAACCCGAAGCTTGCCACCGGCGAGATCGAGGTGAAGGCGTCGGCGATGGAGATTCTGGGCGAGGCGGAGGTGATTCCCTTCCAGATTGCGAAGGACGATTCCGCGCCCGAGGCGATGCGCCTCAAGTACCGTTTTCTCGACTTGCGGCGCGAGAAGCTGCATAAGAACATCATGCTTCGCAGTCAGGTGATTGCCGAGATCCGGCGCTATATGACGGCGCAGGGCTTCAACGAGTTCCAGACGCCGATTCTGACGGCGAGCAGTCCCGAGGGGGCGCGCGACTATCTGGTGCCGTCGCGGCTGCATCCGGGCAAATTCTACGCGTTGCCGCAGGCGCCGCAGCAGTTCAAGCAGCTGCTGATGGTGGCGGGCTTCGACCGCTACTTCCAGATTGCGCCCTGCTTTCGCGACGAGGATGCGCGGGCGGACCGCAGCCCCGGCGAGTTCTACCAGCTCGACGTGGAGATGAGCTTTGTCGAACAGGACGACATTTTCAAGGTCATCGAGGGGATGATGTGCGACGTGTTCGGCAAGTACGGCGAGAAGAAATTCGACCCCGCGCCGTTCGTGCGGATTCCTTATCGCGAGTCGATGCGCCGTTTCGGCACGGATAAGCCGGACTTGCGGAATCCGCTCGAAATGGTGGATGTCTCCGACTTCTTCCGTGACTCCGAGTTCAAGGCGTTCGCTTCGACGGTCGCCGCGGGCGGCGTGGTGCGGGCGATCAAGGCCCCGAAGGTGTCGGAGCAGCCGCGCAAGTTCTTCGACGACATGATTAAATACGCGCAGGAGAGCGGTGCGAAGGGCATGGCCTACATCATCTGGACCGGCGCCGAAGAGAAGAGCCCGATCGTCAAATTCCTGACCCGCGAGACGCTGGACGGCCTGAAGGCCGCGGGCGGCGTGGAGGCGGGCGACGCGCTCTTCTTCCTGGCCGATGCCGAGAAGGTGGTGGAGAAGCTGGGCGGGGCGGTGATTCCCGAGCTGGGCCGCCGCCTCAACCTGATCGACCCGAATGTCTTCAAATTCTGCTGGATCGTCGATTTCCCGATGTTCGAGCTGGATGAGGAGACGGGCGCGGTGGTGTTTTCGCACAACCCCTTCTCGATGCCGCAGGGGGGGATGGAGGCGCTGGAGACGAAGAATCCGCTGGATATTCTGGCGTACCAATACGACATTGTCTGCAACGGCATCGAGCTCTCGTCGGGCGCGATCCGGAACCACCGGCCGGAAGTCATGTACAAGGCGTTCGAGCTGGCGGGCTATGACCGGAGCGTGGTGGACGACAAGTTCGGCGGCATGATCAACGCGTTCAAGCTGGGCGCGCCTCCGCACGGCGGTATTGCCCCGGGGGTGGACCGCATGGTGATGCTGATGGCGGATGAGCCGAACATTCGCGAGGTGATCGCGTTCCCGTTCAACCAGCAGGCGCAGGACCTGATGATGAATGCGCCGGCGGAAGTGTCGCTGAAACAGCTGCGCGAACTTCACATCGAAGTGAAGCTCCCCAAAAAGAATACTGAAACTAAATAAAAAATAGACCGCGAAGCGGTCGTGCGCACCCGGCCGAGCCGGGGCGTGGTCCAGCGGCGAAACGCTGGTCGCTCGCCGAAAGAATTTCGGTGAGCGAAACGCGGTCCAAGGGGTAGTACCGACCGGCGGAGCGCTGCCGATGAAAGGCGTTGCGAAGCAAGCCTTTTATCGAGCCGCAGCGCGCGTAGCCGCAGCCGGAAACGTTGGTAATCTCGTCCAATCTGATCCCCTCTCGTCTATGGGATCACACCCGCCGCTTCTTCGGCAATCACTGGCAACTTATTATAGAATAGGAGAGTTCCACGATGAAACTTCGACTACTGCCCATTCTGGCGGCGTCGTTCCTGCTGCCCCTGGCGGCGCTGGCGGAGGCCGCGCTGTTGAAACTGGTTCCGGCGGGGACGGAATTCTGCCTGTCGGCCGACTTGAGCCGCCTGCCTTCGAACCTGAAGCCGGGAACGGGCGAGGGGCAATTGCTGGCGGAACGGGTGAAGCTGCTGGAGGCGCGGAGCGGATTGAAGGCGGAGGAGTGCTCCCGATTGCTCTGGGTTTCCGGCGGGCGCTCGATTCGCGGACTTCTCCTGAAAACCACGGTTACGCCCGAAGAGCACCGGAAGCGGATCGGTTCCGCCGAGGGCTTTTCCGAGCGGATGGTGGAGGGGAAAAAGGTGTTCACCCTGAGCGGCGATGTGCCGGATTCCCCGATGGCGCTCTGCCATCTGGAGCCGGGGGTGCTGCTGGTGACGGAGGAGTGCTACCTGGTGCCGTTCCTGAATGGTATGGGCAAGGGGACCTGCAAGGCGGCGACGCCGGCGGGGAATCCGCCCGCCTGGTGCTTTTTCGACAGCTCCGCCGCGTTCGGCAAGGATAAGAAGAAGAAGGTCGACCCCGCCGCCCTGGTGTTCGGGGGGACGAAACAGATTGTCGGCCGCTTCGACCCGCAGACCGGGGAGGCGTGGAAGCTGGCCGCCGTGGCCGACTGCCGCGATGATGCTTCGGCGGCGATGTTCCAGCAGATGGTCGGCACCTATCTGATGATGGGGTCGGCGTTCATTTTCATGAATGAGCCGCAGCTCGGCAGTGACCTGATGAAGACGGTCAAGTTCCGGAAGGACGGCAACCAGGTTCACGCCGAGCTCAATGTGGATGAGGCGCTGGCCGCACGGCTGGCGGAATTCCTGAAGAGCGAAGCGGAACGCCGGGTGATTCCGGGCGATCCGGTTCCGGATGACCTCCGGGGGCGCACGACGGCCCGATGAGGGGAGGGTTCCGGAACTGGTTTCGGCGGGGAGGCTGGCGTTATCTCCTGCGGGGGGTGGCGCTGGCGATGCTGGGGGCGGTTTTCGTCCTCTATCAGACGGTGGATGATCTGCGTGATCTCGCAGTGGACGATGATATTTTCGGGCGTGAAATCGCCCGGGCGGCGGCGTTCCATGGGCTCGACCCCCTGCTGGTGCGGGCGGTGGTGTTCCAGGAGAGCCGGTTCAACCCCGGGGCGCGGGGCGGCAAGGGCGAAATCGGCCTGATGCAGCTCTGGCCGCGCGGGGCGGTGGCCGACTGGGCGCGGGTTCACCGGGTGGAGCCGCCGAATGAGGCGGAGCTGTTCGACGTCGGGCGGAATCTCGACATCGGCTGCTGGTTCCTGGCGCGCGGAATGCGGCGCTGGAGCGACTACCGTTGCGGAACGGAACTGGCGTTGGCGCAATACAACGCCGGGGAGAGCCGAGCGGAGCGCTGGAAGCCGGCGTCGCCGGAAGGGGAGGTGGTTTCGGCCATCACCATCGAAAGCACCCGGCACTATGTCGGGCGGATCATGAAACGATACCGGAAATACCGGGAGGAACAATGACTGGTAGAGTCCTGATGGCGTGTCTGGCGCTGTCGCTCGCCGGGGCGGCGGCGGAAGCGCCCCCCCGGATACCCGTGGAACAGATGCCGTCGGCCGACGCCGTCTGGCGAACCGATCTTGACAATCCGAACTGGCTGGACCGCGACTGGAAGTTCGACGGCGGCCGTTTTATGGTGCCGAAGACCCGTTTTTACATCGCCGACGAACCCACTGCGACCGACGGCAGGGTGATGGTGGTGGAGGCGAACCGGTCGACCGGCGTGTTTCTCACCGCCCCCACGGCGGATATTTCGAAGCGCCCGATTCTGCGCTGGCGCTGGCGGCTGGTCCGCCCGATTACCTGGGAGGGGGAGGCGGAGGAGCCGGACGACCAGGCGGCGGTGATCTATTTCGGCGACGGCACGATGCTGCGGCAGAAGTGCGTCGGTTACCGCTGGGAGTTCAATACTCCCGTCGGGCGGAGCGTCCGCAAGAGCTATGCGGGGGGAATGATGACGGTGCAGTCCTTATGCGTGCGAAATAAAAAGGACGCCGTCGGGGAGTGGATCATTGAAGAGCGCGACGTGGTCGTCGATTTTCAGAACGCCTTTCAGAAGACGCCCAACGAATATTATATTGTGAGCGTCGGCGCGAATTCGCAGTATTCGAAGTCGAATACCCGCGTTGAGATCGATTACATTGAATTCATTCCGCGTAAAGATAAAGAGAAGAAAGAAGGCAGGTGAACAGATGGGTATCGGATGGACGGAACTGATTCTGATTTTCCTCGTAGTGCTGCTCTTTTTCGGGGCGAAGCGGATTCCGGAGATTGCACAGTCGCTGGGCCGGGCCAGCCGGGAGTTCAAAAACGCCCGCGACGGCGTGGTCAACGAGATCAAGAAGAGCACCGCCGAAAACGACGACAACAAGAAGAACGACCACCCCGGCCGCGATGTCTGAGCCGACCATCCTCGATCATCTGGAGGAGCTGCGGCGGGTGCTGTGGCGCTGCCTCCTGGCGGTCGCGCTTCTCCTGGTGCCGGGCTTCTGGCTCTCCGGACTCCTGGTGGAGCGGTTGGGGAAAGATTTCTGCCCGCCGGACGCAGCGCTGCACTACTTCGCGCCGATGGAGCCGTTTCTCGTTCAGTTGAAGCTGGGCCTGGTGATTTCGGCGGCGTGTGCGCTGCCGTATATGCTGGCGCAGCTGGGGAGCTTCGTCTCGCCGGGACTTCATGCGCACGAGCGGCGTTTCATGCGCTGGGGAATCCTGGGGTCGGTCTTTTTTTTCCTGCTGGGGGCGGCGTTCTGCTACTTTCTCATTCTGCCGATGGTGATGCGTTTCAGCTACGGATTTGCCGCGCCCGGCTTGCGCCCGATGATCGGGCTCGGGGCGTTCGTCGAGCTGGCGGGGATGCTGCTCCTGGGGTTCGGGGTGATGTTCCAGCTGCCGGTGGTGATGCTGCTTCTGGTGCGGCTGGCGGTGGTGCGGGCGGCGACGCTGAAAAAGAGCCGCCCGATGATCGTGGTCGGCATTTTCATCCTGGCGGCGATTCTGACGCCGCCGGATGTGGTGAGCCAGCTCTGCATGGCGCTGCCCTGCTGGGTTTTGTTTGAACTGGCGCTGCTGGCGGCGAAGCGGTTGGAACTGCGCCGGGAGGAGGAGCCGGAGCCGGAAGCTCCTTTCGCCGCCATCCTGCCGGAAGAGGCGGGGGAAGAGGAGCGCGAGCTGCTTCCGGAGCCCGACCCTCTGCCGCGCTGCTACCGGGTGGATGGGCATCTGCGACGGGCGGTCCGGCCGATTTCGACGCCCGGCGGCGCGCGAAAGGGCGCCCGGGGGAGAAAAAGATGACGATTTTTTACTTTTTTGGAGGTTTCTGCTTGCGAAAGGGGAACTTGCGGGGTATAGTAATAGTCTTCATGGTGTGTTTGTGTTTATTCACGAATGCCGATGAAGGTGTCTCCGCGCCGGGAACGGTTCCCCGCGCCGGGAGCGGTTCCGGGGTGAACGATGCTGATCGCCCCGGGGATGCGCGCCGGCTGCGCCGGGAGCTGGTTGCAGCAGAGGAGGCTTTACGGCGTCTCGAGCTTGAGAATGAAGCTCTCCGGAAACGGGAGCGCGAGCTTGAGGCCGGGTTGATTGAGGTAAAACAACGGTTTCAAGAGCAGAATGAGAGCTATCGCGCGCTGCAATTGTGGCTTGCCGGCGTCCCGGCTGAGGGGACGGTGCGAAAATCCGGTGAGCGGGAAGAGCAATTGCTGGTGACGGCGAAGGAGCTTTCGAATAGAGGCGGTGAGCTGGCCCTCAACGCTGAATCATTCTGCGCCCTGATGCGCAATCTGTTGAGTGAGCTGCCGGTCGGGAAGGTCCGGCAAGCGGAACTCCAGCTGAAGCTGGATTCCCTCTCACGGGATGCGCGCAGGTTTATCGCCTTGACGGAACTCACGAAAGAGCCGGATGCCGGGAGCGACCCCTTGCGAACGTGTCGTATTCTCGCGGTGAATCGTGAACTGTCAGTTGTGATACTCTCGGTAGGTTCGGTGAAAGGTGCTTTCGCCGGTATGATCTATCGGACTGGGAAGGACCGGCAGATTCAGCTCAGGGTGGTCGCAGTGCGGCCCTATGTTGCAGCGGCTGAATTGGTTCGGGGGAGTATCGGCGACCTGGCTCCGGGTATGGAGGCTGCGGCGGGTGAGAGAAAGGATGCCGACGGGCGTTGAGCTCGGGCGGTGCCAAAACAACATCAGGAAATTTCGAGAACTGACTATGGAAGTTAGAGCTTTGACAAGGAATGTGCGGATTTCGCCGGAGAAGGCGCGCCATGTGTCGCGTTTGATCCAGGGGAAGAGCGCAGTCGAGGCGCTGGCGATCGTCGAGTTGAGCCCGCGTAAGGCGGCCGCTCTTCTGGGCGAGACGCTGCGTTCCGCCGTGGCCAATGCTGAAAACAACAATGATCTCGACCGCAAAGAGCTGACCGTGAAAGCGGCGCTCGTGAGTCCCGGTCCGATGATCAAGCGTTTTCGCCCGAAGGCCCGCGGCTCGGCCGGCCGGATCCGCAAGCGGACCAGCCATCTGGAGATCATTTTGACGGACAGCAACAACTGAGGGAATGCATCGTGGGACAAAAAGTTAATCCGATAGGATTGAGAACGGCCCTGACCAGGAATTGGGAATCCCGCTGGTTTGCCGAGAAGACCGTCGGGGGCAAAACCCTGTTCGGCGAGTGGCTCCATGAGGACCTTGCGATCCGCAAGTTCATCAAGGAGAACTTCAAGGCGGCGGCGATCGCCCGCATCCAGGTTGAGCGTTACAGCAACCGCGTCCGCGTGACGATCTCTTCGGCCCGTCCGGGTCTGTTGATCGGCAAGAAGGGCGCCGAGCTGGATACCCTCCGCGGCCAGATCGCGAAGCTGACCCCGGGTAAAGAGGTCTTTGTCGAGATTTCGGAAATCCGCCGCGCGGAAACCAACGCGCAGCTGGTGGCCGAAAACATCGCGCAGCAGCTGGAACGCCGGATCGGCTTCCGCCGGGCCATGAAGCGTTCGATCCAGACCGCCATGGACATGGGCGCCGACGGCATCAAGATCAACTGCGCCGGCCGTCTGGGCGGTGCGGAGCTGGCGCGTGAAGAGCAGTATAAAGAGGGACGCGTTCCCTTGCACACGCTGAAAGCCAACATCGATTACGGTTTCACCGAGGCGAACACCACCGCCGGCAAGATCGGTGTCAAGGTTTGGATTTGTCACAAAGACTCTATTGAGGAACAAGATTATGCCGTTAATGCCAAAAAGAGTAAAGTACAGAAAGGTTCAGCGCGGAAGTAACTCCGGTCTCGCCACGACCAATAATAAAATTGATTTTGGCGATTTCGCGTTGCAAGCGTTGACCCGCGGGTACGTTACCAATAATCAGATCGAAGCCGCGCGTGTGGCGATCAACCGTCACCTGAAGCGCAGCGGCAAAGTGTGGATCCGGATGTTCCCCTTCCGCTCGTTCACCAAGAAGCCCCTGGAAGTCCGTATGGGCAAGGGAAAAGGTGCTGTCGAGGGTTGGGTTGCCCCGGTGCTTCCCGGTCGTGTGCTGTTCGAGGTTTCGGGCTGCAGCGAGCCGGTGGCGCGTGAGGCGATGAGCCGCGCGGCGAACAAGCTTTGCCTGCGCTGTAAATTCCTGTCGCGGGAAGTGAGGTAGGATCCATGAAACCCAAAGAAATTCGTGAATTGACCGACGCCGAGCTCTCGACCCGCATTGTCGAGCTGTCGCGCGAGAAGTTGAATCTGAAGATTCAGTCCCGTACCGGCCAGTTGGAGAAGACCGCCCGGGTCCGGCAAGTTCGCCGCGACATCGCGCGTCTCCACACGGAAGCGACCGCTCGCGCGGCCGGTAAAGCAGCCGAGGTGACGAAATGAGTGAAGCCGTTGTCCAGAGCCGCGGGCTCCGCAAGGAGCGCGTCGGTATTGTTGTGAGCGACGTTCAGGAGAAGACCATCGTGGTCAAGGTCGAACGCCGCACCCCGCACCCCTTGTATCGCAAGATCGTCAAGGTCAGCAAGAAGTTCACTGCGCACGATGAGAACAACGAAGCGAAGAAGGGCGACACCGTCCGGATCGTCGAGACCCGTCCTCTCAGCCGCATGAAGCGCTGGCGCTTGCTGGAAATCATCGCTCGCGCGGTGCAAGAGTAACGGAGGGAACGAACTATGATTCAGATGCAGAGTGTTCTCGACGTTGCCGACAATTCGGGCGCCAAGTCGGTGCTGACCATCACGGTCCTCGGCCAGGCGAAGAAGATCGCGCGTATCGGCGATATCATCAGCTGCGCCGTCCAGGAAGCGATTCCGGATGGTTCGGTCAAGAAGAAACAGGTCGTCAAGGCCGTGATCGTCCGCACCAAGGCGAAGATTCGCCGCGCGGATGGATCTTACCTGAAATTCGACGACAATGCCGCCGTGCTGATCGACAAGGATAAGAACCCGATCGGCACCCGTATTTTCGGGCCGGTGGCGCGCGAACTGCGCGAGAAGGATTTCATGAAGATCATCTCGCTCGCGCCGGAGGTGTTGTAATGAAATATCATGTCAAAAAAGGCGACAAAGTCGTAGTCAACGCCGGTAATTTCAAGGGCGAAGCGGCGACGGTGGCGGCCATCCTTCCCAAGAAGGATCGCGTGGTGCTTGAGCTTGACAGCAAGGAACGCGCCGAGAGTCTCGGCAAGCGGACCGTCAAGAAGAGCAAGAAGAACCCGAACGGCGGCATGGTCGAGCGTTCGGTTTCGACGCACGTCTCCAACGTGGTGAAAACCGCCGAGAAGAAGTCGGAGTAAGTAAAAATGCCTGATATGAAGAAAAAATATACGGAAGAGGTCCGCGGGGCTCTCCAGGCCAAGCTCGGTCTGAAGAACGTCATGCAGATTCCGAAGCTCGAGAAGATCGTGATCTCGACGGGCATCAGTTCTGCTGCCGACCGCGACGCTTTCACCGAGGCCAAGCAGCACATCGCCGCGATGACCGGTCAGCAGCCGGTGATCACCAAGGCGCGTAAGAACGTGTCCAACTTCAAGTTGCGCATCGGCATGCCGGTGGGTGTGATGGTGACGCTGCGCGGTAACCGGATGTACGAATTTCTCGATCGTTTTGTGCACAACGCGATGCCGCGTGTGCGTGACTTCCGGGGTATTCCGAAGAGCGGTTTCGACGGTGCGGGCAACTACAACGTGGGTATCAGCGACCTTTCGGTGTTCACCGAAGTGGACGCCGACCGCCTGAAGTATCCGCTGGGCGTCAACATCACCATGGTCACCTCCGCCAGCAATGACGAGGGCGCCCGTGAGCTGTTGAAGTTGCTCGAAGTTCCGTTTTCGGAATAAGGAAGGGATTGCAAAATGGCAAAACTCAGTTTGATGGTTAAAGCCGCCCGCGGCAATAAGTTCGCTGTCCGCAACTACACTCGTTGCAAGGCCTGCGGTCGTGCCCGCGCTTATATCGGCAAGTTCCAACTCTGCCGGATCTGCTTCCGCGAACTGGCCTCCAAGGGCCAGATTCCCGGTGTGACCAAGGCCAGCTGGTAAGAAAGGAAGTTCATTATGAGCATGCAAGATCCGATTGCCGATATGCTTACCCGGATCCGCAACGCAGGTATGGCCGGTCTCCCGCAGACGGCGATGCCCAGCTCGCGGGAGAAGGCGGCGATTGCGGCGGTCCTCAAGGAAGAGGGCTATGTCAAGGATTTCGCGGTTACCGAAGACGGCGTCAAGCGCACGCTGGTCGTCGAACTCAAGTTCACCAACGGCAAGTCGGTGATCGAGGGGATCGAACGCGTCAGCAAGCCCTCCTGCCGTGTCTATTGCGGCAGCCAGGAGATTCCGCGGGTCCGTAACGGTCTCGGCACGGTGGTTCTCACGACTCCGGCGGGCATCATGTCCGGCCGGAAGGCGAAGAAAGAGAACGTCGGCGGCGAGATTATCTGCTACGTCTGGTAAAAAACACGTTAGGAAATACGATAATGTCACGTATAGGTAAAAAAGCGATCGACATTCCTTCCGGCGTGAAGGTTTCGATCGATAACGGCGTCGTGCTGGTTGAGGGCAAGGAGAAGCTCTCGATGCCGCTGCCCCCCTGCGTTGCGGCGGAAGTCGCCGACGGCAAGGTGGTGGTGACCCAGGCGTCCGAAGAGCGTCGCGCCAACGCGATGCACGGTCTGGCCCGCAGCCTGATCAACAATATGGTGATCGGCGTCTCCAAGGGTTTCAAGAAGGAGCTGGCGATCGTCGGCGTCGGTTACAAGGCGCAGCTCGCGGGTTCCACGCTTACCCTGACGTTGGGGTATTCGCACCCGGTGGTCTTCCAGGTCCCGGCGGGGGTCAAGGTTACGGTCACCCCCGATAACAAGATCATCGTCGAAGGTTGCGACAAGCAGCTGGTCGGCGAGGCCGCCGCGCAGATTCGCCGTTCCCGTCCGCCGGAGCCCTACAAGGGCAAGGGCATTCGGTACGTCGATGAGCGGATCATTCTGAAGGAAGGCAAGTCCGTGGGTTAAACCCCGGCCAAGGAGTTAATGCAAAATGCCTGCTAAAGATAAAAAACAACTGCGTGAGCGTCGCCACATCCGGATCCGCAAAAAGGTTTCCGGCACGGCTGAGCGTCCGCGGTTCTGTGTCAGCCTCACTGCGAGCAATATCTACTGCCAGTTCATCGATGACGTCACCGGCAAAACGCTGGCTTCGACTTCGAGCCTGGACGCCAAATTCAAGGCCGAGAGCGCCAAGCCGAACCTGGCCGGTGCGACTCTTCTCGGGAAACTGGCTGCGGAAGCCGCGAAAGCGGCCAATATCTCCAGCGTGGTTTTCGACCGCAGCGGCTTCAAGTTTCACGGCCGGGTGAAGGCGATTGCCGAAACCGCCCGTGAAAACGGCCTTAAGTTCTAGGAGAATCTCATGGCTAGACGTGAAAATTTCAGTGAGCCGGTGCAGAGCGAGTTTGACGAGAGCGTAATCTCGATCAACCGCAGCGCCAAGGTGGTCAAGGGCGGCAAGAACTTCAGTTTCGGCGCCCTGGTAGTGGTCGGCGACCGCAACGGCCGCGTCGGGTACGGGTATGGCAAGGCGAATGAAGTCGCCGATGCGATCCGCAAGGGTGGCGAAGCCGCCCGCCGGAACATCTGCAAGGTGCCGATGAACGGTTCGACGCTGCCGCACGAGATCGAAGTCAAGTTCGGCGGAGCGCGGGTGCTGCTTCGTCCGGCGAGCTCCGGTACCGGCCTCATCGCCGGCGGCGCGATGCGGGCGATTCTGGAACTGGCGGGTGTCAAGGACGTGCTGGCAAAATCGCTCGGCGCTTCCAACTCGGCCAACGTGGCGAAGGCGACCTTCAAGGCGATTTCGCAGCTCTCGACCCGCAAGGAAGTCTATGAGCGTCGCGGCCTCGCCCTTCCGGCGGCCGGCGAAAGCAACTAATAATCGGGAAATTCCATCATGAAACTTTCAGAACTCAGCCCGACTCCCGGTTCGCGCAAGAAGCGCAAGCGGGTCGGTCGCGGCGACAGCTCCGGTCTCGGCAAGACCGCCGGGCGGGGCGAGAAGGGGCAGCGCTCCCGTACCGGTACTTCGATCCGTCCCTTCTTTGAAGGCGGCCAGATTCCGCTGTTCCGGCGTTTGCCGAAACGCGGCTTCAACAGCCCGGATCATGTCGAGTACGCGCTTGTCAACCTGAGCATTCTCGAAGCGAATTTCGAGGCCGGCGCCACCGTCGACCGCGAAGCGCTGACGGAGAAGAAGCTCCTCGGCAAGAAGGCCCTTCCCATCAAGATTCTCGCCAACGGCGAAATTTCCAAGGCGCTGACGGTCAAGGCCGTCAAGTTCTCGGAAGCCGCGAAGGCGAAGATCGAAGCGGCCGGCGGCAAGGCGGAAATCGCCGAATAAGAGTTCATCGGCGGGCAAGCCGGAATATTCCGGTTTGTCCGTTGATGGGCCCTAACGGTCTGAACAAGGGATTGGATAATAGGACATGTTGACGGCATTCTTGAATGTACTTAAGGTGAAGGAGCTGCGAAACCGCCTCATCTTTACCGCGCTGATTATCGTGCTGGTGAGGTTCGCGAGCAATATCCCTTGCCCCGGCGTTGACCCGGCGGCACTGGCGAAATTCATGAAGGAGCTGTCGGCCAACAGCGGTTCCGGCGGGTTCATGGATTACATCGACCTCTTTTCGGGCGGTGCGTTGACGCACTTTGCCCTGGGGGCGTTGGGAATCATGCCTTACATTACCGCTTCCATCATCATCCAGCTGCTGGTGCCGGTGGTCCCCATGCTTGAGAAAATGAAGCGTGAGGGCGAATCCGGTCACCAGAAGATCACCCAGTACACCCGGTATCTTACCTTGGTGGTCTGCGTGATCCAGGGCGCGATGGTCGCTACGGCGATGATCAACCCCGCGAAGCTGGGTATGCCCAACCCGAGTTCGCCTCTCTTTACCGGGTCTCCGACGATATTCGTGCCGATCACGATTCTGGTGCTGACCTGTACCACCATGATCTTCACCTGGCTGGGTGAACAGGTGACCGAGCGCGGCATCGGCAACGGTGTCTCCTTGATCATCACCATCAACATCGTCTCCCGTATGCCGCACGCGGTGATCGAGCTTTTCGAGATGGCGTGGAAGGGGCAGACTCCGAGCGGGGAACCGTTCTACATGGTGCACTTCCTCCTCCTGATGATGCTGTTCTGTGCGGTGACGGCGCTGACGATTCTCCTGTCGCAGGGGTATCGGCGGATTCCGATCCAGATGGTCCGCAAGACGGTGGGCAAGCAGATGATGGGCGGCACGACCTATATGCCGCTCAAGGTCAACTTCGCCAACGTGATGCCGATCATTTTCGCCGGTGCGATTTTGATGCTGCCGCAGTCGCTCTTTCAGATTCTGGCGTCGCAGCAAGGCGCGGCGGGGATCTGGGTGCAGCTGGCGACGGTGTTCAACCGGCAGGGAACGACCTACATGATCTGCTATGCGGTGCTGATTATCGCCTTCAGTTTCTTCTGGGTGGCGAACCAGTTCAACCCGTTGCAGATTGCGGACAACCTGAAGAAAGAGGGGGCGTACATTCCCGGCATCAGCCCGGGGCAGCCGACGGCGGACTTTCTCGATACGGCGATGACCCGGGTTACCACCGGCGGCGCGCTGTTCCTGACGGGTCTGGCGCTCTTTCCGATGATCCTTTACACGCACTTCCGGATTCCTTTCATGGTGACGCAGTTCTTCGGCGGTACCAGCTTGCTGATTATGGTCGGCGTTGTGCTCGACACCATGAGCCAGCTGGAGTCGCATCTCACCATGCGCCATTACGAGGGCTTCCTGAAGTCGGGACGCATTCGCAGCCGCAGCGGCAACTGACCGCGAAGCGGCGAAGGCTGAAAACGGATCGGATTCACATGAATCCGGTCCGTTTTTCTTTGTCCGGGGGCTTGCGAAATCGGCTCTTCGGCGGTATTTTTAAGATATGACAAACGTAATTGCAATCGACGGTCCGGCGGCGTCCGGAAAGAGCACGGTGGCGAAGCGGCTTTCGGAGCGGCTCGGCATCGCTTACATCAACACCGGCAACCTGTACCGGGCGGTGGCGCTGGCGGCGCGGCGGGCGGGGGTTGACCCGGCCCGGCTGACGCCGGAGTTTCTGGCCGGAATCCGCCTCGGCTATCATCCGGCGGCGGACGGTCGTTTCGAATTGATGCTCGACGGCGAATTCCCGGGCGAAGCGCTGCGGACCCAGGAGATCGCCGATCTGGCCAGCCTGGTGGCGACCCAGCCGGCGGTGCGGAACCACCTGTTGGGGGTTCAGCGCGGTTTCGCCGGGGAGAAGTGGATCGTGATGGAGGGGCGGGATATCGGCACGGTGATTTTCCCCGATGCCCGCGGCAAATTTTTTGTCACTGCGACGCCCGAGGAGCGGGCGCGGCGGCGGCTGGCGCAGTCGGGCGAGGTCGCCGAAGGCGCGACGCTGGCCGAGGTGGCGCGCGCCATCGCCGAGCGGGACCGGCAGGACTCCACCCGCGCGGTGGCTCCGTTGGTGCCTGCCGCCGACGCGGTGCAAATCGACACGACCGGCAAGACCATTGATGAAGTGGTGGAAATGATCCGGCGGAGGGTGGAAGACGATGCATCATGAAATCCAGTACCGGGTCTGCTATGCGGATACCGACCAGATGGGCGTGGTTTACTACGCCAATTACCTCACCCTTTTCGAACGCAGCCGCACGGAGATGCTCCGTGATGCGGGACTGCCGTACCGGAAGCTGGAGGAGGAGGGATTTTACCTGCCGGTGTCGGAGGCCTGCTGCCGTTACCGGGCTTCGGCCCGTTACGACGATCTTCTCACCATCCGTTCTTGGGTGCGTGAGATGAAGGGGGTGCGCCTCACCATCGCCAGCGAAGTCCGGCGGGGGGAAGAGGTGCTGGTTTCGGGCCACGTGGTGTTGGCCAGTGTCAATCGCGACGGGAAGCCGACCCGGCTGTCGCCTCGTCTTATCGAAAGTTGCCGGGCTTTTTTGGAGGAAATCGTATGAGTGCTTTTATCGAATCCAACCGGCTGTATCCTTTGAAGTTCCAACCGATCTACCAGCCCCGCCTCTGGGGGGGGACGCTGATGGAGGAGGAGCTGGGCCGCGAGGTTCCGCACGAAGCGGACCCCATCGGCGAATCGTGGGAGCTGGTCGACCGCGACGACGAAGTGAGCGTGGTCGCCAACGGCCCTTTGGCCGGGAAGACGCTGCATGAGCTGGTCGCCCATTACGGCCGCAAGCTGATCGGCGGCAAGGCACGTTCGACGGAACGCTTCCCCCTGCTGGTGAAGCTGATTGACGCGGGGGAGCGGCTGTCGCTGCAGGTTCACCCCGATGAAGAGGCTTGCCGGAACCTCGGCGGCACCGCCGAACCGAAGACGGAGATGTGGTATATTATCGCCGCCCGCAAGGGGGCGCAGATTCTGGCCGGACTTCAGGGGCGGGCCACCCGGCAGCAGTTGACGGAAACGCTGGGTTCGCCGGATGTGGAGGCGATGCTTCAGGTGTACCCGTCGCATCCCGGCGATGCGTATTTCATTACTTCGGGGACGCTGCACGCGATCGGCGGCGGCAACCTGATTCTGGAGATTCAGCAGAACAGCGACACCACCTATCGGATGAGCGACTGGGGGCGGGTGGATGCGAACGGGAATCCGCGCGCGCTGCATATTGAGCAGGGGTTGCGTTCGATCAGTTTCACCAACCGGACTTCGCCGCGGATTGCCGGGGTTTCCGGTGCGGCGGGGCACAACCGCAAGTTTGCGGTGGTGAATCAGTGCCCGTTCTTTGCGGTGGACGACTTGCGGTTGGCGACGACCTGGCAGGATGACACGACGCCGTCGGGGAGCTTCCATCTGCTGTCGGCGGTCAATGGCGCGGTTCGGGTGGGCAAGACGGATGCGCCGGAGGAGATGGTTTTGCTGGCGGCGGGCGAGACGCTGCTGGTGCCGGCGAGCTACGGCGCTTATGTGGTGGTGCCGCAGCAGGAAGGCGAGACCGTGGTGGTGCGAAGTACTCTCTAAAAAAGAAAAAAAGAAAACTTTAAAAAAAGGTTGCAAAGCAACCGCCCGCACCCGGCCGAGCCGGGGCGTGGTCCAGCGGCGAAACGCTGGTCGCTCACCGCAGGGCGGCGCAGGCGCCCGCCCGGAGGGGAGCGAAACCTAAGGTTTGCGAATGCA
>JAVBRV010000521.1:0-14421 GCA_031547585.1 Victivallaceae bacterium
ACGGCATCAGTCGGCCACTCTCCCCGCTTTTTTGCGGGGAGAGGGCAAGCGACTGAAACCGTTTGGCGCCAGGGGGCTCCGCGCCCCCTGGACCCTCGGCAGGACGGGGGTCCTGCACCCTGGCCGACTTAAGTCGGCCGACCCTCGCTGGCGGTAGAAATGCCATAAAAAAAGCCAAATGTTGCCGAGCAGACAACACCATCGGCAGTCGGACCAGTCCGACAAGTCCGCCCCGTCCGACCGAGTCGGCCGCCACAACAGCTATTGATTTTTGCAATTACCTTGCGTATCAAAGGGCCGTGCCCTTCCGGGGGATGAAGAGGGGGTAGAGATCAACGCCTTCGAGTTCAAGCAGCTTGATCTTCTTTTCGACGCCGCCGGCGTATCCGGTCAGGCTGCCGTCGGCGCCGACCACCCGGTGGCAGGGGATGATGATGGAAATGGGGTTATGCCCCACCGCCCCGCCCACCGCCTGGCTCGACATGCTCGGCCGGTTCATCCGGGCGGCCATCTTCGCGGCGATGGCGCCGTAGGTGGTGAGTTCGCCGTAAGGAATAGCGCACAGAATCTCCCACACCGCCTGCCTAAATTCACCACCCCGGGGAGCCAGCGGCAGATCGGATATGGCCGGGCGCTGCCCGTGAAAATATTCATCCAGCCAGTTTCGCGTGGCGCGAAACACCGGCAGATCGGCTTCTTCCTTCATCTCTTCCGGCATCGCGGCGGCGAAATACTTCTGCCCTTCGTTCCACAGGCCGACCAGCCGGTCGCCGTCGCTGGTGAGAAGAACCCCGCCGATCGGCGTCATATAACGACTTGAATAAAACATCGTCCCCTCCTATAATGAATTCCACAGATTGATCGTCGCGTAGCCGCGCCAGGGACGCCAGGAATCCGCGAGCGCCAATATCTCCTTCTCCGTGCGGGGTGCCAATGCTTTTTTCACGCCGTAATCGGTATGCGGGAAGGCATCGGGCCAAGCCAGCGCCCGCATGGCGATATACTGCGCCGTCCAGGGGCCGATCCCCGGAAGGGCGAGCAGCTTTTGCACCTCCTCCTCCGGCCGGGAACCGGGGTCGAACTCCTTCCCCGCCAACTCCCGGGCCAGCTCCCGGATGGTGACGGCCCTGGCCCCCGTAATCCCCAGGGGACCAAGGCGGTCGCCGATCGGCTCCCCCAATGCCAGAATCGCTTCCGGCGCAGGGAAGGTGTGCGTCAGCCCTTCCACCCCTGTCCGTATCGGGGCGCCGTATGCCTCCACCAGCCGGGCGGCGAGGGTACGCGCTCCCTTTACGGTAATCTGCTGCCCCAGCACCGCCCGCACCGCCATTTCAAACGGGTCGAAGCTGCCGGGCAGACGGGTTCCCGGAACGCAGAGTCCGGGGCGGATCTCATTCATACCGGCGAGCGCTTCGTACACCGCCTCCGGATTGCAATCGAGGTCGAACAAGCGCCGGATCCGCGCCAGAACCCGGGGCAGCACCGGCAGCAAAGCCGTATCGAGGGTGACCGTCAGCATATTCTTCTCCGGCCGGTTGCCGACCCCGATCCAGCCGCGCACAGGGCGCCGCTCTTCGCCGATCAGGGAGACGGTGCGCCAATACTCCCCATTTTGCACGACCTCCACGCCGGGAATGGCGCGAAGAGCGAGAAAATCCAGAATCTGTTCCCAGCGGTACGGCGGGCGATAGCCCAGCCCCAGGGTCAACCGGTCCGCATCCTTCGCCCCGGCGCTTCGGCGCAAATCAGTCGGGGTCAGGCGGTATTGCTGTTTAAAGAGGGCGTTGAAACGCCGCAGGCTGCCGAACCCGGCGGCCAGGGCGACTTCGATCACCGGGAGCCGGGTTCCCGTCAGCAGATTTTTGGCCAGCAGCAGCCGGCAGGTCTGCACGTATTGCACCGGCGACACCTGGAATTGCGCCGCAAACGCGCGGCGCAAGTGACGGGCGGTGCAACCGAGACGGCCGGCCAGCTCCTCGATGCTCCGGTTATGATGGCAATGCTCCTCCAGCATCCGGGCCGCCCGGAACGCGAGCGAATGCGCGGCATCGACCGGAGCCGTCCCCGGGGCAAGCTCCGGGCGGCACAGCAGGCAGGGGCGGAACCCCGCCCGTTCCGCCGCCGCGGCCGAAGGATAAAAGGTACAGTTTTCGGCCTTGGGCAGCCGCGCCCGGCAGATCGGGCGGCAATAGATGCCGGTGGAGGAAATTCCGACGAAGAAGCGACCGTCAAACCGGGCGTCCTTCGCCTTGAACGCCGCGTACCAGGCCCGATTTTCATTTTCCGACATCAGCTACTCCTTATGCTCTTCTATAAGTATAGCCTCATTTTCGGAAAATGCTGGCCGTTTTCGGACCTGTATAAGAGCATATCGCTATTTTTACCGAAAAAACAAAGAGAAGAATCAAAATACGTGAGGTAATTGCAAAATCAATAGCTTATGTAGTTTAACCACGGTTCTCGCTGGGGCGGCCCGCCCCAGACCCTCCGGCGGGCTCCGCCCTGCACCCGCAAGGCCGACCGTCGGCACCGGGCTCCGCCCTTGCCCCCAGTACTCGGGGGAACCTCCAAACGGCATCAGTCGGCCACTCTCCCCGCTTTTCTGCGGGGAGAGGGCAAGCGACTGAAACCGTTTGGCGCCAGGGGGCTCCGCGCCCCCTGGACCCTCGGCAGGACGGGGGTCCTGTACCCTGCCCGACTTAAGTCGGGCGACTCTCGCAGGCGGCAGAAACATCATGAGAGAGGTTAAATGTCATCAAGCCGGCAATGTCATCGGCAGTCGGACCAGTCCGATTGAGCCAGCTGCCACAACTGGTATTGATTTTTGCAATTCCCTCACATTTCCACTTCTATTCATCCGTCCCCGTGCGTTTCCAGAGCAGCGTCCTCCGGTTATCCGTACACGCCATGCATTGGCTGAAGGCGTCGTGATCGAATCCGGGCAGGGCGAAGAACCAATTGCGAATGTCATCGGTCCAGAGCTCGGAGCCGATGGCATACTCCCGGCCGCCGCAGTTGGTGACCAGCCAGAAGTCCTCCGAGAACGGCCCCGCATCGGTGTTGACGCCCCAGACTTCGGTCAATCCCTGACGGTCGATTTTTTCGAGTGTCTCACCGGTTTTATTGTCGAGCTTGCATAGCGCCCCGGCGCAGACTTCCCAACGCCACCCCAGTCGCTGAATCCATTTAAGACGGTTCTGTTCTACGAGTTCCTTCAGTTCTTCGGGAGAGTATGAAGGGGGTTTCCACAATATCACCGCCAGCCGCTCTCCCAAGACCAGTACCACAGCGAACAAAACGATAAAGCCGGTGGCGATCCAGTTGACCCCACCATAGACGAACCCCAGCAAAATCGACACCGCGAAGGCGATTCCAAGCATGGCGGCCAGCTCGATCAACAGTTTTTTTCGGAGGGAGGTCACGATTTTGTCTTTGCTTTCCACTACTGACCAATGAAAACATAGCCAGTTTTCTCGACGATCTTCCGGCCTTGCCGCGAGAGCATGAAGTCGACGAGTTTCTGCACATTCTTCGAACGCGGCAGCACGGTAATCATATAGCCGTCGGCGATAAAGGGATAGGTCCCATTGGCGATATTCTCCCGCGTCGGGGCGACGCCGTCGATGGAGAGCAGTTTGATCTTGGCGTTTTGAATCATCTCGGTGGAGAAATAGCGAAACGAGAAGCCGATGGCTTCATCGTAGTTGCGATAGTTCGCCGTATCCCGGATAATGCCGCCCATGTCGCGAAGATGATCCTCTTCCAACGGCGGCAGGATGGGGCGGTCGCCCATGATCGCCTCCAGCGTGGTCTGGCTGCCGCTGCCTTTATTGCGCTGAAAAGGGATGATTTTAGCACTTTTCGGCGCGCCGACCTCTTTCCAGTCGGTGATTTTACCGGAATAAATGTCGCGGATCTGCTCGCGGGTCAGATTGGAAACCGGATTTTTGACGTTGACATAAAAGACGAAAGCCTCGCGCAGAAAGGGAGTCATCTCGTATTCCAGACCGATGGCCCGCACCTCCGCGACTTGCTCCTTCGACGGGGCAAGACTGAAAATCATATCGGTCTCACCTTTCTGCAGACGCTTGAAGGTGACGTCCGATCCACTGGTTTTGACGGTTTCCCAATAATCCCCTTCGGGATAAATCGCCTGTACGGCGGCGGCGTAGACCGGATACAACGCATAGGCTCCATCCAATTCCGGCAGCTTGCCCGTCAGGCACTGCTCCGGTGTGACCTCGATCTTCACCAGTTTATTACCCGGCACAAACGGCCGGTAGTCATCCCATTCAATTCCCAGCTCAATCTGCGCAAAGCGCCCGTAGGTCCACCAGGAATATCCAACCCTCCCCACGCCAAGCAGGAAAGCGAGCACCAGAATCCCCAGCCCCACCCACTTCAACCGGCGCACCCGGATATTCCAGGCCAGCAACATCATGCCGATGCCGCCGCCGCCAACCAGCACCAATGGAATGAGAAAATCCCGATGCAACGAACTCAAGGCCAGCCCCAAACATAAGCCGGAACCGACAAAAAACACGACCCCGGCAATTATCAATGACCCAAGTGCCCGAAAGATCTTTTTGCCGAGATCGTCATAGGTATCGTCGTCATAGATATCATTACTGTTATCGCTCATCACCCTCCTTAATTCAAAATAAAACGCCGCCGATGGTCTCCACCGGCGGCGCAATCAGTGCAAGATGCCGGTTTACCGGCTGCCCTTGATGTAGAAGGCGGCCCCGAGGTCGTCACCATCGAAAACGCAATCCGCGCCCCAGGAGGTGGTGGCGTAGAGGTAGAGCGCCGCGATGTAGACCTTCTGCGCCACCGCCACCAGGTAGCAGAAGGCGAAGTAGACGATGAAAGCCACAATGCCGAGACCGATGCAGAGGATGGTTCCGGCGGGGGAGGCCAGCGCTCCGCCGAGGAACACCAGCCCGATGATCACCAGGACGAGGAGGAAGCTCGACACCCAGTTGATCGCGGTGATGCCCGCGAAGCCGGTGAGCATTTCTCCCCAGGTGTTGGCGATGGTCGAGGTAGAGCGCTTGAGGGCGCGGAAGGGATTATCCATCTCCGCGTCGCAGACCAGCGCCGGAATCGCGAACACCGAAGCCACCGCCCAGACCATGCCGACGAACTTGATGATCAATTTGCCGACGAGACCCGCGCGCTCTTCGAGGAATTTCAGCAGCATGCCGACGGTCGAAGCCAGCACCGACCACAGAAAGATCGCTTTCAACCGGTAGAGGGCGTAGCCGAAGCCGCGCCGGACGGAGACCGGCTCGTCACAGAGTCCGCGCATGATCTCCGAATAGAAGGCGACGCTGCAGAAGTTGGCCACGAACATGGCAAAGAGATAGACCATGGCCGAAACCACAAAGCTGGTGGCCCGGATGGTCAGGCTGAGCTCTTCGGCCTCCTCGGACCCCAGGAAGAGCATCTTCCAATCGACATCCCCGCCCTGGATCAGCGCGAGAGTGACGCCGGTGATGCTGCAGAAAATCACCGTCATCAGAAGCAACGACGCCAGAAAAGAGATCAGCGGGAAAATCAGGAGCTTCTTCTCCTGGTTGATCAGGATCATCGCCCGGGTGAAAATATGCCAACTGCGGATAATTCTGCGAATCATGAACATCGTACATCCCCCTTGTGTTCAATACCTATTTATAAAAATAAGTGGTTTTACCGAAAATGCAAGGGGTAAAAAAAAGAAAGCCGGAGATTTTCCGACTTTCCTGTTTGTTCTGCAACTTGCGAAACGGGATTTGGTTACGCTTCCCGGCTCTGCCGCGCTTTCCGGCGGGCGATGAAGGCGGCGGCGCCGATGGCGACCGCGGCGATGGCGCCGGGGAGCGGCTGGCCGCTCGTGGAGGGCTCTTCGGGCATCGGCGGCTCAACCGGAGGACGCATCGAGGAAACGGTCATCGTCGGAGCGCTGGATTCGCCGGTGCCGGGGAAGAGGTTCAGGGCATCGCTGCCGGTACCGGTAAGGCTGCGCTCGGTCACGGCGGAAGCGCCGTCGCCGTAGGTGGTTCCACCGGTCGCGGGGGCTTCGTAGACCGTGGCGGCCATCAGAAGGGTGGAGGCTCCGAGCATCATCGTAACAAGCAGCTTTTTCATGGTTTCAATCTTTCTTTGATTTCTGACTATCGTTGTTTGACCTAAATTATGCATTCCCAGCAGAAAAGTTACAGAGAGATACCGCAAATCCGAATTTTTTCATCTTCATTTATTGAAAAATCCGGATCACCACCTATATTATCCAATAGAGAATACTATTTATTCAAATAAGAATAGACATGAATAACCTTAACACCATACCGGTTCTGGAGAAAGCGATCGAGGTCCTGGAATACATCGGGGCGCATCCGGGGCGGGTCGGCCAATCCGAAATCAAGACCGCGCTGAAGATTCCGCAGGCCACCTGTTACCGGATCATCACCACGCTGGTGGAGCATAACTGGCTGGTCAAGGTCAACGGCAAAGAGTACGATATTTCGACCGGAATGCTGCCGGTCGTCCGGAAGGCGGAGTTTCAGCTCGAACGCTACCGGGTGCTTCAGCCGGTGTTGGAGCACCTGGCTAAAAAAGTCGGCTTCTCGGCCAAGCTCTCCGTGCGCGACGGCGACGAGCAAGTCAACGCGCTGTGCGCCAAAGCCCCCTGGGATGTCGCCTTGACCACCTCCCCCGGCTCCCGCGATCACCTGTCGACCGGCAGCTCGGTGGGGGTAATCCTCGCCTCCGAAATGAGCGGGGAAGAGCTGGAGACGTTATTGAAGAGCCGGAAACGAGAGGCCCGGATGCAGCACCTCATGGAATCGCTCGAATGTTTCCGGCGCACGGGGTATGTGTTCAACCCCGCCTCGACCGACCCGGATTACACCTGGCACGTCGACGCCCTCTCCGTCCCGGTATTCAATGACCGGAAGCAAATCGCCGGGGCGATCACCCTCCTCAGCTTGCCGGGCCAGCTGGCCGGGGCCGACTGGAGCGAATTAGCGATAGAAATGAATAAAGCCGCTGAATTTTGCGGCGATACCATGATATGAGGTAAAAATATGACACAGCAATTCATGCAGATTTCCAACTCCGGCTATTTTCAACACGCGGATGGGAAAACGTACTTGCCGATCGGGCTGAACCTGGCTTTCGTACGCAATTCCGAAACGTACCCGGAGGAGGAGGTTCTCGCCACCTACCGGCGCTGGCTGACGAAGCTGGCCGGGAACGGCGGGAACTTCGCCCGGATCTGGCTGGGCGTACCCTTCTTCGACGTCATGCCGGAAGGGGTCGGCGACTATGACCGGACGAACCTGAAACATATCCAGGCCGTCATCCGCATGGCGGAGAAGCTGGGGGTCAAGCTGAAGTTCACCCTCGAACACTTCCGCCGCCTTCGGGCCGACCGGGCCGACGCGGAGTCGTTTCCCGGAGCGGCCTCCTTCGTCAAACCGCTCTATCAGTCGATCTGTTCGACGGCGGAGGAGTTTCTCGATTCGGAAGCGGGGCGGCAGGCTTATCTGGGGAAAGCCCGCTTTCTGGCCGAAAACGGCATCGGGGACTCCCCGGCGGTCATCGCCGTCGAGCTCTGGAATGAGTTCAACACCATCGCCGCCTCATGGGAATCCAAGGCTTCCTGGAGCCGCCATATGCTTCAAGAGATACAGGCGATCTTCCCCCGGCAGATGATTTTGCAGAATCTCGGCAGTTTTTCCGGCCCGACCGCCTACGCCCTGTACGACTGGCTCGGGGGCGAGAGCGGCAACCGCTTCATGCAGGCCCACCGTTACCTCGACCCCGGGGCGGAGCTGGATATCTGCCGCGGTCCCGTCGACCGGCTTTCGGCGGACGCCGTCCGCGAATTGAGAGAGCGGCGTCCGGACCTCCCCGCCATCCTGGCCGAAGGGGGAGCCGTGGAGGCCAACCACTCCGGTCATTCGAAGCTCTATGAGAAGGACGCCGAAGGGACCATCCTCCACGACGTCCTTTTCGCCCCTTTCTTCGCGGGAGCGGCCGGGGGCGGCCAGATCTGGCACTGGGATCATATCTATGTGGAGAAGCACGACCTCCACTGGCACTTCAACCGGTTCGCCGAAGCCGTCAAGAGCATAGACCCGGTTGCGGAGAACTTCCGCCCCTTCCACACCGAAACCCATCGGCTGCGGATCTACGGATTGGCGGGGAAAACGATGAACCTCCTCTGGTGTCGCGACAAAGCCTCCGACTGGCAAAGCGAACTGGCGGAGGGGATTCCGGCGGCGTTGATCGAAGGGGAGACGGCGCCGGTAGGTCCGGCCGCCTCCTGCCGCACCTACGACCCCTGGCAGGACGCCTGGAGCGAGGTAAAAGTCGAAAAGGAGGAGTGCCGTCTGCCGCCCTTCCGCCGCTCTATAGTAGTACACATAAAAAGGAACAAATAATGAAACTGGGACTGATGCTGCCCGCCGTACCCGACATCAAATGGCAACTCGCCGCGCAAGCCGGGGTGAAGTACGCGGTGACCAAGGCCGCGCCGGAGCTGACCGGGATGCTGCCGCCATGGGATTTCGAATCGCTGCGGCGGATTCACACCGAATTCACCGACCGCGGCTTCCGGCTTCAGGCTTTGGAAGGCGACGAATTCGATATGAGCCGGATCAAGCTGGGGCTCCCCGGACGCAACGAGGATATCGACAAGTACCGGCAAATGCTGGCCAATATGGGCCGGCTGGGAATCCCCCTCCTCTGCTACAACTTCATGGCCGGAATCGGCTGGTTCCGGACGCGAGTGGATCTGCCGGAGCGCGGCGGCGCCCTGACCTCCGGCTTCGACCTGGCCGACGTGAAAGAGGAACCCCTGCGGATCACCGAGGAGGAGCTCTGGCACAATTACGAGTACTTCCTTCAGGCCGTGCTTCCCGCCGCCGAAGAGGCCGGGGTGAAGCTGGGGCTGCACCCCGATGATCCGCCGGTGTCGCCGCTCAAAGGCTACAGCCGGATCCTGACTTCGGCCGAGGCGTACCGCCGGATTCTCAGGCTGTCGGATTCGCCGTCGCACGGCGTCACCTTCTGCCTGGCGTCGTTCAAGGCGATGGGGGAGGATGTCTTCACCCTGCTGCCGGAATTCAAGGAGCGGATCGTCTTCCTCCACTTCCGGGACATCAAGGGGAACAAGCACAAATTCCAGGAGACCTTTCACGACAACGGCCCCACCGACATGGTGAAGGTGCTCCGTCTGTGCCGCGACCTCGGGCTGGACGTGCTGCTGCGCCCGGACCACACCCCCACCATGGCCGGCGAAACCAACGCCAACCCCGGCTACGAGATGCAGGGCAACCTGCTGGCCCTCGGCTACCTCCGGGGACTGCTGGAAGCGCTGGATATGCTCCCTCGACAATAGCGGCTGTTGAATGGAAAAATCGGAACACAGAAAAGGCCGGAAAGCTCCGGCCTTTTCTGTAGGGTGATTCTCCGGCCGCGCCGCATCGGCTGTTGCCGATACCATCGCCGCCGCTCCGGTCCCTCACCCAATGACCGGAAGTGTTTTCATCCGCCTGCCCCTTGTTTTTTACAATTTATTTGCAGGCCCCCCACACATACGCTGATATATGGGAAACAACAAAAAAAGTTACATCATTTTTCTATATTTTCGCTCTCCACATAAGCAATCTAATCTATTTTCATCAAAAATCAAATCGAAATCTGCCGCAATTTAAAATATTTACACCAATACATCCGACCTAGAATTGAAAACTTCCCAAAGAAAAGATCAATATGCAAAATGCCCTCCATCGCATGAATGAAAATAAATATTTATTTTATCAAACATCCGGATGATTTTTTCTTCCGCCCGAGGGATCGGACCCTATCCCCGGCCGGTGTTCGGGCGTGAAGCTAAACTCCTTGACCAACACCTTGCAGGGAACCGAAGCACCGAAGTGATCAAGGCCGATCGCCGACCGTCAGGCGAGGTTGTCGACGACTCGACACAGCTAACAGGCCACACGCTAACGCGGTCTATATATCTCCATATCTCCATGAGGTTGACAATTTTTATAGTTGCAGTATTTAATACAGCATGGAGTACAGAATGAAACCTGATGTGCAAAAAAGAGTAGAACGACAACTGAAATCATTGGACACTTCTGAAAAGTCTTTGATTTTTTCTGCGGAGAAGAAATCGACAACTTGCGATAAGTGTTCAAAATATGATGGGAAAGTGTACTTGGAATCAGACCTTTCCAAACCGGCATTACCAATTCATCCAAACTGTCATTGCTATTATCTGGAGCTTTACCTTAAAACATCGGCAAATAGCAGAAACAGGATAAAACGCTCTGCAACAGTTCGAGTTGATAATTCTCCAGGAATGGGTGGATTGCGAATTTCCGGAATTGATGATATGCTGGAGAAACTGGAGAAAGCGTATAGTCCCGGCTCTTTATCTGAACTCATTATTTCAAACCATGGGGGGAATGAAGGATTTTTCCCGATGGGTAATGGGGATGATCTGCGATATATCAATGGGGCACAGCTTGCTCGTTTGAAAAGACTTCTTGCGCCAGATGCTATTGTCGATATTCGAATATGCTATGCCGCAGATAGTGATGAAGGCCACGTGCGTACGCAGCAACTGGCAGACAAATTGGGTGTAAAAGTAAGAGGTTACGAAGGACCGGTTAGCCCGTATGGAACCAGACCCGGATCAGTAAAACCTGACAATGTGCATCCCCGAAATTATTTTCAACGATTTTTTCCTGATCATAAACCCAAAATCTTTTTCCCGGAAAGTAAATAGACTTGATTTAATTACCGATAAATATATATTGGGGTTAGTTGTATATGAACAGGATTGACAGGTTTTTTATTTTGTTGAAACGTAAACATTTGCCGAATCGTTTGTGTTGGGCGATCTTACTTTTTTTCACTCTCTTGGCGGTAACGCTTCTCGTTATCGTTTGGCAGAAACGGTCGACTTATAACACTTCGCGCATTTTGGAAGTTACGCACATCGGCGGAGAAGCGGTTTCGATCAACCTGCATCTGCTGCCAGTCGCAAAAATCCCCGCAGAAAATTTCCACAAAACTTCAGTTCGAGGAAAAAACGGAGAGGAATACGTTCTCTTCTGGAATGAGAATACGCTATACTTCTCCTTGACCCGGCTCGAATTCGGCGGCTGGATTGTGATATCCGGCCAATACGAGGCAGAGCCGTCGCCGCAATGCGATCAATTGCTGCGTCTTCTAACCTTGTTGAAATAAAAAGGGACGCTCTTCTACTAAAGAGCGTCCCTTTTCGTAATGCCGAAAGCGATTATTCGTGGTCGTGACCGCAATCGTGATCGCAGTCGCAGCCCTCGTCTTCGCAGCCGCAGCAGCAGCCGTCTTCGCCGTCGGTGCAAACGAAGTGACCCTCGATCCGCTCGAGGACGCCTTCGGGGGTGAAGCCGAACTCCTTCGCCAGCACCTTGTAGGGAGCCGAAGCGCCGAAGTGGTCGAGACCGATCGCCAGGCCGTCGCGGCCGATGAAGCGGTGCCAGCCGAAGGTCGAGGCCGCTTCGATCGAAACGTAGCAGGGACACCAGCTCGGCAGCACCTCTTCGCGGTACTCCTCGCCCTGCTTCTCAAAGAGCTCCTGCGAGGGCATCGACACCACCCGGACGCCGATACCGCTCTGCCGCAGCATCTTGGCCGCTTCGAGCGCCAGGTTCACTTCGGAACCGGTGGCGATGAGGACGATATCGAGATCCTCGTCGTCGCTCAGCACGTAGGCGCCGCGGGAGACATCCACCTTCGCCGCCAGCTCGGCTTCGAAGGGGGCGAGATCCTGACGGGTCAGCAGCAGCACCACCGGACCCTTCGCCTGAAGCGCCAACGCCCAGGCCTGCGCCACTTCGTGCGCTTCCGCCGGACGGATCACCGTCAGGCCGGGAATCGAACGCAGCATGGCGATCTGTTCGATCGGCTCATGGGTCGGCCCGTCCTCACCCACATAGAAGGAGTCGTGGGTGAAGATGTAGATCTGATGCAGCTTCTGCAGCGCCGCCAGGCGGATCGCCGGCTTCAGGTAGTCCGAGAAGACGAAGAAGGTCGAGACGTAGGGAATCGCCGTTCCATTCAGCGCCATGCCGTTCCCGGCGAGGCCCATGGCGAACTCGCGCACCCCGAAGTGGAGGTTGCGGCCGAGGTGATTGTCACGGGTGAAATCGCCGCCGTTCTTAATGTCGCTCTTGGTCGAGGGGGCGAGGTCCGCCGCGCCGCCGAAGAGGGCGGGAACCAGCTCCGCCGCTTTCTGGAGCACCGCTCCCGAAGAGGCGCGGGTGGCGACCGGCTTGTCGAGGGGAGCCGCCGCCAGCAGCTGCTCGGCGATATCGGCCGGAACCGTCCGGTTGAGGTAGGCGGCGATCTTCTTCGCGCGGTCAAGGTCGGCCTCGATGAATTTGCGGTATTCGCCGTCCCACTTGGCGGCGGCGGCTTCGAGCTCCTCCACCCGCTGGCGGCAGAAAGCGCGGACGTCGTCGGCGACCGTAAAGGGCTCGCCCGTCATGCCGAGGTGCTGGCGGAGGGCGTCCACTTCGGCCTGGCCGAGGGGTTCGCCGTGGGCCGCGGATTTCCCCGCCTTGTTGGGCGCGCCGTAGCCGATGGTGGTCTTGCCGACGAGCAGGGTCGGGCGGCCGTCGGACTTCACCGCTTCGGCGAGACCGGCGTCGCATTTCGCGATGTCGTTGGCGTTGTCGATGAGGATCACGCGCCAGTTGTAGGCGCGGAAGCGGGCGGCGACGTCTTCGCTGAAGGCGAGCGAGGTCTGCCCTTCGATGGTGATGTTGTTGTCGTCGTAGAAGACCACCAGTTCGTCGAGGCCGAGGTGGCCCGCGAGCGAAGCGGCTTCGGAGGTGCAGCCCTCCATCATGCAGCCGTCGCCGGCGATGACGTAAATTTTGTTGTCGACGAGGCCGGTCTTATCGAGTCCGGTCTGCGCCTTGAAGTAGCGGTTGGCGATTGCCATGCCGACGCCGGAAGCGAAGCCGCTGCCGAGGGGGCCGCCGGTGACGTCGACGCCCGCCGTGTGGCCGAATTCCGGGTGGCCGGGGGTCCGGCTGCCCCACTGGCGGAAGTTCTTCAATTCGTCCATCGGGAGGCCGCACTCGAAGAGGTGCAACAGGGAGTACAGCAGCATCGAGCCGTGTCCGGCCGAAAGCACGAAACGGTCGCGGCCGATCCAACCCGGATTCTTCGGGTTGAAACGCATGTATTTGCTCCACAGCGTAAGCGCGAAATCCGCGCAGCCGAGCGGCATCCCCGGGTGACCGGAATTCGCCTTCTGAACCCCCTCCGCCGACAGCATGCGGACCGTGTTAGCCGCCTTCAAGGCCATTTCCAGATCGAACGACATTTGGAATCCTTTCTTCTTTTTTCGGATGCCGGTTGGCATTTCCTTGGTTTTTGCGCTACCTTATTAAGGTAACACGCCAAGCGCGAATTAACAAGCAGGACCAGCCAAAAAAATATGAGCGAACGCTTCATCACCTCCACCCTCAATAAACGCGATACGGCCAAGGAAACCAGCCTGCGCCCGCCTGCGTTCGCCGACTTTCCCGGCCAGGAACGGGTCAAGGAGCAGCTCGAACTTTTCGTCAGCGCCGCCCGGGCCCGCGATGAGGCGCTCGACCACATTCTGCTCTGCGGTCCGCCGGGGCTCGGCAAGACGACGCTGGCCTACATCATCGCCAACGAGCGCGGCACCAATATCAAAAGCTCCAGCGGGCCGGCCATCGAGAAGCCGGGCGACCTCGCCGGACTTCTCACCTCCCTCGAACCCGGCGACGTCCTCTTCATCGATGAAATCCACCGGCTCAACACCACCGTCGAAGAGTACCTCTACTCGGCCATGGAGGATTTCTTCATCGACATCATGCTCGAACAGGGCGCGGGCGCCCGGTCGATCCGGCTCACCGTGCCGCGCTTCACCCTGATCGGGGCCACCACCCGGCAGGGGATGCTTTCGGCCCCCCTCCGCTCCCGCTTCGGGCTCAACATCCGCCTCGACTTCTACGACAACGAGAGCCTCTGCCGGATCATCCGCCGTTCGGCCGGAATCCTCGAAATCGCCATTGAAGAAGAGGGCGCGCGCGAAGTCGCCGGGCGCTGCCGGGGAACCCCCCGTATCGCCAACAACCTGCTGCGCCGCGCCCGCGACTACGCCCAGATCCGGGCCGATTCCATCATCACGGGCGACGTGGCCCGGGCGGCGCTCGAAATGCTCCAGATCGACCACGACGGGCTCGACGAGATGGACATCCGCCTGCTCGAAGTGATCATCGAGAACTTCCGCGGCGGTCCGGTCGGCTTGAAAAACATCGCCGTTTCGGTCGGAGAAGAAGAGGATT
Source organism: Victivallaceae bacterium (assembly GCA_031547585.1). Classification (GTDB taxonomy): domain Bacteria; phylum Verrucomicrobiota; class Lentisphaeria; order Victivallales; family Victivallaceae; genus Victivallis. The sequence continues at coordinate 14,376 of JAVBRV010000521.1, forward strand.
CCATCGAAGACGTCTACGAACCCTTCCTCTTTCAGAAGGGCGTTCT
>JAVBRV010000058.1:0-5442 GCA_031547585.1 Victivallaceae bacterium
CGGTGTTGATGTAGAAGGTCTTGCCGAGATTGCCCCACATCGATTCAATGATGTCGGTGGCGTGGTCGCCGCGCCCGGATTCGAAGAAATCCGCGATCGGGGTTACTCCACTCGCCAGGTCTTCGGTCTTTTGCCAGGCCGCCGCCATCTCTTCGGCGCGGTTGTAGCCGTCGAAGGGGATGATCGGTTCCGGCGTCGCCGGGGTCACCCCGTAGCCCTGGTAGAAGGGGACATACTCCTTGGTGTGGCTGACTGCGGTGGGGAAGACGCCGTAGAGATCGAAAAGCTCGAGGGCGTAATTCATATTGAGGCGCGGCTTGGCCTTGTCGCTCGGGCGCTTCTCGTATTCGGCGACGGCGCTTTTGCGGACGAATTCGCGGAGCGCGGGCATCATGTCGCGTCCGTCGTAGCGGCAGCGCAGCACCCAGGTGCAGTGGTTGACGCCGGAGATGACGAGGTCGAACTTCGCGTCGACTTCGGGGGGGAGGACGGTGGTTTCCTCGGGCAGGATGCCGATGTGCTTCAGGAACATCAGCCGGACGTGCGGCTCATGGTTGCCATCGCAGAGGGCGAAGCTCTTGACTTGGGGGGCGTGACGCATCAGAGCGATGCCCATGACCGAAGTCGGGTTGATGAAGTTGATCAGCCAGGCGTTGGGGGCCTCACGCCGGACCTCTTCGGCAATGCGGAGAATTTCGGGGAGTTCGCGGAGGGCGCGGAAAATGCCGCCCGGTCCGATGGTGTCGCTGGAGCACATGGTGACGCCGTATTTGAGGGAGATGCGCGTATCCATCTCGCGGTAATAGGCGTTGCGGTAGGAGAATGAGAGCACCACGAAATCGGCGTCCTTCAGCACGTCGAGGCGGTTGGTGGAGCCGAGGAGTTCGACCGGCGCGCCGGAGTGCTCCTTCGCCCGTTCGGCCAGCTTCATCATGGTATCGAGGACGGCCGGGTCGGTATCGACCAGCGCCAGGGTGCCGTTCCGCAGCACGGGGCTGGTCATCATGTTGTAGATGACGGGTTTGCCGAAGAAGTAGCTCCCGGCGCCGATGACGACGATTTTCGGACCTTTGTTCATGACATCCTCCTTGGTGTCTGGTTGAATGTTGCTATAAGTATACTGCAAGATTCACCAAAGACCAAGGGTAGGGATGTATTATGACGGGTAGAAATGTCGCTTACTTGCGTTCCCAGACGATCTGGTTGTAGAATTTCACGATCTGGACCTCTTCGGGGACCTTGACCGTGTAATCGATCGCGCCGTCCCCGTGGAAGTAGATGGTGCCGGAGAGAAGAAGGGTGTTGCCCGCCCGTTCCGACTTGATGTTCCGGATGCCCCAGGCGCTTTCCCCGTAATGACCGGTGATCCGCAGCGTGGGGCCGATCTCGTCGATCACCTGAACCTCCTTGATGGCGAGGTAGTACGGATCCATCTCGCGGGAGATCAGGATGCAGCCGGCGAGAAGACCGGCGAGGGCGATGAGGGAAAGAGTAAGTTTGATTCGACGCAACAGCATGATATTTCCTTTCGGTTTGTCATACTGTAGCGCCGAAATCCTGTTTTTGCAACTCAGGGAAGGATGGAACCGCCTTCGACCAGCCGCTTCCGGATTGCGCCGGGATCGGCCTCGGCGATGCCGCAATTCGTGTGCAGCGCCTGGTAAGCGGCGACACCGGCGGCCTCGCCGCACTGGTTGAGGTTGACCATCACCCGCAGCGCGCCGAAGGCTTCGCGGTCGGCGTCGATCATGCGTCCGGCGGTAATTAGGTTCTTCATTCCGGCGGGGATCAGGCTCCGCAGATGGAACTGGTAGAAGGGGAGCGTTTCCCCCTCCGGCAGCCAGCGGCCTTCATCGACCTTTTTGCCGTGGCGCAAGGTGGCGTAGCGGCCGTCGAGCCAGCGGAAGGAGATGGTTTCATCCTGGTCATTGTGGATGTCCACGGGGTAGGTGCCGTTGCCGATGGCGTCGGGGAAGCGGGTTCCCGCCAGCATCTCTTCGCCTTTGACCTGACCCAGTGATTCGATGTGCCAGCTCTCGCGGATGCCGAGGGTGGCGGGCAGGGTCTCCAGAGTGACCTGGCAGCCGGGGACCTTGGCCTTCAGCATGTCGAGGATCGCCCGGACCTGGCGGCGGGTCTCCAGCTCGCCCCGGGTTAGAGCCAGCTGCTCCTCGGGGCGGTAGTTGAGGACGCGCGTCCCGGCCAGCATGAAGAGGGGGCTATTGGGGATATGCATCCCCCACCAGTACCCGCAGGGGAGATCGGGGAATTCATGGCGGTATTGATCCATCATTTCGGAAAGCTGCTTCGCGTCGATGGTGTTCCAGTTGGCCAGCCGGGCGCAGGAGGTTGGCGGCTGCGGGCGCTCCGGCAACCGCAACCGGCAGCCGGCTTCGCGGGCCAGCAGGCCGTCGCCGGAGGCGTCGATGAACTGTTTCGCCCGGATGGCGAAGCGCCCGAGATAATTCTCGACCACGATGGCGTCAATGACGCCCGGTTCCCGCAACAGCACCCGCGAAAAGGCGGTGTGAAGGTAGAGGCGGATATTGGGATGCTCCAGCGCCAGGGCGTCCAGCTCCAGCGTCAGCTCTTCGCTGTTCAGCCGGACGTGCTGCTTGTAGTCGTGGAAGTTGCCGATGGCGTTGCGGCGCTCCAGCCGCCGCATCATTTCGTAGGTCAGGCCGCCGATGACCTGGCGTTCGCCGCCGATGTCGTAGACGGGGTGCCACATGCTGACCATGCCGAGGGTGGCGAGTCCGCCCAGCCGGTTCTGCTTCTCGATGAGGACGACTTTTGCCCCCAGCCGGGCCGCGCGCACCGCGGCGAAGAGTCCGGTGCAGCTGCCGCCGACCACGCAGATATCCGCTTCCTCGATCACCGGCAGCGTTTCCGCCGGAACCTGTAAATATGCCATCTGAAACCTCCCGTATATGGTTGTTATGATAAGTATACTCGAATCGAGGTTGAAAAGATAGCCTCATTCGGCTATATTTTATAACAAAGCTGCTGTTTGTGGTGGATTCCTTATGAAATCGCTCGAAAACATCCTGACCGGAATCGCCGCGGCCTTCGGGGTCTCGGCCATCTGGAAGCGCGCCGACGCGCACGGTCCCGGCTGCGGACTCTCCGACCGCTGCACCTACCACCGGAACGCCTTCTGCTCGGCGGTCAAGGAGGAGAGGGGGCGGTTGCGGCGCTGCATCCTGAACGACGATTTCGAACTGGCCGCCGAGGCGGAGAAAGGGGGAGGGGAGGCCTTCTTCCACCATTGCCATGCCGGGGTGACGGAGCTGGTGGTCCCCCTGTTTGCGGAAGGGCGTTGCCGGGAGGTGATGCTGTTCGGCATTTTCCGCGAGGGAGGGGAGGGGTGCCCGTACCCCGAATTAGCCGAGGCGTTCGGCGCACTCCCCCGTAAAGCGCCCGCTGCATGGGAGCCGTTGGCGGCGGTCATGAAGGAGCTCGCGGGAATTTTGCGCGAGCGACGCGACGCTCTGCATCTTGATACCATGACCAAAAGCATCCGCGACCCCCGGATCTCCCAGGCGGTGGGGAGCCTCAACCGGCGGCTCGGGGAGAGGATTCCGGTGGCGGAGCTGGCCCGGGAGGTCTATTTAAGCGAATCGCGCTTCATGCACCTCTTCAAGCAGGAAACCGGGCTGACCTTCACCGAATACCTGAAAGGGGAGCGCGTGCGCGAGGCCAAGCGGCTGCTCAGCGAAAGCGACCTCCCGATTCTGGAAGTGGCGCTGGCGGCGGGCTTTCACGACCAGAGTCACCTCGGCCGGATCCTTCGCGAAGTACTTAATACCACGCCCTTAGCCTATCGGCGGCGTTTCGGCCGCAAGCGCGACAGTTAATTCCGCCGGGGGAACATCAAATGTACCGATCGCTTTCTCGAACCAGGTGACGTCGCGCCAGGCGCCGCCTTTGAACCCCGCGTTGCGGAAGGTTCCCAGCCGCCGAAACCCCAATTTCTCATGCAGCCGTTCGCTCGCCGGGTTCGGCGTGGTTACGCAGCCGTAAACGGTCTGAACTCCCTGACGCTGCAACAGCTCGATCAAGGTGGTGTAAAGCCGGGTGCCGATTCCGTGCGAAGCCGCTTCCGGCGCGAGATAGACCGAGAGCTCGGCGCTCCACCGATAGGCTGGACGCTCCCGCAAAGGATGGGCGTAGGCGTAACCGCAGATGGTTTCACCTTCGGCGGCGACCAGGCAGGGATGCGTTTTCAGCGTATCCCCGATGCGCCGCGCAAACTCCTCCACGGACGGGAGCTCGTATTCAAAGGTGATCGGGGTGTCGATATAGCGGGCATAGACGGCCAGCGCCCCGGCGGCGTCTTCACGGGCGGCAATTCGGATCTGCATTGATTTTTCCTTCGTTTTGGTGAACATACTTCTTTTGGAAGAAAAAAGCAAGTGTGTCAGGAAAGAATATTTGCAACCCTATGCCCCTGATGATATATTTCACGCATGGAGAATTTCAGGGATATCGTCTACCGCCCCTATCCTGCCGGAACCATCGCCGCGCCGATGCAGATCCGCTCGACCGGGCACTACCGGGTTCCGCAAGGATGGCGCGACGGCGTTCGCGTCAAGCCCTTCCTCGAACTCTTCTGGAGCGTCGCCGGAATCGGTGAATTCCGCCATGCCGATTCTGTCTGGCAGCTCAATTCCGGCGAAGTTTTCCTCTATCTTCCCGACGATTGCCACCGCATCACCGCCCTCTCCGAAACCTTCGATTACTACTGGTTTACCGTCGACGGCCCCTGGGTTCCCGCTCTCATCGAGAGCTTCAGCATCGTGCGCGGCCCCCGCGAAGCCGGACTCTGCCCCGAACAACTCTTCAACCGGCTCGCCGCCGAAGTCCGCGGCATCGGACGCGATGCCGAATTCCGCGCCGGCGCCGCCGCCTACGAAATTCTCTCTCTCGCCATGAACGGAGCCGGCAGCCGCAACGACAGCCTCGTTCAGCGATTCAAAGAACTCGTCGAACATGAATACGACGACCCCAACCTCTCCATGAACTCCATCTGCCGAAGACTCGCCATCCACCGCTCCACCTTGACCCGCCAGGTCACCCGCCAATGCGGAATCCCGCCACAGGAATACCTCACCGGGTTCCGACTCCAAACCGCACTCCGAATCCTCAAAAACGAACCCAACACTCCCATCAAAGAAGTCGCCGAAGCCGCCGGTTTCAACGACCCCAACTACTTCACCAAAGTCTTCACCCACCGCCTCGGCAAATCCCCTTCCGACCTTCGCCGCCTCCTTTAGTAAACTATGTTTATTTGCATCCCGACAAATGCTTTTTGCTGCATTTGTTCGTCACATAACTCGTTATGCTCCTCACAAATCCAACAAAAATCATTTTGCCGGATATGGCAAATAATCCATACTTTATTTTGTTACAGTTCCTTATACGAATTCGCTTTCAAACATA
>JAVBRV010000115.1:0-10514 GCA_031547585.1 Victivallaceae bacterium
CAGGAGAAGCTGGGCCAGGTGGGTCTGGGGAGGGTGCTGGGCAGTTCGCCGAAGCGTTGGCCGATGGTTTCGACGTTGAGTCCGGCGAGGTGGGCGATGGCGGTGGCGGCGAGCATGCCGATCAGCATGGCGGGGAGTTTCGGGTAGTGGCGCCGGCAGTAGAGGATGATGGCGACGGTTCCGGCGGTGAGGGCGAGGGCTTGGATGTTGGTGTGGAGAAGATTCTGGGCGCAGGTGATGAGCTTCGCCATGAATTCGGCGGGCATGTCGACGTTGAGGCCGAAGATGTCTTTCAACTGGGTGGAGAAGATGACCACCGCGATCCCCGAAGTAAAGCCGGTAACGACGGGGAAGGGGACGAATTTAATCAGGGCCCCCATGCGGAAAACGCCGAGCAGGATCAGGAATACCCCCGCCATCAGGGTGCTGAGGACGAGTCCGCCGAGACCGTATGTTCCGATGATGGAGACGATGATGATGATGAAGGCTCCGGTGGGGCCGCTGATCTGGGTCCGGCTGCCGCCCAGAAGGGCCACGAGGAAGCCGCCGACGATGGCGGTGAAGATGCCTTTTTCGGGGGGGAGTCCGCAGGCGATGGCGAAGGCCATGGCCATGGGGAGGGCCACCACGCCGACGGTGAGTCCGGCGAAGAGGTCGCTGCGGAAGGTCTGGCGGGAATACGTCTTGAGGTCGGAGAGGAGAACCGGTTTGAAGATCATGATTTCAGCCTTGCTTGAAACGACAACAGAGCCGCGTTGCGGCTCCGGAAATGGTGATCAGGTAATATAACACGGATCGGCTCAAAAATCAACCCGTTATTTCCCCGCTTCCAGTTTGTAGACCTTGGAGTTGGGGGAGGGCTGGCGGTGCCCCGCGCTTTGGGTGGCGGTGAGGGTGCGGGGGACGGTGAGACTGTTGAAGAGAATCAGCTGGCCGCTGGCGGGGCAGACGCGGTCGCCGAGACCGATGATGAGGTCGGTCGGGCATTTCACCCGTTTGGCCAGGAAGGTGATGTCGAAATAGTCGAGCCCGGGGCAGTATTCCGGACGCCAGCCGCCGACGCGCCCCATGGTGACGCCGCCGACGTCGGCCATCCAGGGGATTTCCGCCCGCAGCCGGGTAACCGCGGGGTCGAAGGCCGCGACCGCCAGGGCTTGCAGTGCGCCCATGCTGCCGCCGGAGACTTCGAGGTCTTTACCGTTCCATTCGGGGCGGCTCTTCAGGTACTCTACCGCCCGGAGGTCGCGCAGGATCATGAAGATGAAATCGCTCTCGGCGGGATTGTCGTTGTTGCGGAAGGCGAAGTCCTTCAGCGTCCCCCGCTTGGCCTCTTCGTAGAACTCTTTGGGCATCCCCTGCCGGACCCCGTGGCGGCCGACCGAAATAACGAGGAGCTTCTCTTTGGCGGCCTTTTCGCTGAGGGTGGGGACGGAGCCGAAGCCGTAGCCGTGGAAGCAGGCTTCCGCCTTCAGCGAACCGGCTTCGGCATCTTTGGGGAGCGAAATGTAGCCGCAGAGGCCGCCTGTGACCGCGCGGAGCTCGAACTGCCAAGAGAGGATGCTTTTGTCGTCCTGCGGCACGGGCGTCAGTTTGACGTTGTCCATGGGGAGGGCGGCGAGGCGGGCTTGCTGGCCGCTCCAGAAGGCGTCGAAGTCGGCCGGTTCGGGGAGGGCGGCGCGCAGTTTTTCGACCTCGGCTCCGGCGGAGATGCTGTATTCGGGCAGGCCGAGCTTCCGTCCTTTGCGGTCGAAGGCGTTGAAGGTATAGTAGACGAAGCCGGGGCGGTCGATGGAGGTTCGGAGGATCAGGGGTTCCTTGCCGTCGAAGTGGGCCTGGCCGGTCTCTTTTTTGCCGTCGTCGCCCACGCGCTCCCAGCGGATTTCGGCTTCGGCGAGGGGCTTGCCGTCTTCGGTCGGCGTGATCCGGAAGACGATCGTCTCGCCGCAGCGGTATTCGAGGGGATTTTTATCGGCGTCGCCGGTGAAGTAGAAGGCTCCGAAGAGCGGAATCAGCGCGGCCGATAGGAATGCCGCCAACAACAATTTTTTCATGCGTTATTTCCCTTGTCGGTGTGCGTGCGGAAAGTATATCACGCCGGGAGGAAAAATGCAACCGACAAGCACATTATTCCGCTTCGATCCGGAGGGCATCGAGCCGGACGTTTCCTCCGTAGGAGTGGCGGAAGGAGGCCCGGAATTGCGGCGCTTCCACCGGTTCCGCAAGGGTGAAGGGGAATTCCAGCTCTTTCCAGTCGAAGGACTCCTCTGTGAAGGAGAAGCTTTTTCCCTTCGATACATTTTTCCCTTTTGCCCCGAGGCCGCTGACGCCCAGCTCCAGCCGGGCGGCGGAGACGGGGGCGATGCGGTAATTGCCCTGGTGATTTTCCCATTCGCGCACGGGTTCGCCGTTGGCGGCCAGCCCTTCGCCCCGGCAGCGGAGGGTGAGGCTGTAACGCCCAGCCGGGAGGCTGTCCGGCGACAGCGGCTGGCGGACCACATCCCCTGAGTTGAGCTGAAGGGAAACGCCGGTTTTTTCCAATTTTACCGATGCCCGGCGAATTCGCCAGTAGCCGGGCGCGGCGAGAGGAAGCTGACAGAGGATGGGCTTTCCCTCCGGCAGCGACCAGGCAACGGCATTTTCATCGAACGAGGCGTCGAAGGGGAATTTCGGCTCCCGGAAGGGGGGAATGGCGGGGGCCTCTTGATCCGGAACCGTTGAAATACTCCAGGCGGCTTGATACCAGCGGCGCGGAACCAATTCTCTGGCCGGCTCGGCGAGGAGCGGCAGCGCAATCGTTCCCGGTTCGAAGCGGAACTCCGGCGCTTTCCCCGGCATGTCCGCTTCGAAGGCGCTGAAGAAGGGCGCGGCGCTTTCCGGCCGGAGGGCGCGCCAGAGGAGCTCCGCTTCGCGGTCGAGTTTTGCGCCGTCGAAGCGCGCTCCCGCCCGGAGCCGGAAGGCCGGCGAAGCGTCGAAGGCGTACTCGGTGGAACACCAGACCGGGGATTGGTGCAATTTGCTGGAAATTCCTTCCAGCCGGGCGTCGAAGCGCAGCCGCAAGGTATCGCCGTCGCGCCGGATTGAGACGCCGGTTTCATCGTCGAAAGCGGTTGAGGCGCGGAAGGCGTTGCGTGCAAAGCCACGTTCGTTGGCGGCGGATTCCGAGGGGCGGTAGAAACCGCGGTCGCTCCGCAGCTCCTGCTGCGAGAGGAGGAGCTTTCCCGCGGCGTCGCGGAGTTCGCGGATGCCGCCGCCGCAACGGGCCAGCCGGAGCCGGTAGTGGGGCGTCGCGACCAGCCACTCCTCCCCCTCTGCCCGGAGCGACAGCGTCCCGACCTGGAGTTCCCGCGTCTGCCGGGGGGCGGCGTTGAGCGAGGCCAGCGTGGTTTCGCGGTCGAAATGGATCGGGCGGAGGCGGAGGGTGAAAGGTCCTTCTCCCACTTCCGTTTCGGGCGAGCGGAGGAAGAAGACCGCCGCTGGAACCGCTTCGGCATAGAGGTGGTTAAAGAGGGCGATATTGGGCCAGGCTCCTTCGGGGAGGAGTTCGACACCGCGCCCGTCCGCGCGGCCGAGGCGAAGGTTCCCCCCGGGCAGCTGAGGGATGACTCGCGACTGCCAGGCGACCGGTGTTCCCACCGCCCGGTAGAGCCATTGAGCGTACTCCGAGACTCGTCCATCCGCTGTGTGCGGCCGGAACCAGTCATCGAGGATGCCGGTTGCCGCCTCCACCCGCCAGCGCTCCAATCCGGGCGCGGTAAAGGCGAGAGCGGCGCTGCCATGGCGGGTTTGGCCGGAGAAGGCGGTTTCGACCCGGACCTCATCCGGGCGGCAATCGTAGCGGAGGGAGAGGCCGTTCGTCATTCGGGCGGTGATTGTAATTGACTCCTCGCTTTGGTGGAGTTCGACCGCCGCCGGGGGGAGGGTGGCTTCGGCATCGGCGAGGAAGCGGCTTTGGCCGAGCAGCGGGAGATTGCCGGAGGAGAAGCTTTCGAGGAAACCGGTTCGACGCCCGATTTCCAGCCGGTAGCAGTGGTTTTCGACGACGAAGGACTCCCCGGTTTCGCGGCAGGCGAGGGAGCGGGGGACCGCTTCGGGCGCGGCGGCCGGGAGTTCGAGTGGGCAGGGATTCGCCTCTCCCGGTTTCCGCCAGGTGAAGACGGCGCTTCCCCAGGGGGGCAGGTCGAGGTCGAGGCGGCGGAAGTCGGCGGCGGGGGCGGTGCGGAGTTTCTCTCCAGTCCAGCTGTTCCAGAGAGTGAGGGGGGCGTCGCCGCCGGGAAGTCCGGGGGGAAGTTCCAGCGTTGTCCGGATTCGTTCCGGCGAGAAGTTGACGGCGGCGACCGAAAACCGTTCCCCGTCGCGGCGGAGCACCCGGAACACCGCTTCCCGGCCGCTCCCGATGGCGAGGTAGTCCGCTTCGCCCCGCCGGAGCTCGGGGAGCGTGTCGCGGAGGCGGTTCAGACGGCCGACCAGGAAGCCCGAACCGGCGAACTCCTCCGGATAGAGCTTCGGAACGCCCCGCATGAAGAAGAAAAGCGACAGAAAAGCCTGCGTCAATCCCGGCGCGTTGGCGATGTTCCTGGGGAAGTTGGGGACGAGCAAGGCGTCTTCCGGCCAGACCAGTTTCAGCTCCTCCAGCCAGAGGGCCAGCGCCGGGACGAAGGCGTCCGGGCCGAGCCGTTCGTGCTGCCGGGCGAGGCAGGCGGTCATGAAGTTGTAGACGAGGTCGTTCTCCCCGGCATGGATGACCCGCATGTTTTCGGCCAGGGTGATTGCCTTCGGATTGATCTCGCGGAGCGCGTCGCGGAGGACCCGGCAGAGTTCGATGGCCCCCGCCCGGCTGCCGAGCGAAGCGCGGGCGTAGGGGAGGGGCGGCAGAACGCCGCCGGTTGCAGCGAGAGCGCTTCGCCACCAGCCTTCGGGCAGGTTTTTCGGCGTCGGTTCGAGGGGAGGCCAGCCCTGCCGCCGCCAGTTGTGACCGAGGCTGCCGGGTGCGTCGATGCCGAGCCCGTCAATGCCGAAGGAGGCGTAGAAGCGCACCACTTTCGCGAGATACCGCTGCCAGGCCGGGTTCCCCATGTCGAAGCACCAGTAGCGCATGACGTTGCCGTCGAAGTCGAAGATGAGTTCGCCGGGGTGGTTGCCGCGCAGCTCCCCCGCCGCTGGGGTGCCGCCGTGCGGAATGAAGTACTGCATCACCTTGAAGCCCTCCCGGTGGGCGGCGCGGATGAAGTCGCGGTACTCCCCCCACGAGCGCGCCCAACGGGGATTCAATTGATAGTAGTCGCCGGGGTTGGTGGGGAAAGAGCCGTCGGTAAGGCACCAGAGGAGCAACGAGCCGAAGCCGTAGCGGCGGTAGAGGGGCAACAGCGCTTCCGAGGCTTTGACGCCGCCGATATCCTGCTCGAAACTTGCGGCGGAACCGCCGGGGTGGAAGAAGAGGATGGAGTTATCGGCCCATTCGGGGCGGTTCCGGGGTATGGTGAGGCCGGTTTCGCGGTAGAGGGGCGGGAGTTTCTCCCGAAGGGCGTTCCGGCAGTCGCCGGTTTCGGCGAGGAGCAGCCGGACCGGCAAGAGATCGTGGCGGACGCCGGGCTCCGCGTGGCACGAAGCCTCGATCTGGCGGGTGAGGACGAGGCTGTCGCCGAGGCGGGAGAAATACTGATAGACCGGGTCGAGCCGTTCGTCGAAGAGGAAGAGCAGTGTCTTCTTTTCATCGGGGTTGAAGGTGAGGAGGTTGGCTCCGGCGGCGGTTCCGACGGTGACGCCGGGGGCGAGACGGGCGCACTTCCCTGCGACCTTTTCCGGCGCGGCCGCCTCGTCGAAACCTCGGTAGTAGTCGATGACCGAACGGCTGTCGCCGAGGAAGGAGGCGGGGGCGCGGTAGTTCCCCTTCGCCGGGAGAAAGTCCGTCAGCCGGAGCGATTGGACGCGCGGCGGTGCTTCCCCCGACTGTAATTCGCCGGCGAAGGTGAAGGCGGCGCTTCGCTCGAAGCGGTCCGGGGTCAGTAGCCACTGTTCCTCGAACCGCCAGGGACCGGCGGCGTGATGGAGCGTCAGGAGCTGCCGGTCGGCGTTCCATTCGCAACGTTCGAGGCGGAATGCCTCCTGTTGCGAGAGCATTTGAACTTGTTTCCGCGCATCATAGAGCGCCAGATCGAGGGTGCGCCGTCCTGCCGGATTCTTCAGGATGGCTTCGCCTTTCCAGTCAAGCCGGAGCAAGGCTCCCGTTTCCATGTCGACGGTGAGTTCCCACGGCGGAGCCGGGAACTGTCGTTCGACCGCAAAGCCGGCGGCGGGGAGAAGCAGCAGAAACAGCAGAAGTCGGAGCATGGCGGTTCTTTCCGGTCAATTGTTGTAGTAAGCAGGCGGCCACGGCACCGGGTTGAGGGTGCGGAACGCCCAGTTGAAGGCTTCGGTGATTTTGGCGGGGGAGAGGGGGTAACGCAAGGTCTCCACATGTCCGTCCAGCATGGCCGCCGCCGCATTCCCGAGGTGGCGGAAGTCGATCTGTGAGCGGCAGCTGGTTTCATCGGTGACGGTAAACCACGGATACTGGCGGCTGCCGCACTTCCCGTCTGCGGCGATGGCGGTCCGCGAGGGTTGGCGGCAGCGGTTCACCTTGCGCATCGGCAGGTCGGGGTTGGTGAGGGTGCCGAGGGCGATGGCAAAGGCGTAGTTCGAAGCCGGGCGGAGGGAACTGTAATCGGTATTGGTCGCGCTCACATACCGCTCTTCGCTCCCCGAGGGGCAAATCAATAGCGCTGGAATGCCATGGGCGGCGTTTCCCTGCCAGATTTCGCCCTTGACTGTTTCGTAGACGACCTTATAGATAAACTCCCCCGAGCGGGTTATACCCTGCGGCGTCACCCAGGGGTGGCTGACCGGAGCCTGCCAATCCTGGTAATTGAAGCTGTAGCTCTGGTTGATAACGCCGATCTGCTTTAACTGGCTGACGCACGATATTCGCTTGCCCGATTCGCGTGCCCGGGCCAGTGCCGGGAGGAGAAGGGCGGTGAGAATGGCGATGATCGCGATTACAACGAGGAGTTCAATAAGGGTGAAAAGGCGGCATCGGTTCATGGCAGTATCCCTTCGATATATCCGTAGAGGTTATGGCCGCCGTAGAGGAGCGGCACCGGCGATGAAATATGATAGGTGCCCGACTTTTTGCGGTCGGTGCGGAGAAAGAGGAAATCGAAGCGGCCCTTGGAATGCGGCAGGCGCTCCCCCAAGGCCGGGAAGGCGGCGAAGGGGAAGGCCAGTTCCGCCGAAAATCCCCCGGGAATCCGTCTCGCCGCCACCCGCAACCCGGCGGGGCGTGCCTGTCGGGTGAGTCGACGGCCGTTTCGCCCCAGGGTGTGGAAGGCGATGAAGGGGGGAGCTCCCGGCGCGGTCACCACCTCCCAGTAGCCGCCGAGCTTCGGTTCCGGCAACAGGAAGAACTCCACGCTGTCGCCTTCGAAGGGTGCTTCCGGGTGGAATTGCGGGTCGTCTTCGGCGATCACGGCGGCGAGATAGAGGTACTGGTCATCGAATCCAGCGAACCAGCGGCTTTTCCCGGCGAGGGCGAGGTCGTCGCGGTCCAGCGGAATTTCGCCCGTGAATTGAAGAGCCTCCCGCCATTCGTCGGCAGAGACCTCTCCGTCGATTGCGGGCGGCACGGCAAGGCGCGGAATCACCGCCCGGGGCCGTTCGGCCCGCCAGGCGAAGCCCCGTTTTACCGCCGCCAGGAAGGCGCGGACCGCCGGAACCGCTTCCGGATCGGAGGCGCGGAGCGGACGTTTCCCGGCCAGTATTTCGGCGCGGTATTCCGGCGGCAGTTCGGACCAGAGCGCCGGGCTGACGCTGCCGTCGCGGAGGTGGTCGGTCAGGAATTGCGCGGGCGTTCCCTCGCCCCGGCGGCAGAGGTCCGGGTCGATGGCGGGTTCCGCCATGGCGACGGCCGTCCACAATAGTCCGGCAAGGAAGAGGAAACGGATTCCTGACATGAGACAACTCCTTTCATACAACAATAGTATACCGGGTAAAGTCTCATTTGACAAGAGGTGGCGGAGAAACCTTTTGCAACGAAAAGAAACGTTTGGCAGTTTTTTGGTGCAATTCGTTTCATCCGGCCAGGGCGGCGATGCCGATCAGGCTGAGAAGGATGCTGCCGAGGGTGGCGGGGCTGAGGTGCTCCCGCAGGACCAGCAGGCTGTAGACTTGAAAGAAGACGATGCAGGCGCCCATCGCCAGGGGGTAGCCGATGGCTCCGGCTCCGTGCCCGGCCAGCCGGTCGAGGCCGCAAAAGAGGAGCAGAATCGAAGCGAGAGTACCGGCCGCGAACACCGCCGAATATCCCCAGGCGCCTCGGCCGCGAAATACGCTCCGGTTGACGGCTCCTTCGCCGGCGAAGGCCAGCAAGGTTCCGCCCTGGAGCAGCATCGTCCGGGCCAGCAGACTCGCCGTCGAGGCGGATTCCGCCGTGAAGTAGGAGGGCAAATTGGCCAGGCACTGCGTCGCGCCCGCCACGAAAAATCCGGGGACGGCGTAGAGAAGCCACTTGCCATGGGAACTCCCCGGCGCGGTGTTCTTCCCGAAAGCTCCCATCAGAGTGATGGCGAGGAGAATCAGCGCCAGCCCGATCCCCCGGGCCGGGCCAGGGGACGCCGAAGCAGACAATCCCCATCAGAAACGGCAGCACGAACGCCGATTGCACCACGCACCAGACGATGCCGTTCGGACCGCGGGCCATGGCCTGCCGGACCAGGAGGAAGGCGGCGTAATTCCCGACCCCGGCCAGCGGCAGCGCCGTCAGCGCCTGCCAGGAGGGCCGGTCCGATGGAAGACAGAGGAAAACCGGGATGCACACGGCCAGCGTCCAGACGGCGGCGAGACCCTGAATGAAGTTCAGGTTCAGGTTCTTGTGGGCGGAGCGGCTGGCGACGATGCCGAGAACCACCCAGAGCAAGCCGGTGAAGAGGAGAAGGAAAAGCGCTGTAACCATGTCGTGCCCGCATTCATAAAGTTATGGCATGTGCATACTATACGTTGCGCCAGATTGTTTGTGAATGGGGGATTCAGTAAAAAACATGCAGAAACCTGCAAATCGGCGGGCTGTAAAAGCAACCGGCGCCGGGCAGGTGACTGCCGGCGCCGGTGCCTGACGGACAGGAGTTATTGCATGGGAACGTTTTTGGCGTCGGCGGTCACCGTGCATGCTTCCACGATGGCCCAGATCCAGGAAACGATACCGGCATATCCACAAGTGCACACGGTTATGAGTAGCTGGATGATCCCCTTGCTGGTATATCCGGCATAGAAGTTGTGAATGCCGAGAGTTCCCAGGAAGACGGCGAGGAGGACATAGGCCACCCGGCTTTTGGGAACGCCCTGCGGCTGCTGGATTTGGGGCTGCTGCTGAAATTGCTGCTGTTGGCCCTGGGGCTGCTGCATGGAGGACTGCTGGACGGCGGCGCCGCAGCTCGGGCAGGACGGGGTATTGGCGGGGAGCTCATTGTCGCAGTACTGGCACTTCATCTTTTATATCTCCTTATAAGGTTCGTGATTAACGTAAGGTTTTGATGATGGCTTCCCGCTTGCGCAAGGCGGCGAGCAGCGAGGTCAGGTGGTTGACCAAGGCGTTTTCATCGGCGGCGGCGACCGCCATATCGGCGGCGTCCAGGTTCTTTTCGATTTCGGCGTCCGCCTGTTCCGCTCCGGGCGGGGAATCGGCGGAATAGCGGATGGCGTCTTCGCATTTGGCCATCAACGAGGAGATGCCCGGCTTGTCGGGGAATTTGGCTTTCGCCGCATCGGCGAGCGCGGCGACGCTCAGTTTGAAATTCGTGCGGTTGAGGTTGGCCAGTTTCTGTTCGACGGCGTCGGCCGTGATGGCGTCGCCCGCCATTTCAGCGAGCACGATAAAGAGCAGGGTCAGAAACAGAGCCGCCGCCTGCCACGCCAGGATGCCGGAATTGCTCATTTTGGAGCTGTAGGCGGCGATCATGACGAGGGTAAAGGCGAAGTACAGCCAGGGCAGAAGATTGGCGGCGACCTTCATCGGGAAGGATTTCGCCTTGCTCTTGCCGGCGAGACCGGCGAACGACGCGGCCAGCAGGGCTTCGCTGAAGAGAACCGGGAGAATGATGACCCAGAACCGGGCGGTTATCTCCGCCTCGCCCAGCGCCACCACGCCGGCGGCGAACGATACGCCGACGGCGAGAAAAGCGACGATTAAAATTCGATACCGATTTTTCATGATTTATGCTCCTTCCACCCGGGTGCCGCAATTTCCGCAGAACTTGGTTCCGAGCGGCAGGCTTTCGCCGCAGCCGGAACACTTTGCGCTCAGCGCTTTGCCGCATTCCCCGCAAAATTTGAGTTTCCCCGCGATCATTGCGCCGCACCCCGGGCACTTCACCGGCAGCGCCTCCCGGCAGCTTCGGCACTGCGAGGCATGGGTGGGATTATCCGTGCCGCATTTCGGACAGAGGAAAAACACGTCTCCGCACTCCGGGCAGAACTTCGTCCCTTTG
>JAVBRV010000196.1:0-14685 GCA_031547585.1 Victivallaceae bacterium
GGCGGGCTTCATCCGGTCAAGGCGCAGCAGCAGCTTTTGCAAGAGATCGAGTGCTTCCGGCTCCAACTCGGTGCGGCCGGAAAGGTCCAGTTGGGAGAAGAGGACGCACCCCGCCCCCGAACGCATTTCGAGGAGCGCCGCGTATTGCAGATCGAACCCGCCGTGCAGCAACGGCTTGAAGTCGCCGATGGAGGGCTTTTCGATCAATACGCTCGCCACATTTCCCCGGTTGCCGATACGCCAAACCCGGTCGAGGGTGAAGCCGTTCCGCGTCTCCACGGGGTAGGTCATCGAACCGCGTTTCTCCGCAAGATACGGGGGAACCAGCGTGGCGGAGCCGCGCCACCAATGGACCGGAGCGAACTCCGTCGAGGCGGGGAAAAGTTCGCGTAACCCGAGCGAAGTCTGCCGGAAGCCCAAACGCTCCAGCTCTTCAGCGGATTGCTCGAGGACCAGGACCCGCAATCCTTTGTCGATCCGTTCCGCCAGTTGAAAGGGGAAGTTCTTCAGGCCGTTCCGCCCGATGACGAGGATGCCGGTCCCCTCCGGAACTTCGCCGGCAGCCGTCTGAAAGGGAATCCCGAGGGCGTCGAGAAGCGGCGCTGCGCTGCCCTCGGGGTCGTGGAGGGCGACGGCTGATGCGGTTTTCTCCGAAGAGGGGGGGAGGATGTCAAGCTTCCATTCGTCCTTCGAAATTTCCCCGTCGGGGAAGCGGAACTCCGCCTCGATCGTCACTGGGCCGGAAGCGGCCGGAATCTGGAACGACACCGGGAGGGAGCCGCGTCCGCCGGGGGCGATCTCAAGCTCTCCTTCGCCGCCGGTTCCGGCCGCCCGCCAGCGGCAATGCACCACCGCCGGACGGCGGGAATCGTTCAACACCAGAAGCTGCTTCTCCACCGTCTCACCGGGGCGGAAGTTGTGGCTTTTTTCGGTAAAGTCCCCCGGTTTCCCGGCGATCCAGCCGATCATCTCCCGCATCCAGGGGAGAGCGGCCCGGCCGATAATGCTCGGGGTGTAGCGCCGGGTGAAGTCGTTCAGCAACTCCTGGTTACTCCGAAAGGAGTCGGGGACGATGCCGGGGCGCTTGAGGTTCTCGAAACGCTTCGGCCACGCGCCCGACTTTGCCGGTTCATGAGTTTCCCAGAGGAAGTCCTGATCCCACGGTTCGAAGGCGGAGATGCCGCGCCCCCGCAGTTCACGGAAGTTTTCGCCGGTAAAGCGGGCGGCTACCCGGAAAAGGTCGCCGCTGTTCTGCATTCCCCAATAGAACAACGAAGAGAAGGCCACCGGGCGGTTCCCGAGGCAAAGCTCCTCATGCCGGTTCATCAGCCGCTCTTTCGTTTTATCCAGGCGGTAGGCCGCTTCGCCGAGGTACGGCGCGTTGTATTCGTTGAGCCAGATGCACTGCACCCCCGTCGCCGTGTGGATGAAGGCGGGACCGCGATAGCTGGACCAGGAAGCCCGGTGCGGCAAGCCCCACTCGTTGATCATGAGGGGCATAACGCCCTCTTTCTCCCAAATTTCCGGATAGTCGCTCCGCTCCTGCGGCGGCGCCCAGTTGAGGTAGCAGTTGATTGCGTAAACGCCGCCGACGCTGCCCGCATGGTGGTAGGGAACGCGGGTCGGGTCGATTCCGGCGACGATCTGCTGCATGACGAGGTCCTGCCGCCGGTAATTGAAGATACGCTGGTTCCGGGCCGAAAGTTTTTCACCCTCATACGCTTCCTCGGGGGTCAGCGCGCTGCCGAGGTTGAAGGGGCTCTGGTCGCCCGGATGCCCGGCGGTATTGTGGTTCATCGAATAAAAAACGACGCCGGGGAGGTTGCGGAAGCGCCGGATCAGGTGCTCGCAATGCTCGCGGTAGCGCTTCGCCACGGCGGGATCGCCCAGTTTCCAGCCGAAGTGGGTGCCGTGAGGCAGGGTGAGCGAGGTGAGAATGCCCGCCCGGGAGGTCTCGCGGTAGAAGGAATCCACATACCCGGCCCGGCCCGGAGCGCAGTTGTAGTCGCTGCCGATCAGGTGGTTGAAGCCCGTTCCGCGAAGACGCCGCGCCATTTCGCGCTGCGCGTCATCCGAGGTGGAGGAAGCGCCTTCGCGAACCGCCTCCACGCAAAGGGAACGCAGATGAATCACCGAGCCGTTAAGCAGAAAATCGCGGCCTTGAATGGTGAACTCCCGGAAGCCGAACTCCTCCGGCAGAAGTTCATCGACCACCCCTCCTTTCTCATCCAGCAAGCGGAGGCGCGCCGTGTAGAGGTTCTCCGGCGCATCGGTATCCCAGAGTTTCGGATCGTTCCAAATCGCGCCGAAGCGGTGGCGGCTAATTCCCTTTCCCCGAAACAACTCCGATTGAAAGGTTTTCACCGGTTTCGCGCCGTCGAAGACCGCCGCTTCCAGGCGGTAGTTTCCGGCCGGCAATCCGGCCAGTTCGGTTTCGCAGTCGATCCGGTTTTGGCGGACGGAGGTTTGCACCTGAACGCCGGTCAGGAATCCCGGCGCGGCAGTGAGGTAGACGTCGCCGGGAATCCCCCGGTGCGCCAACGCGCCGGAGACCTTGACCGTCCGGTCCGGGGCCATGAAGATCTCGCCCGCAACAGCGTCCGGTTTGGCGACCACCAGCAGTGCCAGTTCCTGCCGTTTGCCGGGAATCAGCTTGTCGGTAAGATCGATGCGGCCGCCGGGGAAGTGAAGCTCCCCCTGCCGGACGCCGTCGACGAAAAGCAGCAGCGAAGTCTGGATTAAAGTGAATTCGAGTTCGAGCTTCCGCCCCCGCCACTCCGCCGGAACGTCGATGACCCGGCGGTACCAGGCGCGGTTGAGCTTTTCCGGCTCCGCGACAGAAATGCCGTAGATCTCCTGGCTGCGTCCGGGCCGGAAGCCGCGATTGCTCCCCGGCCAGGAACCGGGAATCTTGAAGTATCCCCACTCCCCCCCCGCATCGGGGGGGCGGGTTTCCTCCCCGGCCGGTTTGAACTGCCAGAGCCCGTTCAGGCAGACCTCCTCGCGCAAGGCGTTCTTCCGGCGGGCGGCGTCGTCAAGGCTCCACAGCGATTCCAGCGTCCCCGACGGCGGTTCGGCGGCGAAAAGCGGCAGGAGAATGCCGCCGAGAAGGGAAACGAAGAGCTTCTTCATGGCAGTTGAATTTCCTCCAACTTCGCGAAGTTCATCTGGGTATTGTCGCGGACCATCGCATAACGGACCGCCTTGACGTGACCGTCGAGAAACAAGGTGTTCGGGGCAAGGGCGTGCCGCTTGCTCCATTCACTGCGGTTGATGGCGTAGGCCAGCGAGCCGCCCGCGGAAGTTCCGCAATAGGACTTCGCGTAATTGGCGATGGTTTCGTCGTTGTCGGCGACGGCGATGCTGCGGCCATGCTGTTTGACCCGGGCGAACTTGACGCCATAAGTGTAATTGGGGTCGCCGCCGCTGTTCAGCGCGAGGGAGAGCATGTAGGAGAGACGCGCCTTGTTGGTTTCGACCACCTTCGGCGTGGAATCGGCGGGGCAGTGGAAGCTGGACCAGTTCTGCTTGAGTGAATTCCCCCAGTCATCCGGCTTCGGGAAGCCGGAGACGAGGTACATGCCGAGCCGGTTCGGCCAGCCGAACTTACCGATATTGGAGTCGGAGTAGATCGCCGCGGCGGAAGTCAGCTTGATCGGCGAAGCAATGTAATCGCCGTAATCCGAACCGTAAAGCACCAGGGCATTCCCCACGGATTTCAGGTTGTTGGCGCAGGTGATCGCCTTCGCCCGGTCCCGCGCCTTGCTGAGCGCCGGGAGAAGAAGCGCGGCGAGAATCGCAATGATGGCGATTACGACGAGGAGTTCGATAAGCGTGAAAAACTTCCGTTTCATAATTTTGTCCCTGAATAAGTTACGG
This sequence comes from Victivallaceae bacterium, assembly GCA_031547585.1. Classification (GTDB taxonomy): domain Bacteria; phylum Verrucomicrobiota; class Lentisphaeria; order Victivallales; family Victivallaceae; genus Victivallis. The sequence continues at coordinate 3,880 of JAVBRV010000196.1, forward strand.
ATATTTTTCATGAAAATTATCGGATTTCGAAGAAGACCGTGGCGCCGTCGCGGCCGGTGTCGACTTCGAAGGTGACGCGGTCTCCAGCCGTTTCAACGGGGGCGAGCTCTTTCAGGCGGTTTCCCGAGGGGTCGAGCGGGTACAGGCGCAGTCCGCCGCCCTTGCGGTTGCGGAGGGAAATCCGGAAGGAGCCGCGCTCCAAGAGCGCCGGGGTGTCGCCGATGTAGTGCAAGGTCACCATCTCCGGCGTCGTAAAGCTCATATTGGTGTTGAGGGCGTTGGTGGCGTAGACCAGGATCAGGCGCTCCGCCTCGCGGATCGGCTTCATTCCGTCGAGGGCGACCAGCGACAGGAGGCCGCGGGGACTCATCGTTTCAACGGTGAAATCGGTCAATTCCGCTTTCGTGCCCGCTTCCGCGCAAATACCCTGAAAACGGGGGGCGTCGATCTGCATGTAGTTCCGCGAAGCGTCGAGAAAAATCTCCCCCGTGGCGGATTCGAACCGCTGCTTCCCGTCGCTCCGGTTCTTCGCCTGAAGCACCCCCTGACGCCGGAACTGCTCGAAGAGCCGTTTCGCGTCGGCGGCGGGATTATCCAGCGTCGAGGAGAATCCGGCGTTGCTGACCAATACGTCGCCGGTTTCCCCCATGTCGACGACGGTCTCTCCGGCGGCCGGCGGAGCGGGACGGTCCTCTTTACCGAGGCATTCGATCGACAGCCCGGCGGTCAGCGCCGCCAGCGACAGTTCGGTCGGCATACCGCCGCGCAAGCCGTTCGTTTTAAACACCTCCTCTTCAGAAATCCGCACCCGGAGCCCGGAGGGAGCCGTCGCCACATCCCCCCGGAGGAAGAGGAACGCGGTCAGGAATTCGGAGGCCTTCATGACGGGGTCCATATAGATCCCGAAAGAAAGAATCCGCTTCTCCGGCCGGAAGCTGACCGGCGTGGCGTGGCAGGTCAGGCCGTCAAACCCCTGAAGCGCCGCATAGGCCCCCATGACGAACGCCTGTTCATAGCGGTACTGGTTCCAGAAAACCAGTCCGTGCTCGGTCACCATCAGGGGTTTTCCCGCCTGGCGGATGGCGGCGAAGTCGCGCAGGATCTTCGCCCGCTCGCCGATGGCGCTCTTCTGCGAGATCGAGGAGCCGGGCTGCACCCAGTTCGACGGGTGCGCATGGTAGGCGTTCATCGCCACATAGGGCGAATCCTTGCGGATCATGTTGTAGTACTGGTTCTTGCCGCAGTTGTAGCCGGCGACGGGGCCGGGGTAGCCGAGTTCGCGCATGGTCTTCTCGTACCAGCGCAGGGTCGCCGTCTCCGTCTCGCGGAGGAACAAGGCGACGTCGTCGTTGTCATAGACCCGCGACTTCAGCGTGAAATCGGGAACTTCATCGAAAGAGGCGAACGGCTTGCCCCAGGCGGCCCCGAGTTTTTCAGCCGTACCGTAGCGCCGCTTGAGGAAGGCCAGCCAGGGTCCCCGGAAGCGGCCGCCGTCGAAGGCCAGCCAGAAGCCGTACTCCTGCTCGTTGTAGGCCACGGCCATGGCGAAGACGGGGTCGTCGATCAGGCGGGTTCCGGTATAGCGGTTGACCCGGCAGAAGATCTGCTCCACCCCTTTCCGCCAGTTCTCGCGCAGCTCCGGCTCGAAGTGAATCCGGTACTTGAAGGATTTCAGGGAGTCTTTGTTCTCCGGCGCGTGCGGATGGCCCGGCGTATAGCCGATCCAGCTGGCCATCAGGTCGATATTGAGATAAATCCCCTCCTCCTTGAGGCGGTAGATGAAGTAATCCAAAGTATCGAGAAGGCGCGAATTGAACTCCAGCTCCCGCTTCGAGCCGGTCATCAGGCCGGCGTCGAGAAAGTGGAGGCGGACCATGTTGTAGCCGTTTTTGCGGATCTCCCGCGCCAGCTCCGCCGCCGCTTCGTGGCTGCGAAGGTTTTCGTCATCCTTCGGGGACAGGGAGCAGGTGAAGAACCGGACCGGCTGCTCCGGCCGCTTTTCAAAGGCGAAATGCCCGTCGCGGTTGACGATGACGCGCCCGGAGGACCCCGCCTTTTCGCGCGGCAGCAGGTTGGAGAGGTCGAGGGGGGAGCCCTCCTTGACCCGCAGCGTCTCATTGTACGCCACCGGCAGCCAACGCTCGTTCGCCTTCATGACCGGGCGCTCGCGGGTGGGCAGCGGAAGATCCTGTTCGCTCAGCGTGGCCCCGAGGATCAGCCAGATGGCTTTCGGACCGCTGCGAAAGGCGACGCTGACGACCCGGCCCAGCTCCGGCTTGACGGCGAAGCGCGACAGGTAGACCGCCGCCGGAGCTTTATCCCGGCTCTGCGCCACCACCGCCGGATAGGCGTTCGGCAGCTGGATGACGCTGAGGAACCAGTCGGTCACATCCCTTTGCGTCTGAATGGAAATCTCTTGCTTTTCACCGTTCTCGCCGGTCAGGATGACGGTGCCGATCGGCTCCGGCTGCTTCGGCACATAGGCGAGGGTATGGAGGAGGTAGAAGGTTTTTGCCGGGGTTCCGCCGGTTGCGAGTTCGGCCGTCGCCGGTCCGGAGGGATTGCGGTCGGACTTCATTACGAGGACACTCTTCCCCGCCGCCGGAACCGCTACCGGAATGGAGCCGTGAAATTTCTTCTTCAGCCCTTCCCGGAAAATCCGGCCGTCCTGTTCCGGCCCCTGATCGGTCCAGCCGCCCTGGCCATCCCCGGCGACGTCGTCTTCGAGCGTCCGGTTGGCGACGGGGGTGAAATCGAGGGTTTCGCCGAGCGACTCCAGCCGCAGATTGCGGAAGGCGCAGCTCCCGGTCGTATCCTGGAGCCCCAGATTCAGCACCACCGACTCCACGCCGGGGGGCAGAATAACGGTATGTTCGAAGCGCTTCCAGGAAAAACTTCCGTCGGGGAGCGGCAGGTCGAACCAATGCTTTTTAGCATTGGTCTTGACCTCCAGCTGCACCTTGATGCCGTGAAAGGGGCTGACGGTGTTTTTATCGGCGACCTCGCGGGCCATGATTTCACAGCCGAGGCGGAGGACGCGGTTCGACCAGCGATTCCCGGGCAGGGTGAGGCGGCAGAGGCCGTCCCCCTTGGCGCTCCGGGAGAGTTGCAGGGCCTCGCCCCGGATTCCGGCTCCGGCAGTGAGCGCCCAGCCTGCGAGATCGGCTTCCCCGACGAAGCGGTTTTCGTAGAAGACCTCCGCCGAGGCGGCGAAACAGAACAGCAAGGCAAGCAGGGTAAGGATTCGGGTCATGATGATACTTCCTTAATTACGGGGTTCTGCCGGGGCCGCTCGCATCGGAGCCTTCACCCCAGAAATAGCGGTCCGGATTGATGACGGGGTCGCCGGTCGCGGTCGGAATGGTACCGCGTTTGCGGTTGCTCACATGCCCGTCGTACCAGAGGACGTTGATGCCGTTGCCGTGCCGCCAGGCCCGGAGGTTATCGACCAATAGCAGGGAGTTGAAGTCGAGGGCCGCTCCCGGCGAGGTGCCTTTGTCGGGGGCGGTGGCGACGGCAAAGCCATCCATGACCAATCCCCGCCGGGAGGGGTGGCGCGTCCGGAAGGCGCGGCCGTATCCGGCGGTCATATGGATGTTCATGGTGTAGTCGATCCGGTAGCGTTCGTTCGCCGCCGGATTCGGAATCGAAACGGGGCAGTCGAAGGGGTCGCGGGGACGCACGGCGTCGGTCGACGACCAGTCCGCCACCCGGAAGATCTGCTTGCTCCCGGGCTTCCGGCCGACGTGAACGCTGTACAGCATATCGGCCCAGTAGGCGCTTGCCGAGGCCGTGTCGACGCTGAACGGCAGCCAGCCGCCATAGGCGTCGCCGTAAGCGAGGGCGATAAAGCCGATCTGCTTCTCGTTGTTGACGCAGGCGGCGTTGCGCCCTTTTTCCCGCGCCTGGTTCAAGGCCGGGAGAAGGAGGGCGGCGAGAATCGCGATAATGGCGATTACGACGAGGAGTTCAATAAGAGTGAATTTCTGCTTCATGGCGGGCTCCTTTCCGAACATTGAGCAAGACGAGACTTTGATATAAGGGTATGATTCCGCCGGTGTTGACCCGGCTGAAATCGATCTTTGAGAGCAACTTCTCCAGGCGCTCCCGGGGAACTTCCAACCCGGGGGCGTAGTGGATCGTCACGGCGTAATTGCCGAAGCCGCGCAGATAATTGAAGACGCGCCGATAGTCCTCGGGGAACACCGGGTTCAGGTAGGTCCGGCCGCCGAACACCGCGTTCGCCGGATTCTCCGCCAGCGTCTCCTTTACCATCCGGAAGGGCAAGGTGCGCCAGTTCGCATTGGGAACCCGCCAGTCGCCGGTGAATTCTTCGGCGGTTCCCAGCATCTCCAGGAAACGCTCCAGCGCCAGTTCGCCGGTGAGGCGCATGGCGCGCCGGAGTTCGTCCTCCGCCTCCGGGAAGAGACCGGATTCACGGAGCAATTCGAGTGAAAGCTGCATCTGCCCGAGTTCGATATCCCACCACGGCCGTTCCCGCTTCATCGCCAGCGTCCGCCGGAGTCCGGGTTCGAAGTAGCGGCGGGCCTCCGCCTCGCAACCGGCGGCGGCGTAAAACATGGCGAGGCGCAGTGCTTCATGCGCTTCGCAATCGCCCCAGACGCGGGAGACGATGGCGGGTTTGCCGTCCAGCCGGAGGAGGTTCTCCGTCACGTTCTTTCGGCAGTATCCGGCGATCGACCGGAGGATCTCCGCGGCCTTTTCCGAATCGGGCCAGGTGCGCCGGAACCGCCACGCCCCGAACACCGCCAAGGTGAACTGATCGCGGGAAGAGTTGCTGTAACAGCTCTTTCCATCCGAAGGAGAGAGGCTCCGCACCGCGAAGCCCGGCACGCCGTGAACCGTCGTACAGCGGCGGATTCCTTCGAGCACCCATTCGGCCCGTTCGCGATCCCCCTTCGCGGCGAGGGCGTCCAGCATGGCCCCGGCGTGGAGCATACTGTCCTCCATGCCGGTCCCCCAGCCGCAGGGGTTCGGGAACTGAAGGGCGATCTCCTCCAAAGCCGGGAGATGGCCAAGCCCCTCCGCCGTCCGGTAATCGTAAAAAAGACAGGTCTCCGGCCGGTAGAAGGCGGTGAAGATCCGCGTTTCGATGTTTTGTATGATGGCGTCCATTTTGGGTTCCTTTACCACATAATATATTTTCAAAGGATTGAAAATCAATTCAGAGAAGCCTATATTACGTTTGACGGATGAATAAAAAGGTTTGGAAAATGAACATCATTACCGCCGATTCACCATTTACGGACTCCCCGGAGGAGACCAGCGACTTTTACCGGCCGAACCGCCGTTCCTATCAGATGCTGGCCTCCACGTTGCCGGCCCCCCGGGAGGAACTGCTGTACTGCCGCCAGATCACCCACACCCATCTGCTCGGCGGCACCCACTACCACAAGCGGCACGCCGATGAGCTTTCCGTAGAGCACGTGGAACAGGGGGAGGTCCTCTTCCGGAACGAAGGCGCGACCCACGCCCTGGAAGGCGGCGAAATCTTCCTTTTCCAGCCCGGCCGGATGGCGGAATTCATGGTGCCGGAGGGACGCGAGTGCATCAAGCATTCGCTCCAGATCACCGGGCGGCTGCTGCCGGAATTCCTGCGGACCAGCGGACTCGGGGGAGTCTCCGTCCTGACCGGGGCGGACCTGCCGCGCCTCACCGGCTTCTTCCGCGACTTCGAAGCGCTGCTGAAGCGGCACGACCCCGAGGAGGCGCGGGAGAACGGGGCGCGCTGCTACACCCTGCTGCAATTCCTGCAATCGCCCGGCGCGCCGGAGAACCGGCCCCCGCAGCTTACCCGGCTCCTCGAGTGCCTGAACACCCGCTCCGGCGAAGAGCTGCCGCTGGAGGAGCTGGCGGAGTTCTGCTGCACCTCCCCCGCGCACCTGATCCGGCTCTGCCGCCGTCACTTCGGCCAGACGCCGCACCGGATGCTGCTGGCGATCCGGATGCGCCGGGCCGCCGCTCTTCTCCTCGCAAACGAGCTGTCCGTCAAGGAGATCGCCGCGCAGGCGGGTTACTCCAGCGCCCAGAATTTCGCCACCGAGTTCCGCAAGCTCTTCGGTTGTCCCCCGCGTTCCTACCGGCAAAACACCATCATCGACTGATACTTTTCACCTATGAGGCTAAGGATGTCCAAACAACTTTTATTGGCGATGCTGCTGACGGCGGGCGGCGTTTTTCCGGCGGTGGCCTTCGACCCGGCGATGCTCGTTTCCGGTCTTGCCGACACCGAATCGGTACAGATCGGGCTCACCATTCCACAGCGGCTGGAGCGGATCCGGAAGGCGCTGGCGCAAGCGGAGAAACAGCTGGCGGACCTGGAGAACTCCCGGGGGGAGATGAAGGAGCAGGATTTCAGAAACTGGTCCAAGTGGCTCAACAGCAAAGCCAATCTGCGTAAACAGCAAATCAGGGAGCTGGAAACCCAGCAGGAAAAAGGCAAGGCCGTCGACGCCGCCCTCCTGAAGCAATATGACCCGGAGGCGACCGCGGACTTCCGGCGGAAAATCGCCGATTACACCCGCCGGAGAACCGACTGGGGCTACAACCAGAGTGACATCATCTTCTCCGGGGAAGTGATCGAGCTGCTGAAAAGCGGCAAAATCGACCCCAATGTGGAAGTGACCGACTCCAGCTACCCGGAATACAGCGGGCCATTGGCCAGGGCCATTCAGAGCGGCCGTATTCAACGCGCCCCGGAAATCCTTCAGGTGTTGACGGAGCTGAACGCGGATTTCAGCCGGGTTCCGCTCCAGGTGAGAGGCCAGACGGTTTCGACGGCATTCCGGCTCCACATGCTGGAGTCCGGCCTGACGGATATCGACGGCCCCGGAGGGAATTATCTCCTCGGCGAACTCTCCCGGCCGGTCCATGAAGTCGACCTCAAAATCGTCCGGAAACTCCTGATGTCCGGCTGCGAGCTGGAAGTCCGGGATGTGCAGCGGCGGACTCCGCTGCATTACGTCGCCAAGCTCGGCAACCCGGACCTTCTGACCTTATTCCTGCTGGCGGGCGCCGACGTCAACGCAGTCGACTTTCAGGGGGAAACCCCGCTTTTCCACGCCGTCCGAAGCGGCAATAAGCGCGTGGAAGCCCTGCTGATCGCCGGAGGCTGCGACCCCGACGCCCTCAATCACGCGGGAGTAAAGGCCGAAGCGATGGCGGTGCAAGGCAACTTCGTCCGCGCGTTTACCGATGAAAATCTCACGGCGGCCAAGCGCCTCTCGCAAATTTCCGCCGCGCTGGCCAAAGAGGCCGATCCCAATATGCTGCTCCCCGACGGCAAAACGCCGCTGCAATACGCCTGCCTGAAAAAAGACCACGCGCTGCTGAAACTTCTGCTGGAGAACGGGGCGAACCCGAATGCATCCCTCCGCAATGCCTATTCCAACCCGGTTCCTTTGAGAATCACGTTCGACGCCCGGGATATCGACAGCTTCAAGCTGCTTCTCAAATATAAAGCCGACCCCGATACCCAGATACATCACGACGGAACCGGCGGTTCCCTGCTGAAAGCCGCCTGCGAACAGAAAAAATTCATCCCCGATGCATTCATTATCGCGCTGCTCGAAGCCGGCGCCGACCTCCATGCCGCGCCGCAGCATTTCAACTATACGCCCCTCGACCGGGCGCTGGCCTCCGGTAAGCCCGCCAAGACCGTTCAGCTGCTCCTCGACCGGATTGAATCCCTGGAAGGCCCCACCTACGCCCCCATCCTCCACACGGCGATCCAGGCGCGGGTTTCGCCGGAAATGTTGGAAACCCTGCATCGAAAAGGGGCGAAGATCGATGGCCGGACCCACTTCCATGACGAAGCGATCCATGCGGCCGCCGAAACGAACAACCGCGCCGCGCTGGATCTGCTGCTCACATGGGGCGCGGATGTCAACGCCTCCGGGCAGATGGGAAAAACTCCGCTCATGGCGGCGGCGGGCAAGGGAAACACGGAGATGATGGAGTATCTGCTCGGCAAGGGCGCCGATCCGAAATTAACCGACCGCTCCGGCAAAACGGCGCAGGATTGCCTGGAGCAGCGGCAGCGGCAACGAAACTGAAGCCGTTTTTAGAAAAAATCGCACTTTTTGCCGTAAAATGCCCGTCCCGAGGTGAAATCGACTTGACGAAAAGCCATTCTGCGGATATCTTCATTACCTGACCGTTTGGGGAGTTGAAGATGAAATATCTGCGTCCGTTCATCAAGACCATACTGGTGACCGCCTGGTTCACCCTTATCTCCGTGTGTGTGGCTCTGACCAACTGGCGGCGCGGCTGGCGCGGCGTCGCCAAGGCCGCCGAATGGACCCGGGTCTGGGCGCGCGGCGCTTCCCGCCTCGCCGGCATCCGGGTCAAGGTCATCGGCGACCCGGGCCAATTCAAGAGCGGCCTGATCGTCAGCAATCACCTGGGGTACCTCGACATTCCCGCGCACGCCTCGGTGTTCGCCATCCGCTTCGCCCCCAAGGCGGAGATGAAGTACTGGCCCTTCCTCGGCCAGATGACGAGCCTCGGCCGCCCGGTCTGGATCGACCGCAAGTCGCCGACCAAAGCGAAGAAAACCGAAGAAATCATGGTTGAAACCATGCGTAACGGCATCTCCATGCTGGTCTACCCCGAAGGAACCAGTACCGACGGGGAACACGGGCTTCTCCCTTTCAAATCGACCCCCTTCGCAGCGGCGGCGGAACTCTCCCTGCCGATCCAGCCGACGCTGCTTTTCTACCGGGGGTTTCCGGATGACGGCAAACCCCTGGCCTGGTTCGGCAGCCAGAGCCTGCTTCCCCACATCTGGCGGACCCTCGGGCGGAAACGGGTGGAGGTCGACGTGCACATTCTCCCCGTAATCACCCCGTACTCCGGCGAAAACCGCAAGGAGCTGGCCCTCCGCGTCCACGAGATCATGGAGAAAGAATATTGGAGGATCAAACACCATGCCCACGGGTAAACCATTCGCCACCGGCGTCATCACCGCCTGGGAAATGCTGATCGACCTGCCGCTGCCGACGGCGCTGCGGAAGAAATTCCGCCGCCGCGCCGACCCTGCCATGACTCTCATGGGGTTCCCGGTGGTCGGGCTGCTTTTCGGCGTGGCCGCCTGGTTGGCGGGGACGCTTTTCCACAATCTCTTCAATCCCGTAGCGGCTTCGCTGCTCTGGGCGCTGCTGGTGGCGGCGGCCCTCACCTTCAAGGATTACGGGCGGGGCGTGAGCCTTCTCGGCTCCTGCTTCATGCTGAAATTGCGCGGGGAACCGGCCGCCGAGGCGGCGGTCCGGGCCGAATCGGGGATCTCCATCCTCAATCACCCGGCGGCGACGCTCTTTCTCGGGTTGTTCGAGATCCTCCTGGTGGTCTTTCTCTACCTCCTCGCCAGCTACGGCGCCACAGGCTGGATCACGGTGGTGCTGACCGGCGCCTTCACGCTTCAGGGATATCTCGCGCTCCACGCCGAAGACCTGGCGGGGAGCCCTCTCCTGCCGGTCGCGCCCGAAGAGCACCGCCGGCTCTGGATCACCGCCGGAATCATCGGCCTCCTCCTCGTCTTCGTCTTTCCGGTCGGGGTGGTGGCGGCGGCGGCCATCGTCTACTTCGCGTCGACGGGGTTCGCCGGCTACTTCCGCCGAAATCTGGGGAGCCTCACGGCCGATCAGGTGACGCTGGTCGGCACCTTCATCGAATTCCTGCTCTTATTCACCGGAGTTCTCCTTGCCCTAAAAATGAATTGATTATAAGGACTTAAAAGATGCCGGACCGTTCGCTTCACACGCTTCGCCCCGCCGCCGGGAACCCGGCCTTCACCGTTCTCTTCGCCGGGGATTTCTACCCGGGCGAAACCATCACGGAACCGGCCACTCCGGAGAGCGTCTTCAAAAACGTTCTGCCCATCCTGACCGATTGCGACCTCCGGGCGATCCAGTTTGAAACCGTCGCCGCCGACACGGGCGAACCGATCGACAAAAGCGGCCCCAACCTGAAATCCGACCCGTCGGTGATCGAAATCGTCCGGCAGGCGGGCTTCGACGTCGCGCTCCTCGCCAACACCCACACCGGCGACTTCGGCAGCGACGCGCTGCTGGAGACCGCCGAACGGCTCCGGGCCGCCGGACTCCGCACGGTCGGCGGCGGCGCGACGCTCCGCGAAGCGAACGCCTCCCTGGCGCTCGCCCCCGCCGGGATTCCGGTCGAGATCTTCAACTTCGCCGAAAATGAGTTCGGCTCCGCCGACACGGAGAAGCCGGGCGCGGCTGCTTTGTCGCCCATCGCCAACCTGGCGGCGGTGCGGCAAGCGGCGGAAGCGGGCTCCTTCGTCATGGTGGCCCTGCACGGCGGCCACGAATACTACCCCTACCCCACCCCCCGGATGGTCGAACTCTGCCGCGCCTTCGTGGACGCGGGGGCGAAGCTGGTCTGGAACTGCCATACCCACACGCCGCTGGGCGCCGAGGAGTACCGGGGCGCGCCGATCAGCTATTCGCCGGGAAACTTCTACTTCCCCCGGATCTTCAACGAGCGTCCGCTGCTCTGGCACGTCGGCTATATGGTGAAATACCACTGCGACCTCAAGGGGGTATTCGCCTATGAGATCATTCCCTATTGCAACCATTGGAGCGGGGTGACGCCGCTCACCGGGGAGCTCCGCGAAGGCTTCTTCGACTACTTCGAGCGCCTGTCGGCGCCGCTTGCGGACGAAACCGAATTGCGGAAGCTCTTCGAAGCCTGGTGCACCAAGGCCGGAGCCGCCTATCTCGCCAATTCCATCTCGGCGATTCCGGCGAACTGGCGCGAACACCT
>JAVBRV010000515.1:0-2815 GCA_031547585.1 Victivallaceae bacterium
CCGGCAGCCCGGGCGCCCAACGCGCGAATTCCGGGCCGGCTATGGAAACCTTTTGGAAGTAATGGAATATGAGCTCCGATAAAAAACTGAATATCTGTCACGTCATCACTCGCATGATCGTCGGCGGCGCGCAGGAAAACACCCTCTACACCATCATCGGCCACCTCCGGGCCGGACACCGGGTGACGCTGGTCACCGGCCCCTCCCCCGGCCGTGAAGGGAAGCTCCTCGGCAACGTGGAAGTCCCTCCCTTCGAGATCCTCGAGGTTCCGAGCCTGGTGCGCGAAATCTCCCCCCTCGACGATTGGCGGGCGATCAAAGAGTTGACCCGGCTTTTCCGGGAACGGCGCTTCGACGTGGTGCACACCCACAGCTCGAAGGCCGGCATCATCGGCCGGATCGCCGCCCGCCGCGCCGGGGTGCCGGTGACAGTTCACACCGTTCACGGGCAGGCCTTCCACCCCTATCAGAAGGCGTGGAAAAACCGGCTCTACATCGAGCTCGAACGTTTTGCCGCCCGCCGCAGCGACCGCATTTTCGCCGTCGCCCAGGCGATGATCGACCAGTGCGTCGCGGCGAAGATCGCGCCGCCCGAGAAGTACAAAGTGGTCTATTCCGGCATGGATACCTCGCTCTTCGCCAACGCCGTTCCTGAAGCGGAATTACAGGAAAAGCTGGGGATTCCCGATGACGCCCGGGTGATCGTCACCGTGGCGCGGCTCTTCCCGGAGAAGGGCTACGAGTATGTGGTTCCGGCGGCGGCGAAGGTGATCGCCGAATTCCCCGACACCCATTTCCTGGTGGTCGGCGACGGCCCGATGAAGGAGGAGATCGACGCCGGGCTGGAAAAAGCCGGCATTGCGAAAAACTTTCACTTCGCCGGACTCGTCCCCCCCGATCAGGTCTACCGCTACCTGGCGCTCGGGAGCCTCCTCTGGCACCTGTCGCTGCATGAGGGGCTGCCGCGCTCGGTGGTTCAGGCGCTGGCGACGGGGATTCCGGCCATCGGCTTCCGCCTCGACGGCACGCCGGAGGTGGTGCTTGACGGCGAGACCGGCTACACCACCCGCCCGGAAGCGGTGGATGAGGTGGCCCAATCGACCCTCCTCCTCTGGCGCAACCCGGAGCTGCGCCGTCAAATGGGCAAAAACGGCCAAAAATTGGTGGTGGAGAAGTTCCGCTGGCAGCATATGGCCGATATTCTGGAGGAGGAGTACCTTGAACTCTATCGCCGCAAAACTGCTCGCTGAGCTGAAGTCGGGCGATCCCTTCGCCATCGCCTTCTCGGGCGGCTGCGACAGCACCCTGCTTGCGGAAGCGGCGCGGCGGGCCTTCGGGGCCGAAAACGTCCTCCTCCTGCTCGCCGACTCGCTTCTCCTGCCCCGCCGCGAACGGGAGATGGCCGAGGCCTTCGCCCGCCGGACGGAGCTGCATTTGGAGGTTATCTCTTTCGACCCCCTCCCCCGCCCGGAGATCGCCGCCAACACGCCCCTGCGCTGCTACCACTGCAAAAAGGCGATCTTCAGCGCCCTCCTCGGCCGCGCCGAGCGCGAGGGCTTCGACCGGCTCGCCGACGGAACCAACGCCGACGACCTCGGGGATTACCGTCCGGGCCTGCGGGCGGCCGATGAGCTGGGGGTGCTGCACCCCTTTCTCAACGTGGGCATGACCAAGACGGAGGTTCGTGAACTGTCGCGCCGCTGGGAGCTTCCGACCTGGAACCTGCCGGCGGCGGCCTGCCTCGCCAGCCGCATTCCCACCGGGACGCCGCTCACCCGGGAAGCGCTCCGCCAGGTGGAAAAGGCGGAGGAAGCGCTGCATCGGCTCGGCCTCGCCACCCACCGCGTCCGCAAGCTCGGGGACCGGGCACGGGTCGAAACCGCCCCCGAAGAGCAATCCTTCACCGAAACCCACCGCGAAGCCATCATCGCCCGCCTCCGGCAATGCGGCTTCGCCGAAGTCGAATTCGCCCCCTACCAGCGCGGCGCGATGAATCAGGCTTGACTTTACCACCTTTTCGGCCGTCCGACCAGTCCGACCAGTCCGACTTGTCCGACAGAGCCGGCCGCCACAGCACAACCCGGCTCTCGCCGCACTGTCTACAAAAAGGCGCAGCTTTCGCCCGAAAGCGAAGCCGCGCCTTTTATCGAGATTTGCGATCAGAACTTGTCGTCGTCCTCTTCGAGGTCGAACTCCTCGTCGGAGAACTCTTCTTCGTCGAAGTCTTCGTCGCCGAAATCCTCGTCGAACTCCCCGCGCCCGAATTCATCATCCTCGTCGTCGAAGTCGTCGAAGATATCGTCTTCGGCGACTTCATACTCCAGGAGCTCATCCGCCTCCTCATCTTCGCCGAGGAAGGAACTGGTGGCGCTGATGATGGAGCCGCACTCGGGGCAGCACCCGTCTTCAGCTTCGATCGCGCTCTCACTCACTTCAATATTGCAATAGGGACAAACCGTCATGATTACTTTCCTCCGTTGAAACTATGCGGCCTTATTCAAAATGGTACTATAAAGAGAGTTTTCAGTTTTTCAAATCGAGAAACCGTATTTTCTGCGATTTTTTTTCGTTTTCGACCTTGATTTCGTCTAAAAGGGGGTTATTTTATACGCTGTCGCCGGGAAAAACGGCTCCGATGTGGGGGAGTAGCTCAATTGGTTAGAGTACCACCCTGTCACGGTGGATGTTGCGGGTTCGAGTCCCGTCTCTCTCGCCATTTTTTAATGGCCTGAGCACATCGGGGAGCGGGTTTTCAGACGATACTGCGTTGCAGAACGCGGGGGAGTAGCTCAATTGGTTAGAGTACCACCCTGTC
>JAVBRV010000349.1:0-38651 GCA_031547585.1 Victivallaceae bacterium
TGCGTCGCATTCGCTCCTTGCTCGTTTGCTACCGCAAACGAGTACCCTCACATTCACTCCGCGGCGCCTACCGCGCTTGTTGACTTGGGCAGAGACGTGAAATATGCAAGCTGATTAGCCGCCGGAACAATAACATTGAGAAGGCATTTCACTCACTTGCCGCCAATCGCAACCATTTTTGTTCGCAGATGCGGGAAACCATTTTCCCGGAGAATTCGATTGGCAATCGGGGAATTGTCGGCTATATTTTAATTCCGTATCCAATACACAACCGATGGGGAAGCGCGTCTATATGAAACTCACGATGGGCGAAGAGCGGGTCATTGTCCGGGGGATCCGGCCGGAGGAGCAGATCTGGGGGGCCTACCAGTTTCCGCGCCCCTACAACCTCGGCGACCGGCTGGTGGTGGGCGTTCACGTGGTCGACGACGACATCAAGTCGTTCGGCGAGAAGAACCGCTGGTTCGAGAGCCGCGACCTGGGCGTGACCTGGCGGGAGATCGACCACACCGTCTCCACCCAGTGCGGACTCCTCCTTCCCAACGGCGACCGGCTCTACTTCCCCATGGAATCCGGGGTCAAGCTCGACAACTACAAAATGACGCCCCAGAACCTCTACACCCCCGGCTATGACTTCAGCAAAAAGGCCGAAGAGGGGACGCTGCCGCTTCCGGACGGCATGACCTATTGGCCGGGCATCACCATTCGCGCCTACAACGCCGACCGGCTCCCCGACAGCCTGTCGAAGAAGGAGTGGCTGGCCATGCGGATTCCGGCGGGATCGACCGAACCGGTTGAAGAGCGGGTTCCGGTGGATTGGCCTTATCTCACGCGGGTGGTGTTTTCCGGCGGAGGGTATGAGAACGTCCTGAAGCCGATTTTTCCGCGCGGCACCCCGAAGCTCGGCCCGGACGGAGCGATCTGGGTGAGCGCCTTCTCGGGCGAAGGGCATATCAACCCTGAAAACGGCCAGTACAGCCCCTACTATTCGGCGGAGCTCTTCCGCTCCGAAGACTTCGGCCGCTCCTTCCAGCGGCGCGGCCACATGGAGTACGAGGCGGATGGGCACGAATACCCCTACCAGAGCGGCGGTTACAGCGACAGCGACTTCGAATTTATGCCCGACGGCTCGATCGTCTGGTTCTTCCGGACCACCTGGTACGCCTATACCGGGAAGGAGTGGGACCCGATGTACATGGCCCGCTCCACCGACGGCGGCCACACCTGGTCGAAACCGGTGAAGTTCGCCGAAGTGGGGATCCTGCCGCGCCTCTGCCGCCTCGACTGCGGCGTCACCTTGCTCTGCTATGCCCGCCCCGGCATCTATCTTCAAGCCAGCGAAGATGATACCGGCACCCGGTGGAGCGCCCCTCTGGAGGCGATGGAGGCGACCGACCGCAGCCATCTCGCCAATATAAAAACCGGCACTCCGACCTTTCACCAGTGGGTCGGAGCCTGCCACAATCCCGAGATCGTGCCGATCGACGCCGACAGTGCCCTTCTTTTCTACAGCGACTTCTACTACCCCGATGAAGACGGGGTCAAGCGCAAAACCATCCTGTGCCGGAAGATCACGGTGAAAAAGTGAACCGGATCGTACATAAAGACTTACCGGTGTTTCACCATTCGCTCGCCGTTGCCGTGCTTTTTGCGGCCGTCCTGCTTGCCGGCTGCCGTTCCCCCGAACCGGAGAGCGCCACGATCGCGATCGGGGACCCCGTGGATGGAACGGTCGGCGGCGCGGCCGCCGACGCCGGCAGATGGAATGTGACCGGTTCACCTTACTTCCCCGCATTCGACTTCTACCGCTCGAGCCCGACGAAAACCCTGGTCAAGCTGAAACGCTTCAAGACCTTTCAGCAGACCTCGGAGCGCAGCTGCGGCGCGGCCGCCGCCTTGATGGTGCTTCAGCACTTCGGCGTCACCGGCGTCACCGGCGTCACCGAAAGCGAGCTGGATCGGGAGATGGATATCCGCTATACGGAGAACCGCCGTCCGGACGGCGGCTACGGCTGTACCGTCGCCGCCCTGGCCGAAGCCTTCCGGAAACGCGGATTTTCCGTAAAAAGTTCGCTCGACGGCGTCACCTTCGAAACGCCGGAGGAGTTTTCGGCATTCCTGCTGGCCTCCCTCCGCTCCGACACCGCGGTTCTGGTGGAGAACGTCACCTGGGGCGGCCACTGGATGGTGCTGATCGGCTATGACACCCTGGGTTCGGAAACCGTCGGCGACGACGTGCTGATCTTCGCCGATCCCTATGACACCGCCGACCACCGGCAGGATGGCTACACCATCCAATCCCTCAACCGTTTCTTCTATGAATGGTTCGACGCCGGAGTGCTGGCCCCGGGAATCACCCGCCAACCCTTCGTCGCCGTATCAAAGGAGCGCCCATGAACGCCTACCGCATCATCGACCTGGAATCCTGGCCGCGGCGGAAGCTCTTCGAATTCTACCGCGCCTTCGACGCGCCCTGCTTCAACCTCACGGTCAAGGTCGAGGCGGAACCGCTCCTGGCATTCGCGAAAGCGCATGGCGAATCCTTCTTCCTCCTCTCGCTCTACGCCATTTTGCGCGCGGCGAACCATGTGCCGGAGTTCCGCCGGCGGGTATTGGGGGAAGAGGTGATCGAGTTCGACCGGATCGCGGTGATGACCCCCATCATGACCGAAGCGGAGTCGTTCCGTCAGGTCTGGTGCGAATATGCGCCAGACTACCTTGCCTTCAAGGCCGAAGCGGCCCCCCTGATCGAAGCGGCGAAGACCGGCGTCCCCTCCCCTCTCGTGGAGCACGGCGAGGACTTCCTCTGCGCCAGCTGCGTGCCATGGCTGCACTTCGAATCGATCGTCCAGGCCGAATACCACTTCGACCAGACGATTCCGATCCTGGCCTGGGGGAAGCTGAAGGATGGAACCATTCCGGTCGGCCTGAAGCTCAACCACTGTTTCGTCGACGGCCTTCACACCGCCTGCTTCTTCGCCAAGCTCGAAGAGGGCTTCACTCATCCGGAAACTCTGCTGAAAATCTAAAAAAAACATCCCCCTGACTTGTTTTTTCACATTTTAAGCCTATATTAGTAACCGCTTAAAAATTCATCGTCAAAACAGAGGGTTTCGATGATTCCTGCCGACCGTCCGATCTTTCGTTCGCCCTGGTTCTATTGCGTCAGCCTCTTCGTCCTTCTGATGTTCTTCAGCAACCTCGGCAGTGAGGGGATCTACTCCGCCCAGGAGGGACGCACCGCCATCATCACCCGGAACATGCTGCGCACCGGCAACTATCTGGAAATGCAAATGACGGGCGGCATTCCCTATGAGAAGCCGATTTTACACTATTGGCTTTGCGCCATTCCCGGCGCGCTGTTCGGATTGGACGGCGATCCGGGCAAGATCCAAGCCGAGCTGGCGGTGCGATTGCCGTCGGCCATCGCCGCCGTACTCGCGGTTCTCGGGGCGGCGCTGCTGGCGGGCGGCATCTACGGCCGGAACTGCGGCTACATCGCCGCCGTCATCCTCGCCACCATGGCCCGCTTCACCAACCTCGGGCGCATTGCCCACATCGACATCCTTCTCACCGCCGCGTTCACCTGGGCCATGGTCTCGCTCTATTTCGGTTATCTGCAAAAGCGAAAGGCCAACTATAAAATCTACGGCTTCTATCTGGCGCTCGCCGCCGGCATGATGCTGAAGGGACCGCTGCCGGTGATTCTGGCCGGACTGGTGGTACTGGTCCTGATGATCCGCTACCGGGACTGGAAGCTGCCCCTGGCGCTGCGTCCCTTCACCGGCGGCGCGCTGTTTCTGGCGGCCGGCTGCAGCTGGTTCGTCTTCGAATCCATCCGGACGGAAGGCGCGTTCTTCAACGAATTTTTCCTCAATCAGAACCTCGGGCGCTTCACCGGGCAGGCCGGCTACCGCGACGGCGAATGGATGTCGCCCTTCTACTACTTCGGGTATCTGCCGGCGGGCATCCTGCCCTGGTCCCCCCTGGCGATCATCGCCCTCCTCATCTACTGGAAGCCGCTCCTCCGCCTGAAAATCCGTCCGGAATCCTTCTTTCTTCTCGCCTGGTTCGTCACCGGTTTCATTTTCTTCAGCCTCTCGGCGCTGAAACGGGCCGATTACCTGCTGCCGGTCTATCCGGCGGTGGCCATCCTGCTGGCAAGGAGCATCGAGCTCTTCTGCGAAAAACACTACGCCCTCTCCCGCCGCTGGCGCTGGAGCTGGGTCACCTTGGCCCTGCTGCTGGCTGCGGCGTTCATCATCAATGAAACCAGATTCTTCCAGTGGCTCGGCCGGAACATTGTCGAACGGAAGATCGACTTCATCTCCAAGTCCGACGGCATGTCCATGCTGCAGATCAGCACACTGGTGCTGGACTACCGGTGGTGGACTCTGGCGGGCGCGGTGGCGGTTCTCGGCATCTTCGGCGCCTTCCTCGTCCTTCTGGAGAAGCGCCGGACGTACAGCGCCTTCACTCTTTTTACGGCGGTGATCGGGGTGCTGTTCGTCGCCTATTTCGCAGTGATCGACCCGGCGGTCAGCCGCGCCAAGACGATAAAGCCCTTCGCTCTGGAAGCGCGGGAACTGTTGCCGCCGGGGCAGGCGTTCAAGACCTATGAATTCAATACCGAGCTGTTTTTCTTCATCGACCGCCCCTACTACGCCGGCGAAAAGTCGCCGACGAGTCCGTACGTCATCACCGACCGGCGGAACGCCAAAGAGAGGGGCTGGCTGCCGGAGAACAATCCGAAGAATCGACTGCTGCTCAGCACCCCGAAGCTCCACGAATACCCGACCTTGCTTCTCTACGTGAAAGAATTCGAGCCTTCGGCCCCCTGAACGGTCAACTCTCCAGACGAATGCCGGAGGCGTGGCGCTGCTCGATGTTCAGCTTCGTGAACTCCGTCACCGGGGTGGAGCCGTGTTCGCAGACGTGGCTGAAGACGACGTTCTCCACCAGGTGCTCCGCGTCGAAGCCGAAGATGCCGGCGCGGTTCGCCGCTCCTTCGAGGAAGAGGTTGCGGATCGTCACGTTCTCGATTCGGCCGAAGCCGTCGTCGCTCCGGTAAGGCGACGGTTCGCCGTGGACGGTGAACCGGGCGTACCAGGGGAAGGGCTTCCCCTCGATATAGATGCGGTCGTAGAGCACGTCCCGGACGGTCTGGTGGTCGAGGACGTTGATGCTGAGTCCGGAGCCGCCCCCCACCGCGACGATCTCGATATCCCGGAATTGCACATTGCAGAGAAGGTCCGCCTGCGAGGTGTGCCCGATCTCCAGACCATGCCCGCCGGCGTCCTTCCACAGCACCAGATCATGAAAGAGAAGCCCCTCGGAATGCATGCCGATCGCCCGCCGGGTCTTCACCGCCACGCAGTCGTCGAAGCACTTGAGGAAGCAGTGTTCCGACTCGAAGTCGTTGACTGAACGGGGTTGAATCCCGTCGTCGTTGACCAGCCAGGCGAGTACTTTGAAGTTCCGGATGCGCACCCCCTCCGTCCCCGCGACCACCACCGCCCAGAATTGCGGATTGTAAAGGATCGGCCCGTCGATGACCACATTGCGTCCGTGAAGGAAAAAAATCACCCCTTCTTCGCCGAGACTCCGCCAGTTTTCCCCGGGCAACCGGAGGCAGGGGGTGGCGTCGATGACGCCCCGCCCAGTGATCCGGACGTTTTCCACCCGGTCCCCGGCGATGTTCGCCCGCAGTACCGCGCCATTGCAAAGATGCACGTCGCAATTTGACTGGAGGATCAGCTTATCCCCTTCCACCTCATGGACTCCCGGCAGGAACCAGAGCTGTTTGGCCTCTTCCGCCAGTTCCGCAAGGGTATGGCGGCCAGGAGAAAGGAGTTTTACCCCCTTCCCCATTTCCGGCACGGGCAAAATCCGGTCGTTCAGGAGGTAGACGGTGAAAGCCGCCGACTCCTCCACATCATAGTTGACCTCGATCACCCCGTAGCGATTCTCGGGCATGGCGAGGCGGACGCAATTGCCATCCATTTGCACTGGAAGCGGTTTCCGCAGCGAAGGACGGAACTTCGCGGATTGTACCGGAACCGGGAAGGTAAACTCCAGCTCCACCCCGCCGGCGGCGGCGAAGCTGACAAAGCCCTCGGCCCCGCCGTTGCGGTGGGGCGTCTCCCCCCTCGACCAGGTGGCCACGGCGGCCAGCGGCTTCCAGCCCGCTTCGCCGGTCCGCCGGATCGCCGCCCGGAACCCGGCCTTCGGCAGTCCGGGGAGCTCCTCCTCGAACTGAAGATCGGATTCACTTTGCAGCAGCAGGGAACGGTATCCCCAGCGGGCAAAACCCTCCACCGCCGCTTCGGGATAGGGAGCGTTGAAGCAAACCTTCAGTACCCGTCCCGTGAAATAGTGATCGATGTACGGACTGAGGAGGAAGGAGAACCAATGCGCCTCCCGTTCCGCAAGACCGTCGACGTTCCGCAAGGGCTCAATGGCGGCAAGCGCCGGATACTCATACAACCGTTTCCCGCTGAAAGAGTTGGCGTGGGTAAAGAGCGCGGTCATCCAGAGGTCGAAGCGGCGCATATGGCTGCGAATGGTGTCATATTCACTCATCCGCTCCGGAACCCGGTAGTCAAAGGTCCACTCCGAGGTGATGGTAAGTCCCACATACAGGCGTAGTTCCGTGGCGATTTCCATAAAGCGGTCAAACCGTTCGAAGCTTCCCGTCACCGTGCCGTCGGCGGCGACCGTCTCGCTCTCCCGCAGCGTCAGGTGGATAAAGTTCGCGCCGGTAGCTTTGAAAAGCCGGAGCGCGCGCTCCATATCTTCCCCCATAACATATTCTCGGGAAGAGAGTTGAAGCGGTTCATAGTCACAATTGCAAAGCACGTCGTTGTGGAAGCGAAAGGGGGTCATGAATTTCATTGTCTCTTACCTTGAACTGCGGGCCAGCTTGCGTTCGACGCCGCCGTCGACGATCAGACTCTGCCCGGTGATGAATGAACTCTTTTCCGAAGCCAGGAACACAGCGCATTCGCCGACGTCGCGCGGCGTCCCCAGCCGCCGCAGGGGAATGCCGGCGACGATCTCCTCCGGCTCGAACCCCGGCTGCGCGCTGACCCGATCCACCACGATATAGCCCGGGGCGATATTGTTGACGCGGATGCCCTTAGGCCCGCCTTCGAGCGCCAGCGCCCCGGTCATGCTGTGGATCGCCCCCTTGCTGGTCGCGTAGAGCACCCGCCCGGGCACGGTGGAATTCATCTGCACCGAACCGATATTGATGATGCTCCCGCCCCCCGGCATCAGCTTCATCTCATTCAGGCACGAGAACAACGTTCCCCGTATATTCATGCCGGTCAGCTTCTCGTACAGCTCGTAATCGATGCTCTCCCACGGCACGTCGCCGGGGTCCCAACCGGCGTTATTGATCGCGATATCGAGCTTCCCCCAGAGGCGCTTGACCTCGGCGAACAAAGATTCAACCCCTTCCGGGCAATCCAGCTCCGCCTGGAAGAAATGAACCGTCCCTTCGATCTCGCGCATCTCGCCGGATTCCCGGCGGTAATGCAGCAGCACTTCGGCCCCGGCCCCGGCCAGCGCCCGGGCGATGCCGAGGCCGATACCGCGCGCCGCCCCTGTAACCAGTGCTTTCTTGCCCGTCAGCATGGCCGAAACTCCGGGCGGATCATCTCGTACAGCTCCTCAAAAAGTTGGTCGTGCACCGAGTCGGCGATAAAGCCCGGGTGGCGGCAATAGGCGCAATCAATGAGGCCGCGCCGCTTCAAAATCACCTTCTCAAAGTGGATAATCATCTCGACATCCTGCCGGATGTGATTGAGGAGGGAGTTGAGCTTGTCATGCAGTGCCTGGGCATCCTGACCCATCTTCCAGATGCGGGCGTAGAGGTCGACCATCGACGGCCCCGGCATGACCCCCGCCGCGCCGCGCCGGAAGCCTTCGATCATCTGGAACCCGGCGTTACCCACGAAGATCTTGCGCCGGTCATCCAGCAGTGAACGGAGTTTGCTGATATAGGCCCCCGGCGGTTTGCATTCGATCTTGAAATGCAGCAGGTTTTCATGCTCCGCCGCCAGCTTCGCCAGCATCTCGGGGGGGATGGCCACGCCGGTCTGCTCCGGCGCGTACTGAAACATCAGGGGGATCGAAACGCTCGAACAAAGCGCGTCCAGGTGGTCGAAGAGCGCCTTCCCGCCCGGTTTCAGGAAGAAGGGCGGCAGCACCATCATGCAGTCCGCCCCGGCGGCCTCGATCCGTCTCGCCCACTTGACCGCGACTTCGGTGGAGTGGCGGGTATTCGATACGATCGACGGAACTCCTTTGGCATGACATACTTCGACAGTCTCGCCGATCAGCCGCTCCTCCTCGTCGCGATCGAGCTTGCAGTACTCGCCGGCGATGCCGAAGAGGGTCAGGGCGTCGGCCCCCAAGCCGATCATCTTTTCGCAGCAGCGGCGGTAGCCCGCAAAGTCGAAGGCTCCGTCGGCGTGGAAGACGGCGGGGGCGATCGGGCAGATTCCGGAGATGTCCATGATTTTCCTCACAGGTAATTGAAGTCGCAGCCCTCGTCGGCCTGCGCGACGTTGTCGATATAGTGGCGGACGAAACCGCGTTCGAACTTCTCCTTGGGTTCGAAGGCGACGCCGGCGAGCCGGGCGGCGATCTCCGCCTCCGCAAGCTCGACTTCAAGGAGCCCCTTCTCCACATCGAAGACGATGGTGTCCCCATTCCGCACCGCGCCCAGGGGGCCGCCCGCCGCCGCTTCGGGGGCGACGTGCAGCACCACCGTGCCGAAGGCGCCGCCCGACATGCGCGCGTCGGTGATCCGCAGATAGTCGGTGACGCCGCGCCGGTAGAGTTTGGGGGGGATCGGCAGATAGTTGCCGAACTCCGGCATGCCGGGCGCGCCCTTGGGGCCGTAGCCGCGGAGGATGATCGCTTTCTGTTCATCCATGTCGGAGTTTTCGTCCAGCAGGTACGCCTCGGCTTCGGCCAGCGAGTCGAAGACCCGCGCCTCCCCCCGGAACTGCCGGATGGTCGCGGCTGAACGCTTGACGACCGCGCCGCGCGGCGCGAGGTTGCCGCGCAGCACGGCGATGCCGCCGGAACCGGAGAGCGGTTGGTCGAGAGGAGCGATAGTCTTGCGGTCGTACGGTTTATCCTGCTTTTCCAGATTTTCCCGGAGCGTCTTCCCGGTGACGGTAAGAACGCCGGTGTGAAGCAGAGGCTCCAGCTCTTTCATCAGCGCCGGGACGCCGCCCGCCTGGTGAAATTCGACCCCCACCGTCCCCGTGCCGGAGGGTTTGATGTTGACGAGGAGCGGCGTCCGGTCGCCGATCTTCTGAAAGAGTTCGAGCGGCAGTCGGATTCCGGCGCGCCGGGCGATGGCGACGAGATGGATGATGAGATTGGTCGAGCCGCCGGAGGCCATCAGGACGGAGATGCAGTTCTCGAGCGCCTCCGGGGTCAGGATGTCTCGTACACGGATATCCTTATCGATCAAGGACATGATCTGCCTCCCCGATTCCTCGGCGAAGCGCATCTTCTCGGCGGAGACCGCCGGGGCCGCAGCGGAGCCGGGCAGCGCCAGCCCCAGCGACTCGGTGGCGGCCTGCATGCTGTTGGCCGTCCCCATGATGGGACAGGCGCCGACGCTGCCGTAGAGACAGCCCTCAAGGCCATGCAGCTCGCACTCGCTGATTTCGCCTGCCTGGTGGCGCGTCCAGAGTTTGAAGCTGTCGGTGCCGCAGGCGAGCGATTCGCCCTTGTAGTTCCCCGGCAGCATCGGTCCGCCGGGGAGGAAGATCATCGGTTTATTCGCCGAAACCGCCGCCATCAACTGCGCCGGAACGCTCTTGTCGCAGGACCCCAGCAGCACCACCCCGTCGAAGGGGTGCCGGGCAATCAGCTCTTCGGTGGTCATGGCAAGAAGGTTGCGGTAGATCAGACTCGAAATATCAAAAAAGACCTCGCAGATCGACAAAGTGTTGACTTCCAACGGGAAGCCGCCTGCCGCCCAGACACCGCGCTTGACTGCTTCAGCCAACTGGCGGAAGTGGTAGTGGCCGGGATTGGTTTCGGCCCAGGTGTTGATGATGCCGACGATGGGCCGGTCGAGGTCGGCGTCAGTATAGCCCATGCTTTTGACCAGGCCGCGCCGAATCAGGCACTGGCGGGTGCCGGGCTTCAGCCACTTCCTCGAGGTTGAGTTTTCCATGATCTTCCTATCGGTTATCGATTTCCACCAATTGCAGAGGGAGTTTGCGGGTGGAGAATCCGAAAGCCGGATTCTCGATCTGCCGGATCAGCATTTCTGCGGCGGTTTCCCCCGTCTCCGCCAGCGGCAGCCGCACGGTGAGAAATGGGAAGGGCAGGAACATGGCCGCCAATGAAGCGTCGAAACCGGAAATTTTCAAGCCTTCCACCCCGATTCCGGCTCGGAGCAGCAACCGGTAGAAATTCCCGGCGCAGATGTCGTTGAGGCAAATCACCGCGTCGGGACGGCGGGCGGGATCACGAAAAAGCTCGATGAACGCCCCTTGATCTTCCTTCTGCGTACAGATATACTCCCGGCGCGGCAGGAGGCGCATCCGCCGCATTCCTTCGAAGAAGCCCTGCCGGCGTTCGACGGCGGCCGCCGGGTTGATGCCGGTGTCGCCGTAGAGGGCGAAGCGGCGGCAGCCTTCGTCATAGAAGCGCCGGACGACGGCGGCGATGCCGTCGCCGATTTCAAACGAGAGAAGGTTGCCCGCGGCGTTCTCCGGCATGCGGACCAGATGAAGCAGGGGAATCCCCGCTTCTCCCAGCACCCGGTACACGCCGCTCCCTTGACTGGAGGAATCACCGTAAAGAACGATTCCGGCGGGATTTCGCGAGACGGCGGTGGAGGCGATCCGCTCCTGGGTGGCGTGATCGCCGCATAGGGGAATGATCGTCGAGAGATAGTTCCCGGCGGTGGCCCGGATGCTGAAGCGGGTGACCGCTTCGCGGAAGAACGCCACGTCGCGGCAGAGAAACACCAGTTCGCGCGGAATCACCCGCATTTTCCCGGCGACGACGCTGCCGACGCCGTTTTTCTTGACGATAAGCCCGTTGGCGGCAAGAAGGGAAAGCGCGCGCCGCAGGGTCATCTTACAGACGCCGAACGACTCCGCCAGCACCTGTTCCGACGGCAGCGCCTCGCCGACCTCCATCGACCCGATGCGCTTCTCCAACTCCCCGACCAAGCGGGAGGATAAATTATTTCTGGCCATGCAACACCTCTTTTGCCATAAGTATACCGCAGAGCCCCGGCAAAAGCAATAGCTGCATGATGATTTTATAAAATATTTTTAATGCTATGAAAAAATATTACATAGCTTTACAAATATAAACAGCAACCTTTCTATTTTACAAGCAAAAAAAAGACGGCCTCGATCGGGCCGTCTCATGGTATTTGGTCGCTTCAGTAGACGATTTCGAAGTAGGGGGTTCCGAACTTCAGCTTCGAGGTATCGAGCCGGAGCCGGAGTTGACCGTTGGAAAATTCGGCGGGGAGTTTTTCGGAACGGGTGCCGTCGAGGTGCAGGGCGTAGACGGCGGGGACCGAGGTCTGCGCGGTTTCGAGCTGAAGCTCCAGCTTCGCCGACTCCACGAGGACCGGGAGTTCACCCGCGTCAAGGCACTTCTGGTAGCTGTCGTTCTCGAAGGACATGTTGGTGTTAAAGGCGTTGGTGGCGACCGTGAGGAGAACGCGCTTCGCTTCCCGCAGGGATTTCCCCTTCTCCAGCGAAGCGGCGACGATGGACATAGGCCGATCGAGCGCACGGACTTCCAAAGCATTCAGCTTCAACGATGTATTCCCTTTCAGGATCACGCCCTCGAGCCGGGGGGTGACCACGGTCATCGTCTCCTTTTGGCCGTCGAGGAAGAGTTCGCCGGTCTCGCTTTCGAAGAGGCGCTTGGCGGGGTCGGTGCGATTCCCGGCGGGGAGGATGCCGCGTTTATGCAATTCGGAAACCAGAGGCCCGAAGCTCTTGCCGTCGCGGTGGTCGGCCGAAACATACCACTGCCTGACTTCGAGACGGGAAAATTCATTGGGCGAAATCGTCCAGTCGAGGCGGGGACCGCCGGGGCCGTAGAGAATGCCCGTTTTGGTGAGGAGCGCCAGCTTGGCGTAATCGTCGCCGATGGCCGCGAGGTAGTTCGCCGGGAAGAGCCGCTTCGGGTCGAGCCGGAGGCCGACGGTATGCGGCGCTTCGCGAACGTCCTCCCGGAGCCAGGTCAGCGCGGCCACCGTCTCCGAAGCCCGCGAGATCGGGTCCATGGCGCTCTCGAAGGTGAAGAAGGGGTCGAAACTGATCCGAACGGTATCCGCGTGGGCCGTAAGGCAATCCCACCCCTGGAGCGCCGCGTAGGAGCCGAAGTAGAGCCCGCGCTCATGCCGGTAGCGGTTGAAGGACGCGTGCGAATATTCGGTGATCAGGTACGGACGGTCGAGGAAACGGGCCATCGCCGCCGCCCGGAAGTAGCTGGATTTCAACGAACTGTTTTGATCGACGACGGTATCGATCTCGCGCCCGCCCGAATAGACCGCCGAGTCGGATTTCGGCACCAGCTTCCGGGTCGGAGCCGGGTTCGGATGGGCGAAATAGCTGTGCTGGGCGATGGCGGGGAGCGTCGCCCGCACCGGAATCTCCAGCGTCCGCATGATCATGTCCCAGTGGTTGTAGAGGCCGGGGTAGCCGATCTCGCGCACCTGGGCGAGAAACCAGCCGGTCATCTCCGTCATGGTTTCCTGGAGGAAGGTTCCGGCGTCCTCCGCCCGGGCGTCGCCCTTTCGCAGCATGGCCTCGTCGATCTCGAAGGGACCTGCCACTCCGGGACCGTATTTCTTCTGCAGCCAGTTCCGGAAGGGGGTGGTGAACTTCGCCATCAACTCCTTGGACCCCATCAGCAAGTCCTGCTCATTCAAAAAGTTGATGCAGGCGACCGTGGGCTCGTCCTTGAGGGCGGTTTTGGTATAGGGGTTGACGTGGGTGAGAACGTATTGCACGGCGGCGCGCCAGTGTTCCCGGTATTCCGGGTTGAAGAAGAGTTGGCCTTTGACCCCGGCTCCCGGCTCGACCCGGTAGGCCATCGAATAGCCGCTGGAAGCACTCATGAGGTCGATATTGAGGTAAATGCCGCGTTCCTTGAAACACTTGACCAGATACTCCCAGCGGTCGAGGTTGGCGGGGTCGAACTCGATCTTATCGGCGGTGAGGGGCAGGCCAGCTTCCGCCATATTGCGGTGGGGCCGGTAATGAACCTTCCAGCCGAGGAGGTAGCGGTCGAGAAAATGAACCCGCACCAGGTTGTAGCCCTGGTTGGCGACGGCGTCGGCGAAGCGTTCCATGTCGGCTTTCGTCCAGGTATGGGCGTTCAACCGCCAATAATTGATGGCGAAATTGAAAGAGAGAAAGCGCACCGGTTCGGCGGGACGCTGCTCGAAGGCGAGCTTGCCCTCCGGATTGACGATCACCCGCCCGAGGCTCCCGGCGGGGAGGCGTTTGCCGGTCAGCTCCGAGAAGTCGAGGGCGGTGCCTTTTTGAATCAGCATTTTGGTCATATCGAGGGGGCGGTAGCCCGCTCCCGCGGTGATTTTCACGATCCGGCTCTCTCCCGGGTTCTCCACATAGCCGACTTTGCCGCAGACGAACTTCCAGCCGCCGGAACCGGCCAGCACCTTTACGGCCAGGAGGTTGCTCCCCTTGTTCGCCTTGAAGTTGAAGATGTGATCCTCGGGGCGGAAGCGGTTCGACAGGTTGCCCTCTTTCGTCTCGTAGACCTTTTTCCCGTTGACGTAGCATTCGAACCACCAGTCCGCCGCCATGCCGATTTGCAGCGTCCCCGCCTCCTCCAGCTCAAACGTCTGGTAGAACCAGGCGGAGCTCCGGGCCGGAATCTTTTTGTCGGGGGAGAGATCGAACGCCTCGTCCTTCAGCGTTACGGTTTCGCTCTTGGCCGGGATCGCCTGGGGACCGGCGGCGGCATCGCGGCAGAGGAGCCACTCCGCTTTCGGGGCGAAAGAGGTGATCCTCTCCACCTCTTCCAGCCGGACGGGGCCGATATAAAGCACGCCCCCCGCCGGATACTTCCCCGGCATCAGCCGGGGCATGGCTAAGGGCGGCGCAAAGGCTTCGGTGACGGTGAATTCCAGCGTCGCCTCCTGCCACTCGGTCGTGACCGCAAGAGTTTTCCCCGCCCCCGCCGCCAGCGACTTGAAGGGAGCCGTCGCCTGAGCGGCGGTACAGCTGATCTCGCCCGGAACCGTTCCCCGATAAGCGAAGGTCAAGCGGAAGCGGGTTCCCGGTTTCACCGCCTCCTGATACAGGTAATTGACCTGTTTGGTGTGGGCGGCGGCTTCCGGAGCCGTCTCCTTCATGGTGAGCTCCAGCGTATTTTCACCGGCAACAGTCTTCACCGTTTTGGAGATCCGGCGCTCGAAGGTATTGCCGGCGGGGCCCCAGAAAACGAGCCGGTCGGCCATGAGGTCCCGGTCGGAGTCATAGCGCCAGACCTGCCCGGCGGTCAGGGCAAGGGCGGCGAAAGCGAGAAGAAGGGCAAGACGTTTCATTTGCTGTAGGGCTTCCAGTTCTTATTGGTGTTGTAGGTGTTGTACAGTGTCGGATAATCGACCGCCCCCACATGGCCGTCGAAATAGAGCACATTGGACCGGTTTCCATGCACATAGGTTACCCCCGCGGTAACCGTCATCGCGGCCTCGGCGCGTGAGACGTTCCACATGCCTTCATTGGTGCCCGCGGCCGCAGTGGTGTTGTTGGTTTCAATATGAAGAAGTTTCGACGACGGTTGCACTACCCGCCCCGGCATATGCCCGCGAAACCCCTCGGGGAGCGACAGCGTTTCCTCCGAATTCATGCTGTAGAAGCTGAGGCGAACCTGCCCGTAATACCGGGAATCGGTCTGGATCCTCTTGTTGGCGTAAGTGGCGACCATGGGGCAGAGGAAACGCTCAGGGACGAACATGTTCCAACTGACAATCGACGGATTCCCGGTAAAGTAGCGGATGTAATCGATATAATCGCCGCCGGTATACCAGAGAACCGTCCAGCCGCTGTTGCGCAACGGCGGCAGGAATCCCCGGGCGGCGTCGCCGTAGAACTGCGCCGCGTTGCCGAGGCTCTTCAGGTTCGAGGTGCACTTCGTGGCCTGCCCGCGCGCCCGCGCCTGGTTCAAGGCGGGCAAGAGAAGCGCCGCGAGAATGGCGATGATGGCGATTACGACCAGGAGTTCGATGAGGGTGAATTTCTTCCGGTTCATGAAAATACCTCCTTTACTATAGTTCAGGATCGTTGAAAAAGTTCGTTGACGACTCGTTTCACGGCTTCCAACCGGGCGTAGCCGGTTTCGCAATCCGGTTCCAGGTAAGCGCCTTCGGTCCACTCGTTCCAGCAGGCGAGGTGGAGCAGCCGGGCGGTCGATTCGGAGGAGGCGGCGAAATTGGCGATATGGCGCAGCGCCGTTTCAAAGCGCTCCGGCGTGTTGCCGGTGACGACCGTGCCGAAGGGGTAGCCCACCTTCTCGAACATATCCGACTGGACCGTGCGCGGGGAGCAATCCCAGCCGAGCGTAACCACCGGGTTGAAAGGAACCTTCAGCCGGTCGGTCACCTCCCTTGCGAACTCCCGGTTCTTCTCGAACCAGGCCGCGTAATCCATGGCGGGGAAGCCTTCGTAGCCGCCCCAGTTGTAGCAGGAGGCCATGTCGAAGCCGGCGGCGCGGATGCGGTCGCCGAGGTCGGCGGAATCCCAGTTCTCCCAGCAGAAAAGGTTGGAGTCGAGCACGAGTTCGCCGAGTCCGGCCCGCCGCACCCGCTCGCGAAAATCATCGAAGAGGAGCCGCGCCGCGCGCTCGCCGCCGAGATCGCGGATCAGCCGCGACGGCTGGAAGATGGAGAGATAGAGCTTCCCGTTAACCCGCAGATAGTTCGGGCAGGAGAAATATTCCCGGATGCAGTGGTCGGTACACCGGAGAAAGGTCTCCGGCGAAGTCTTGCCGATGCCGCCCCACAACGGATCGGCCGGCTTGTGGTAGCTGCCGGGATGCGCGTAAATCGGGTCGTGGTTGGCCCACATCAGCCCGAACTTGAGATCGTGGCAATTCTTCGCGCCGAGAAAACCCTCTTTCAGACAGCGTTCACGGTAGGAACCGTCTTCGAACCAGTACCAGTCGAAGATGAAGGCCTCGATACCGTGCCCGGCCGCGTCGTCGATCTTCCGCGCCATCACCGCCGGATCGGCCTCGTCCTCGAACCCCCGGAGCGGTTGCTTCGGCTGTTCATGCCCTGGAAAGCGGGGCGTGGCGTATTGCGTAACCCGCCACTCGGTCCACCCCTTGCCGTGAATCGCCTCATTGCGAGGGTCCACATGCCAGTTGGGGAAGTAATAGGCGGCGACGATCGGTTTTCTCTTCATTGCTCGGTGTTCCTTTCCTGACATTAATTATACTTGAGCGGCGTTGAAATGACAAGAGGCGAAGAGGGGAATCGACTGCAAGAAACTGCAAGCGGATTTGCAAAAACATTCCGACGGAGGTATAGTTAGCGCATGCAAACGAAAGTAACACTGGCCGAGCTGGCGCGCGAAGCGGAATGCTCCGAGTCGCAGGCGTCGCGGGCGATCGCGGGGAAACCGAACGTCGCCCCGGTCCTCCGCGCCCGGGTGCTGGAGGCGGCGCGCCGGCTGAACTACCGGAACCTCTCCAGCAACCACCCTCCCCGCATCGCCTTTTTGACCTCGCACTATTACGGCATCTTCGCCACTATGACACTGCGGGCGTTGGAAGAAGAGGGGGAACGGCTCAAGCTCCCGTACGTCTGCATCGACCGGAACAACCTCCGCCTCATCAACGAATACTTCCACGACGGCGTAATCGCCATCAACTACAACGACGAAATGGCCCGCGATTGGGCGCGGCTCTCCAGTTTGCCCCTCGTCATCATCAACGGCTACGGCCTGGGGCTGGAGAACATCTGCTCCATCGACCCCGATTCGCATGACGGGAACCGGCAGGTTTTGCAACACCTCGCCCGGCTCGGACACCGACGTATCGCCCGGGTCTGCGGCGTGGAGGTCAAACGCTCCGAGCGGGGCCGTTTGCGCGGCAGCCGGGAGTTCCTGGAAGCCGCCGCAGAGCTGAAACTGCCGGAGGCGGAAGATGTCATTTTCTCCATCGACACGCCGCTCGATGAGGTGATTCCGCCGCTCCTGGACCGGGGAATCACCGCCATCTTCATGATTCACCAAGCCCTGGCGGTTCCGGTGGCGGCCTGCATCCGGCGCACCGGGCGGCGGATTCCGGAGGATGTCTCGCTCGTGACCTACGAAGTCGGCGAAATTTCGGAGTTCCTCGATCCGCCGCACACCACGCTGGAATTCGATTATCGCGCCATCGCCCGGCGCGCCTTCGTCGAACTCCTCCTTCGCATCCGGGGCGAAGAAGGCAGCCCCGCCGGAGCCATCCCCATCCCCAATATTCTCCACGTTCGCGAAAGCACCGCGCCTCGCCGACTGCCGGACTTGTCCGGCGGCTCCCATGAGGGGTGACGGCCATGGGGGGGACGCTTCGTCCTCAAAGTCGTTATTCGCGAGAAGTTAACGTGATATGCGCGCTTGACGTTATGGGAGTCAGGAGGGGCCTGACTCCCCTCCTGAACCACCCCCGGGTGTGGGGAAGCCGCCTGATGTGGCCGGGCACTTCCGCCTCCGAATCGTAGCGGTCGCTTTGGCGACCTTAGTTTCGCTGCTTTGCAGCGACCCTCAATCGGCGGGGCCTTCGCTGCGTTACGTTCGGCTTCGTCGCAATTGCTCCTCGCTCATTTGCCGCCGCAAATGAGTACCCTCACATCCACTCCGCGGCGCTTCGCGTTCCTGTGAGCAGAAATGTGATATGCCGCATTTTGGTTGAGTAAAAACGTGGTTTGATGAACGCCGCCAACGAGCGGCACGGCGCTAACAGCGCCGTACCCCGAGGCCGACGTTCGTCTGTGGCGCTTCACGTTCCTGTGAGCAGCAACGTGGTGTGCCGCATTTTGGTCGGGCAGAGACGTGATTATACAAGCCCTTCAGTCGCCGAAACTACCGTGAGAGCGCGATCTGCTTGACGGTTCCGGTGAAGAATGCCTCCGGGGCGGGACGGGCGTCGGCGCCGACGGTGAGCGGCGTAGTCACCACTTTGCCGGTAAGCGCCTCTTTGGCGATCAAATTGCCGTTGAGGCGAAGTTCGACCTCCTTGCCGTCGTACCGCAGGGTCATCAGCAGCCACTTACCGGCCGGATAGGTGGCCCCGTCGCTCCATTGAAAGCGGCCGCCGGAGGTTTTCAAGCCGGCGTAGAGGACGCCGCCGCGAATGCCGATGCCGGTGAGGTGGAAGTTCATCGACGCCGCCATGCCGGAACGAATGCCTTCGCCGGGCCGGAAAAGGACGCCGAGTTCGAAAGTATCGCCGGAGAGCGGAAGCCGCCCGACGGTCAGGCGGCTTTTGCCGTCGAACTCCAACCCGTCCGGAGTGCTCCGGGCGCCGCCATTGTTGAAGGTGAATTGCGGGTAGGCTTTCTCCGGCGAATTCTTGCTGAAATCGAGCCAGAGCAGCGTCTTCTCCCCTTTCACCAGCCCCGGGGCGTCGGTGTCGTAGAAGTCCTTGGCGTCCGATTCGGCGGCCTTCAGGGCGTGGTGGACAAAGGGAATCCGCTGCGCCTCCGTCATTTGAACGCCTTCGAGTTCGAACAGCGCAATCGAATATTTGGGCAGCTCGGCCCGGAAGCGCGAACCGGCGACCGTACGCTTCTCTTCCCGCAACGGAAATTCGTTCCGCGCTTTGGTGAATGGGTCGACCGGGAAATCCGTCAGCCGCTCCGAAGTGAGAGTCGTCACGGTCAGCTTGCTCCCTTCGGGAACCCGGAAACCGGCGAGTTCGATGTCGGCCTCGAGCGGCTGATCCTCCTTATTGACGACGATGAATTTCAGCCGGTTGCCGCCGTGGGCCGCCACCGCCGCCGAACCGCCGGAGATTTTGAGGATCTTGTCGCCGTCGGCCAGCAGCCGCTCCGTCAGCTGGTAGAGGCGGGGAATCGGGCCGCCGATAAAACCGTTCTCCGGGGTCGGGATGAAGATTCCCCAGCCGAGGCTCCGCCGCTTCCAGGGGGCGGGGTCGAAGGCGAAGTGACCGTTGTTGAAAAGGCAGTGGATCACCGCACCGTCAACCCCCGGATGATTGATGAAGTAGAACAGGGGATCGGTCTGCGCGAGGGCATGCATCAGCGTCCGGCTGTACCAGACGCGGGAAGCGCCGCGCTTGAACTCGTTGGCCTGGATCCGGGTACGGTGGAGACCGAGGGATTTCAACAGCTCGAGGTTGGCCTCCACCGAGCCGATCTGGGTAATCACGGCGGGTTTGAAGAGCTTCCAGGCGGCTTCAACGGCGGGCGGCTGCCGCTCGGGGTAGTCGAAGGGCAGATCGTCGATCCAGTGCGCGTAGCAGTGCTGCGACAGGAAGTTGATGTCGCTGTCGCCGTGGCCGAGCCGAACCAGTTCGGTCAGGAATTCGCGGTGCCACTGGCCGACCGTCCCCTGCCACTCCCCGCAGCGGATTTTGCGGGGGTGTTCGGGGCTCTGGCCGTCGACGGCGATTTTGACGTCGGGCGAAACCTGCCGGATCGCTTTAATGAAGGCCGAATCGACGGCGGCGACCTCCTGCGGGGTCCGGTTGCCGCCATACGATTCATTGCCCAGCTCCCAGTAGAGAATGGTCTTCCCGAAGCCGTTGTCCATCACCCACTTGACCAATTCGGCCTGATAGCGGGCGGCGCGGTCGAGGTACTCCGGGTGTTCGTCGAGCCGGATCAGCTGTTTGCTTTCGGAGTCGTAAAAGGTGCCGATATTGATCTGGAGTACCGTCTTGAAGCCGTTGGCGTGGAGATAGCGGATGAATTCCTGATCGCCGATGGCGTCCCGGTAGGGCTGCTTCGTGTAGGGGTTGCGGGTCAGGGGCCCCCATTCCGTGAAAGGATCCCGCCAGTGGGACAACTGCTCGTGGTGGAAGCGGAAGGAGCGGAAGCCGTTCTCCTTCAAAATCGCGGTCATGCGGTCGCGGATCGCCGGGTCGCGAAAGTAGCGAACGGTGGTATCCTCGACGCGGCTGAAGGTGCCGGAGAGAAAGGCGGTACGGTCGCCGATTTCGCGATAGAAACGATTTTCGACCCGGATGGTCTCCGCCGCCGGAGCGGCAAGGGCAAGGAAGAGGAGAAGGGCAACGAGACGAATCATGATAAAAATCTCCGGTTACTTATTGTAAGGATATTTGGGAACGGCTCCGGACTGTGGGTCGAACGACCCCTGATCGGCCCCGAAACCGCAACCGTAGCTGTCGTACAGCATTGCGGTCACCGGGGCGACATGGCCGTCGGCGAAGCTGATCGTACAGCGGCCGCCGTGCGGCGCGGCGAAGGCGACCGTGGAAGTATTGCGGAACTCCTCGTGGAAGGTCCAGCGGTCGTATTCACCGAGATACCAGTACAGGTTGCTGGATTCCGAAATCAACACCTTCCGCGACGGCCGGCGAAGCCGGGCTCCGTAACCGAGCGCGTAGCCGCCGTAAGTATCGGCGATACCGGCATTCGCGTGCAGCAACCCGTAGGGAGCGCCTTTGCCGCCCGGGCAGCGGAAGACCCCCGCCGGGGTAAACTCCCACTCCACCTTGGGGGCGGCGAGGTAGTTGCCCCGCTTCATCACCAGCGTCCAGGGGCCGCTGCCGCTGCCGAGACCGCTGCGGGAGCCGTCCTTCGGCATGCACCGGTTGTCGTTGAAATAGATCTGGGCGGCGAGACCGAGCTGTTTGAGGTTCGAGGTACAGGCGGCCGCCTGTCCGCGGGCGCGCGCTTTGTTCAAAGCGGGCAGGAGAATGGCCGCCAGGATGGCGATGATCGCAATTACGACCAGGAGTTCAATGAGGGTAAATTTTTTGTTACGGGGAGAAAGTGATTCAGCCATTTCAATTCTTCCGATTTAAGGGGTGAAATTTCTCAGCTACTGTTAGTATAGCAAAAAAAATCCGAGTTGTCAAGAGAGAATATGAAATATTTCACAAAAAGCAAACAAAAAAACATGCTTCAAGCCAATATTTCACAAATAACAACTATTTTTTTCAGAAACTGTCCCGTCT
The DNA here is from genome assembly GCA_031547585.1 of Victivallaceae bacterium. Classification (GTDB taxonomy): domain Bacteria; phylum Verrucomicrobiota; class Lentisphaeria; order Victivallales; family Victivallaceae; genus Victivallis. The sequence continues at coordinate 21,193 of JAVBRV010000349.1, forward strand.
CCATAAAACCGTAAAAAATCATTGCTTATGAAAAATTTCACATTTCCGGCTTGCTATCCGACCGTAAGTGGAGTATTTTTCAAGAAAACGGAGTTCCGGCAATGACCAAAAAACTGATTCTCACGGAAATCGCCGACTATTGCGGCGTCAGTCCGGCCACCGTCTCGCGCGCCCTGAGCGGCAACGGCTATGTCAGCGAAGAAAAACGGCGCAAAATCCAGGGATTCGTCAACGACCGGGGCAGCGCGGGGGAGCGGGTGCTTCAGCGCGGGCGGAGAGGACGCGAAATCATCATCGTCACCAGAGACGACCATCTTTCCAACAGCAATGCCTGCGCCGGCTTGAAGCAGTTTCTGGATCGATTGCATCAGGATGGATTCCTGGCATCCGTCTTCTTCGGGAACCGGGCCGAAGCGCTGAAGAGCTGCCTGAAACGGCGCCCGGAAGCGGTGTTGGCATTCGGCATCAACGACCGGGTGATGCCGCACATCGCCAAGCTGGTGGCGCGCGGCATCACTTGCATCGGCACCGGCGAAGCGTTCGAAGTCGCCTGCCCGGTCGTCTCCCACGATCATGCGGACGCGGTCCGGGCGGCGGTGCGCCGATTGCAAAGCCGGGGCGCGAAGCGGATCGCCTACCTCGCCGGCATGGGGGAGCGCGAACACTTCCACTCCCCGGACGAAATCGCCGTCTGCCGCCACCGCGAAATCGTCGAAGCCATCGCCGGTGAACTGCCGGGGTTCGACGTCGCCGCCGATGTGGTCAGCGACAATTTCGGCTCGTTCGCACAAGCGGAGAAGATGCTGAAAAAAGGCGAACATGGCGGTTGGATCATCTACGACTGTGAACAGGTCAACGCCTTCGCCCGCCTTTGCGCTTCCCTGCGGCTGCCGATTCCTCCCCTCGCGGCGCTCCTCTCTCCCGGCGACGGCATGGTTCTGCCGGTCACCGAATTGATCTACCGTCAGCCTCCGCTGGATGAAGCAATCCTGCAGCTGCTGAACAGCGACAATCCGGAGGATTTCCGACCCCGCCGCATCCTCCTGCCGTACCATTACGTGGAGTAACCGTATGTACTACCGGTTCGAATTGTCGACGATTCCGCGCAAGGTCGCCTTCCCCTACCCCGTGAAGTATATGGGGTCGGTGGAGGGGGATTCGAGCGGCGGCGCGGAAATCAGCCCCACGCACTACGATCAACTGGAAATCGGCCTGCGCCTCTCGGATTCCACGGAAACGGCCGTCGACCGGATCGACGGCCGGGAGTACCGGACCCCCCTCCCCCACGTCTGCCTCCGCTATCCGAACACGGTATGGCGCTACCGGTACGACGACCGCCATACCGTATTCTTCGCCTACGCCAAAGAGACCTGCGAAGCCATGCGCCGCGCCGGAATCCTGCCCGAAGGACCGATCTGGCGCTTCGAACTGACGCCGGAGATCCGGATGCAGACCCAGGCGCTCCGGGAGATGCAATTTCACCTTCTCGAAAGCAATGTGATCGACCGGATCGATCTCGCCTGCTTCCGCCTGCTTCAGGAGCTGGTCTACCAGCATCAGACGGCCATCGCGCCGCCGCTCCCCGAGCGCGACCGGATCCTCAAGATCGCCTCCCTCCTGCGCTTCTATTTCCAACGCCCCGTCGACCTCGATGAGCTGGCCCGGCAGAACGGCTTGTCCAGGCGGTCGTTCTTCCGCCACTGGGCCGCGTGCTTCCCGGTGACGCCGTCACATTACCTCCTCGGGTTACGACTGGAAGAGGCGGCGCGTCGGCTGCGCGAAACCGATGAGGAGATCGGCGTATTGGCGCTCCGCTCCGGATTCACCGACGCCTCCTATTTCGCCCGCGTCTTCCGGCGCGAGTTCGGTTCCCCCCCGAACCGCTACCGCCTTCAGCATCCCAAGCGCCCGTAACCTGGCACAAAAATCCGATCCGATTGGCACAGCCTTTCTTGTGATCCCCGCGATTTTATGGTATACTATGTAGTAATGAACCACCCAAAATCACAGCGAAAAGGAATGGCATGAAAAGTACAAAGAAATTCACACTTATCGAACTCCTGGTCGTAATCGCCATCATCGCTATTCTGGCCGCCATCCTCCTGCCCGCGCTCAACCGGGCGCGGGAGAAGGGGAAGCAGATCAACTGCGCCGGCAACTGCCGCCAATACGGGCTGGCGACAGCGCAATATGTGTCGGACAACCAGGATTTTCTGCCCAGCCTCGGCGGCCAGACTGACCTCGAGATCCAGATGCGTCCGAATTTCGTCAGCCGCCTCAACCATTATCTGGCGGGCGGAGCCATCCCGGCATCCGGCAAGCTCGCCAAGAGCCACTACTGCCCCTCCGCCGCTCCCGAAACCAACTGGTGGGGACCGACGTGGCCCAGTCGCGGACTTACCACCTCCCCCCTCACCAGCTACGCCTGGAATTCCTTCTGCGGCAGGGAGCCGGTCGATGATCCGGATGCCCTGTACCGGGCGCGCCGGTTGAACAGATGCAAGGTGCCGTCGCTGGTCGCCATCCTGCGCGATTTCGATTACTCGCAGAATGCCGTCAACTCGGAATTTACGAAACAGGAGAATGGGTGGCCGGATTTCAGTGTTTCCAGTACAAGCAAATTTCGCTTCTATGTTTTTCAGCGCCATCTCCGAAACGACAACATCCTGGCGGCCGACGGCCACGTCTTTCAGGAAAAACTCGCCGATTTCACCGACGAGTATTACAACCGGGTCTGGCGCTTCGGCGTCTCCGGCACCGGCACCGGCTACGAACGCACTTATAAGTATTGGCCCATCTGATTCAGCGAAAGGAGCTTTTCATGAAAATGTTTGTGTTTGGAATCACCGCTCTCGCCATGGCCGGCGCCTTCGCGGCGTCTCCGGTACAGACGAAAATCAGCGCGGATAAGCCCTGGCAATCTGGCGGGGCCGCCTGGTCGATCGACTATCCCGGCAAAGGATGGCCGGGCGTCAGTGCGAGCTTTGCGGTCAAAGGCGGAACGTTCTATAAAGTGACCTTCGAAAGCCGCGCCGATGAGCCGAAACAACGATTTGTGCTGAAGGTGCCGAATAACAGCTTCCCGTTTGAGGCAACCAAAGATTTCACGCCGTGCACTTTGTTTTTCTATGCGAACGATGATGCGCCGGAGGCGAAGGTGCGAATTTATTTCAATCCCGCTCCGGGACCGACCAAAGCGCAGCTCCGGAATCTCAAAGTGGAAGCCCTTTCCGAAGCAGAGCTTTCCGAAAACCTCTTCCCGAACGGAGATTTCGAGGCGGACGCCGATCCCCGGGGAGCTTTCGGCCGCGGCTGGCAGAATCCGGAGTTCTACGGCGAAGTCGTCCCCTCGCCGAATTTTTTATACGGCGCCAAAAGCCTCGCTCTCTTGCCGCCCCAGCAGGGGGAAAAAGCGACGCTGTACTCCATCTGGCTGCCGGCGATTCCGGCGCGGACCATCGAGTTGAAGTTCTGGGCGAAGGCCGACTCACCCCAGGGCCTGAATTCCTGGCTCGATTTCCAGCAGGACGGTCAGGAGAAGCATCTGTATGATCTCCGGCAAAACAAATTGACCGCGGAATGGCAGGAATTCACGCAAACCTTTACCGTCCCGACCGAAGCGGAACACTCGACGCTGCGTACCCATACGATGCGCCTGCTGTTTCAGCACCTCAACGCCCCCGGCAATATTTATATCGACAACATCGAGTACCGCATTTTGAAATGACGAGGTATCGGGAATCGTTGACGACGCCATGGGGTAGGGCGCTCTGTCCCCAGAGCGCCGTTCACGCCGCAAACTCTACGAGGCATGAATGCAAGCTGAAACGTGGCAGGTTCTTCCTTCTCCTGAACAAGTTGAAGAAGCTATTCACCCTGAAGACCCTGCAACGAGAACGGCTGCCTGGGGACAGGCAGCCCTACCCTACTATCGCGCTGCCAAACGTTTAAACTGAATTGTGCAATAAACCGGGAAAGATGAATCACCCCATGCAAAAAATATGTTTTCTCCTGCTGGGGGCGGCGGCCACGCTCCTCTATGGCCAGAATGAGGTCTTCAACGGGGACTTTATGCTGGGAACCGCCGGTTACGCTCAAAAACGCGTCCTCCGTCCGGATACCAACTCGAAGCTGGACTTTCAGGCGCTTACCGTTGAAAACGGCGCGCTGAAGATCGCCAATCCCCATCAGGAGCGCTTTGAGGTTCACGGCAAGGAGTTTTTTCTGAAGCCGGATACGGAATACGTGTTCCGGGTGAGGGCGAAAACCGATCAGCCCGGCGTTCCCTTCAATGCCGTTCTTTACAACGTCACCCCGACCAAGTGGAATAGCACCTACCTGGCTAAATCGTTGACCAAAGAGTACCAGACCTTTGAGACGGTTTACCGCACTCCCCCGGGTGGCGGAGCATTTCACTTCAAAATCCGCCCGGATCTGAAGCATCCGGTTCAGGCGTTCAATCTGTGGGTGGATAAAATCGAGGTCTTCGAGAAAGGCTCCTCCCCGGACTCCCCCGCCGAATGCGCCATGACCGTTCCGGAGAGCGTTTACCTCAAAGAGGAGACGAAAAGCATTCCGCTGACCGTGCAATTCTACAATCCGGGCAAAACGCCGTTTGCCGGGAAAGGAAAGATTCTGGTCAAAGAACAATTTTCCGGGAAAACCGTTTTCGAGCATCCCGTATCGGTGGAACTCCCAAGCGGCGGGAAAAAGACGGTTCCCATCGATATTCCCGCCGCCCGTTACGGCACCTTCCAGACGTCGCTGGAGATGCCGGGCCTGGTGAAGCAGCTGGGCGGAATCTATTCCATCATCGGCAAGTACACCGCCCTTCCCATCGATCTCGACCAGGAGGTCTGCGTCTCTTTCAACGGCGCAATTTACGTCGACTGGTACCCCGTGTCCCCGAAGAAAGGCTTGCTGGTGCGAAATGCCGGGGTGGAGAAATATCCGGAAATCCTGGCAAAAATGGGCTGCCGCCTCCTCCGGGAACATGACGCGGGGTATGAGGTCACCTCCTGGTACCTGCTCGAAAATGAAAAAGGCAAATGGGATTTTTCGCTCTCCGATTACCGCCTCGGCCTCTATGAAAAATACAACATCAAGATTCTGGCAAACCTGGGCCGGTTCAACCCGCTTCAGCATCCGAAGGGCAGTGAAAACTGGGCCCCGCGCCAGTGGCCGGACTGGGTGGTGCCGCTTTGCCGCAAAGTGACCGATTTCCCCCCGTATGTCTGGAGCATCTCCAAAGATCGGGGGGTGCTCCAGGCGCCGGAAGAATTATGGCGCAATTACGTGCGCACCGTCGCGGAACGCTACAAGGGGCGGATTACCCACTATGAGATCCTCAACGAAGCCAACGGCTATATGAGCGCGGAGGATTACTTCATCTACTGTAAAAGCGCCTATGAGGAGATCAAGAAGGCGGATCCCGCCGCCAGGGTGGTCGGAATCTGCGTCACCAGCGACCTCGGCGCGCCGACCGACCGGTTTACCGACGACTTTCTCAAGGCCGGAGGAGGAAAGTATATGGATATCGCCTCGCTGCATCCCTATTCCGGACGCGAACTCTCCTCGATCAATCCGGCCGACATCTCTTTGCAGAAATTCCGCAAACAGGTTCAAAACTTCCCCGTCTGGAACAGCGAACTCTATTTTATGTATGACGCGGATAAATCAGAGCGCAATCCGAATCAGTGTAATCCCGATCAGGTCGCGGCGCGATTCTTAACCGACCTCGGCGAAGGGCTCGCCCAATCGATTGCGCTGCACGAAGATATGGTGTTCACCAGCCCGCTCCTGCCGGCTTTGGATCAAGTCCATAAGGCCGAATCCAACTGCGAATGGGTTCCCAACGGCAATTTCGTCGCGCTCAACTTCCTGGCCCGTTACCTCGAGGGCGGCAAAGTCATCGGCAAATACAAACCCGATTCCAACGTGATCGTGTACGCGTTCCGCCGGAAAAACGGGGAGGCCATGGCCGCGTGCTGGAACGCGATGAAGCGCCAAGGGCTGAAGGGCGATTTCTCCGGGCTCGAACTCCTCGATGTATTCGGCAATCCGGTCAAGGCGGGTCTGCTCCCGGTGACCACGGAGGTGCTCTACCTTTTTCCCGGTAAACTCTCTGAAGCGGATTTTCTCAAGAAGATCGCAACTCTGCCGATTATGCAGGAGCGGGCGATCGGCGTCAGCGAGCTCGGCCGGGTGGTTGACGGCAAAGCCGCCTTTACCCTTTACAACCATTCCGCCCAGGCGCTGCCGGTCAAAGTCGGCTTCCATGGCGGCGGTTTTACGGCCAGGGGCATGGTCGATTGCGTCGTTCCGGCGAACGGTAAAATCAATGTGAGCGTACCGGTGAAAGCGCTGGAAAAGGACAATTCGCCCGCGGAGATCCGGCTCCTGGTACAAGGCGCGGTCATCCGTTACCCCATCAAAATGGAGCGGGCGGAAAAAACCTTGCTACTGCCGGGCAAAATCACCTTGCCGAACGCCGAAGCGGCCCTGCTGCTGGAAAAGGATGTTTTCACTCTCACCGTCAAGGTCGAGGATGCGACCGACTCCGGCCGCGATCCGGCCAAGCGGGAGATGTGGGAAGAGGACGGGGTTGAATTCTTTTTCGACCTCGCCCCCCGCGATTTTGCGGAAAAATATTCCGGGGCGTACACCGTCAACACCTTCCGGCTCTTCTATCTGCCGCGCCACGCGCCGGGAAAGCGCCTGACCGGATGGTTCAAGCCGGAGTCGCCGCTTCAGTTGAAGGATATTCAAGTGGAAGAAAAGAGCGACCAGGAGGGGTATTCCGTGACGCTCAAAATTCCGGCGAAGTTCTTCGGTTCGACGTTCGGCTTCGATTTCAAGATCAACGACGCCAAGCCGGGGGAGAAAGCGGATTCGGCAACCTCCTGGACCACCCATGATGAGCGGCATGCCAACCGCTGCCTCTTCGGCGAGGTAAAAGTCCGATAGGCCTGACGCCGTCGTCAACGCCGGGCCGGAGCCACCGACTCGCGGATGATGTAGGTTCCGGGGATCGGGATGTCCGTAAGATCGGTTTCGCCGTCGATCAGGCGGTCGAGCAACTCCAGTACGACGTGCCCCACCCGGCTGAAATCCGGGCAGATCGTGGTGAGGGGCGGCGACCAGAATTCGGAGATGCCGCCGAATTCGCGCGACACAATCGAGACGTCGTCCGGAACCCGGCAGCCCATTTTATTCAGCTTGCCGCACACCTGCATGGCAAGTTCGCCGGGGAAAATCACCAGCGCCGTGCACCCTTCACTCAGCATTCGCCGCAGCCAGTCGTCGACCGGTCCCCCGCCGCTGAAAAAGAGGCGGCTCTCCGGATCGGCCACCCCCGCCCGGCCGAGCTCACGGAGGAAATACGGCATCGGCGGCACCAGGTGATTGCCGTACCCCTTTTCCGACGTGCCGAAAAGAACCGCGATCTCCCGGTGTCCATTCTGCCGGAGGTGGGCGAAGGCTTCGGCAATCAACGGCAAGAGATCGGTATAGACGGTGTAAATATTGTCGCCATGCGAACTCTTCGACTCGTAGCGGACGAGGGGGAGCGTGGTGGTCTCGCTCCAGCGCCGGTTCAAGGTCAGGTCGTTGGAGAAAGCGATGGCGCCGTTGATGATCCGGGTATTCAGCATCCCGATATCCTGGTTGGAGATGATTTCGAGCCGGTAGTGACGCTCCCGCGCCGCCTCCTTGATCGCCGACAGGGTCATGGCGTAAAAGCTGTTGATCGGCGTCTCCCGGGTCACGATCACCCCGGCGGTCCGGGTCTTCGACTGCGGAATCAAGGGGTACTTCAGCTCCCGCGCCGCCCGGATCACCCGCTCGCGGGTGTCGGCGTCCACCCGCGGGCTGTCGTTCAACACCCGCGACACCGTCGCCTGTGAAACGCCCGCAGCCAGAGCCACCATCGTCGAAGTTACCGGTTTCATGCACATCCTCTCTGTGAGTCAGTCGAACCCGCTGTGACGACCGGCTCTGTCCGACGAGTCCGACAAGTCCGACTGGTCCGACGGCCGGCTCTGCGATATTCGATTTCTTCCGATAAACATATCCGCTCGAAACCCAAATTGCAAGAATTATACATTCTTATTCACAAAAAGCCCCTCCCCCGGGTTGCCATAAGCGCAAGGGGCGGCTATATTGCTTTCATTCTCCAACTCCGGTACAGAAAGTCTTTTTTTCATGCTCCACTGGCGCCGCAACCTTTTTATCGTCTGGTTTTCGCAGATTCTCTGTTCGGCGGCGTTCTCGGCGGTGTTGCCGTATCTGGCGCTTTATCTTCGCGATGCCTTCGACATGGCCGACCTCTCGGAGCGGGGAGCCTGGGTGGCCGCCTTCGCCTTCGCCGGGCAGTTCGGCTTCGCGCTCTTCGTCCCCGTCTGGGGGAAGCTGGCCGACCGCTACGGACGCAAACTGATGCTGATGCGGGCCTATCTCATCAGCGGCATCCTGATTCCCCTGATGGCGCTGATGCCGCTGCCGATCTTACTCGTACTGCTGCGTTTCCTGGTCGGAGCCTTCTCCGGAACCATGAACGCCGCCCAGACGCTGATCTGCCGCACCACCCCCGAAAACCGCCACGGCTTCGCCATCGGCACCCTCACCTCGGCCTGGTGGAGCGGCACCATGATGGGCTATATGGCGGGCGGCTTCATCATCAGCCGCTGGGGATATGCCTGGGGCTTCCTCTCCTGCGGTCTCATGCTCTTCGCGGCGCTGCTTCTCGTCTTCTTCTTCGCCGAAGATATTCCGATAGAGACAGAATTCCGCCCGCAGGAAAAAGAGCGCTTCCGCTTCCGGATTCCCCAATTCAGCGGCTATGTGTGGGGAATTCTCTTCGTCCTCCTTCTCACCGGTCTCGCGCGCTACTTCGAGCAGCCCTATATCGCCCTCCGGGTGGAGGAGATCGGCGGCATCGCCGAAGCCACCAAATGGACCGCCATCGTCAGCGCCGTCACCGCGCTGGCGGGCGTCCTCGCCGGCTTGGGCCTGGGGTACCTCTGCGACCGGCTGCCGCCCGAACGGATCGTGGTTCCGGCGGCCATCGGCTCCGGAATCCTCCTCATGCTGCAAGCCGCCACCGCCTCGATGTGGGTTTTCGGAACGGCGCGCTTCTGCCAGTACTTCATGGCCGGCGGCATCGAACCGGTGTTCCAGACCATGCTGTCGCGGGTGACGCCGCCCGAGAAACGCGGCGCGGTGTTCGGCTTCGCCGCCTCCTTCCGCTCAATCGGCGTCCTCTTCAGCATGGCCGTGGGGGGAGTCCTCATCTACTACTTCGGCGTCCGCTGGATCTTCTTCATCAGCGGCATCTTCTTCTTCCTCCTCACGCCGCTCCTCCTCCGCGTCATCCACCGGAAATCGAAAAAGAACGTTTGACAACCGCCGCCGACGCAGTATATTACCGTATCATGTTTACCGATTCACCGTGCCCGCCCCTCCCCGCGCTGGAAGGGCTCTGGAACCTGCGCGACCTTGGGCAACTCCCCGCCGCCGAAGGCCGGATCATCCGCCGCGGACTCGTCTACCGCGGCGACGACCTCGGCCGCCTCACCGACCGCGACCTCGAACAACTCGCGAAACTCCGGTTCCGCACCATCGTCGACTTCCGCTCCCAAGCCGAAACCGCCGAATTCCCCGACCGGGTTCCCCAAGGCGCCAAAGCCGTACACCTCCCCATCGCGCCCGGCAACGTCCTCAGCCTCGACCAGGTCAACCACCAAACCGGCCCCGGCATGATGCGCGAACTCTACACCCTCCTCGCACACGAAGCCAAACCCCAGTGGCAAGCCTTCTTCCAACTCCTCGCCTCCCCCGAAAACCTCCCCCTCCTCTTCCATTGCACCGCAGGAAAGGACCGCACCGGAACCGCCGCCGCACTCCTCCTCGCCGCCCTCGGCGTGAAAACAGAAGTCATCCTCAACGATTACCTCATCTCACGCCAATGCGCCGAAACCAAATACAAAAAACTCCTCGCCAAACGACCCGAACTCCTCAGCATCATCACCGTCGAACCCGAATACCTCAACGCCTTCTTCGAAGCCATCAACCTCCACTACGGCAACCTCGAAACCTACCTCACCCAAGAACTCCACGCCAACCTCCCCCTCCTTCGCACCCACTTCACCTTTTCAGGCCAATAAGACGCCGCCTCCGGGAGGAAGAGCGAAACCCCTTTTTTTTACGAAAAAAAAAGAAGTTTCGCTCTTCCCCCCAGCCCCCCCATCTCACTTCCCCAAAAAAAACGAAGCAGACGCAAACGAGGCACGGCCGTTGGCCGCGCCTCATTTGCGTGATCTTTAACGGGAAGCTACAGGCCAAACCTTTTTCATATCACCAAAAACGTTGATTTTTGAAATTACCTCAGCTCGTTTGCTTTTTTTTATTCCAGTGCTACAGTATCTCCAACTCAAACGAAGAGGAGCCCGCATCCATGTACAAAAAACTTCGAGAACTCTGCCTGGAAGCCAATCTGCAACTGCCGAAACTCGGTCTGGTGCTCTACACCTTCGGCAATGCCAGCTGTTCCGACCCGGAGCACAAGGTGTTCGCCATCAAGCCGTCCGGCGTTGATTACGAACGTCTCCGCCCCTCCGATATCGTCATCGTCGGCTTCGACGGCAAAGTCGTGGAAGGCGCCCTCCGTCCCTCCAGCGACACCGCCACCCACGCGGCCCTCTACAGCGCCTTCCCGGGGATCGGCGGCATCGTCCACACCCACTCGACCTACGCGGCCGCCTGGGCGCAGGCCCGGCGCAGCATTCCGGTCTACGGAACCACCCACGCCGACCACCTCCCCTGCTCGGTTCCCTGCACCGAGTGGATGGAGGATGAACGCATCCGCGGCGATTACGAAGTCGAAACCGGCAACCAGATCATCGAACTCTTCCGCAAGGGAAAACTGAAGCCCGAAGAGGTGGAAATGGTCCTCGTCGGCGGACACGGCCCCTTCACCTGGGGGCGGACCGCCGCCAAAGCCGTCTACAACGCCCGCGTTCTCGAAGAACTGGCCCACACCGCCCTCCTCACCGAGAGAATCGCCCCCTCCCCGCTGCCCCTCAAGCAACCGATCATCGATAAACATTACAAGCGCAAGCACGGCCAGAACGCCTACTACGGCCAGCAGTAACCTGTTTCAAAGCAAACGGCCTCACCGACCCAAATCGGTGAGGCCGTTTGTTTGTCCGTTTTCAGCCTATTTCCCGGCGTGGAACTTCTGCCAGCCGGAGAATCCGGGCGACCAGACGCGGGCGTTGGCGACGGAGGGGGCGGATTCAACATCCACCGGAATCACCACCGTTCCCGCCGAGCGGCGGAGCAACAGGGTCGGCTGGTTGAGGCGCATTTTGACGACGGGGATATCGAGGGAACCCACCGCAGCGTCGCCATCCCACTTGCCCTGCCAGAGGGCGAAGAAGCTGATTTCGAACGCGCCTTTTTCGGCCGTCCGGTTCACGAGGGCGATGGCGTGGAGTCCATCGGCCGAACCGCAGGGGATCGGACCGAAGGAGTTGGTGTAGAAGCTACCCTGCGGCGCGAACTTCTGCTGCTGCAGGATGACGTTGCCCGGCTGCCCCTCGCGAACCAGGAACTTCGGGGCCACCACGACCTCCCCCCTCCCCTCTTCGTACAGCGCGGCATTCAGGAGGAAGTCGCCCTCCGGATTGCCCTCCAGCCGTTCGATGGTGAGGACGCAGGCCAGGTTCAGCTCGGGACGGGGCGGCGTGGAACAGCCGGCAGCCAGCAATAACACGGCGGCGGCGGTCAGGAACAGGAATGATTTCATGGCAATTCTCCTCTTTTGCATGAACTCAAAAAAGCCGCCGGGATTCCGGCGGCTTTGCATATCGTGTTACTTCTGTTCGATCACCCGGCGCTCCGGCTTCGAGGGAGCGTAGCCATGATCGGAACCCTGCACCCAGAAGATCTTCTTGGGCGCGGTAATGTTGTTGTACAGCACCGCCAGACCCGACGGCGGGCAGACGTAGTCGCCCAGGCCGGCGCGGGTGATGACGACGGGGCATTTGATCCGCTTGGCATGGTTGACCGAGTCGAAGTAGTCGACCCCCGCCGCATAGGGAACGCGCCAGCCGCCGGTGAGGCGCTTCATCTTCGCAGCGCCCGCAAGGTCGCAGCACCAGGTCACATCCGTATTGCACTGCGACACTGCGGGGTCAAGCGCCGCCGCCCAGACCGACTGAAGACCGCCCTGGCTGCCGCCCGAGCTTGTCAGGTTCTTGCCGTCCCACTCGGGCAGCGATTTCACATATTCCAGCGCGCGCATCACCCGCATCGCCATGTAGCAGAAGTAGGCGTTTTCAGGAGTCGCGTACTCCTTCGGGTCGAAGGCGTAGGTCTGTCCGTTTGAACGGATCGACGCGGCGAAGTCATCGTAGTACTTCTGCGGCTGATTCAATTCCATGCCGTGCGCGTTGACGCGGAAGGTGATTTGGTTGGGGTCGGCATCGCCGGGAGGCGTCTGCCGGGGAACGCCGTAGCCCTGGAAGTAGAGGGTCGCCGGGACCTTGCCCGTCTCCGCCTTGGCCGGAATCGTGAGGTAACCGGTCACGGGGCGCGGACCGGCGCAATCGATCTTGACCGCGTAGATTTTGCCCGCGGGCTTCGCGGCGACTTCGGTGCGCTCCTCCTTCATCGGGACTTCGGCGAGACGGGCCTTCTGCTTCGTCCAGAAAGCATCGAAATCCTCCGGTTCCGGGGAACTCGTGAGCTTGTCGATCTCCACACCCGCGCCGCCGTCGAAGGGGGTCGTGGTGATGACGTTGTAGCGTTTGACCCGCAAAAGCTGACCGTTCTCCCGAACGATCGACCCCTGGACGCGGACGAAGCCGGGCTGATCCAGCGAAGTGGTCATCGCCGCCTTGCCGTCGACGAATTTCACCTTGCCTTCGACCCGCTTGCCGTCGTCGCCGGTACGAATCCACTTGAGGTAATAGTCGACGGTCGGGGCGGGCTGCCCCTTGGTGTCGAGCGTGAAGTTGAAGGTCATCGTCTGCCCGGCGGTGTAGCTGACCATATCGGCGTCGGTTTTGCCGATGAGTTCGAGCTTATTGCCGTCCAGCAGGGTCACTTTGCGGATTTCGAGGTTTTCATAGAGGCCGACGATGTAGAGTTCGGCGGTCTTGAAATTCCTCGAATTGCCGCTGAAGGTCCAGTCGGGCTGCCCCTTCGGGTCGGGATTGTTGCCGATGCCGAGGTCGGGGGTGGCGTTCGTCATATTGTTGTAGGCAAGAACGGTCTCTTTCTCCAGATAGTTGTGCACCTGGAGGCAGCCGTAGTTGCCGTCTTTGCCGGGACCGTCGCCGAAATCGAACTTGCCGGTGGCCCCGGGGATCTCTTTGACGTTGGTGCCGCCGTAGTTATTGCCCCAGATCTCGACGTTGCCCTTCTCGAACTTGCCGGTTTTCACCAGCCCGGAGTTGGAGTAGACTTCGAGATTGGTGACATAGTCCTGAATAATCAGGCCGCCGGGCAACGGGATGACCGCCTCCTCCGCCGTTTTGGCGAAAGCGTCCATCGACACGAAGACCCAGCTGGCTTTATCCTGATTATCAGTCACCTTGAGAAGGTAGCCGATCCGCTTCAGGGAGCCGTGAAGCTCCGCGGCACGGTCGGTCTGGTACCCCTCGGAGTTCCATTTCTTCGGATTCAATTTGGCGATCAGCTCGTAGTCTTTCGCCTCGGGAACCAGCGCGGTCAGCTCCGGCACCTCGGCCTGGAGCGAAAGCGCCGCGGCCGCAGCCGCAAACATCTGCCATACACGAAACTTCATAACATGCCTTTGGTTATTTCTTATCTTCCGGCTTGACGGGGGCCGGTTCCTCGCCGGCCTCCAACTTGCCTTCCTTCTTGGGCAGGACCTTCTCGATTCCCTCGACTTTCGGGACTTCGATCGTTTTCAGCTGCGGCGTGCTGTCCACCGCTTTCCGGGCGACGAAGCGGCCGCCGGCGATTTTGTCGAGCAATTGGGCAACTCCCTCGCTGCCGCAGGTGAAACGGCGCACTTCATTCATATCGTCGCGTGCGCCGGGCGTGGCCACCAGGAAGGTGCCGTACCGGTCGAGGTTGTAGCGTTTCATCATCTCTTCATTGAACGCCTTGTGCCGCGCGGTGATCTTCGAAGCGTCGGCGGGCGTCTCCACCAGAATCAACACATAGTTGTTCTCGGCCAGCTTGAAGGCCTGGTTCGGGAAGACGGTCTTCCGCAGCCGGTCGCTGACGGGGTCCTTGTCGCCGAGATAGACGAGCAGAATTTCTTTATTTTCGCGTTTGGCCTTCTCTTCGGCCACCTTCTGCTGGACTTTCCAGTTGAGCCCGTAGGCCGTCCAGTCGTACTGGTTCTGCGCCCGGTGCAGGAGATAATCGCGATTGACCCATGCCCAGTAGCCGCCGATCCCCAGCGCCACCAGGATTACGAGCGTAATGATCCGTTTGACCAGAACCTGGAATCCTTCAACCTTGACCGCCATGACACACCCCCGTTGACTTGTTTGGTTTCGGAAGCAACTGAAACAATATATTCCGGCAAATCCGGCTTGTCAAGACCAAAGGCGCTAAGGGAGCCAGAAAATCCTGAACTACCATTTTTGAGTCTTGCCGGCGCTGTTTGCCAAATCCGCTCGTCACGTATCTCGATACGCTCCTCGCGGTTTCAACAAAAATCACTCGGCAAGCCTTCAAAAATGGTCTGTTGTTCAGAATTTTCCAACTCCCTAAATCCCCCGGTTTCAGCATAAAAGTGTGATTTTCCGATTTGCCGGATGGCTATTTTAACAAATCGTGCTATACTATTCCAGTAATGAATACTGAAGACACCATTGCCGCGCCCGCGACCGGAATCGGCGGCGCGATTGCAATTATCCGGATTTCCGGCCCGGAAGCGTTGGCCGTCGCCAACCGCGCCTGGCAGGGGAAAACTCCGCTTGCGCCCGAAAACGCCCGCACCATGCTCCTCGGCCGCACCGGCGGCAACTCCACGCTCGCCGTCTACATGAAGGCCCCCGCCAGCTATACCGGCGACGATGTGGTCGAGCTCCACTGCCACGGGGGCGAACGGGCCGCCTCCCACGCCCTCCGGCTCGTCCTCGATGCGGGCTGCCGGATGGCCGAACCCGGCGAATTCACCTTCCGCGCCTTTGCGAGCGGCAAACTCGACCTGGTTCAGGCCGAGGCGGTCGCCGACGTCATCCGCGCCGGCAGCGACCAGGCGCTTCAGCTGGCCGAACGCCAGCTCGCGGGCACGCTCTCGCGGCGGCTCGACGCCCTGTACGAGCAGTTGACCCATCTCGGCAGCGAGTGCGAATCGCGGCTCGACTTCCCCGACGAAGAGCTCGATTTCGACCCCGTTCCCGGCGCGGCGGTCGAGGCCGTCAGCCGCGAAATCGACGCGCTTCTCGCCACCCGTGCCGCCGGGGAAGCGATGCGCGAAGGAGTTCCCCTCGTCATCGCCGGGCGGCCGAACGCCGGGAAATCGAGCTTGCTCAACCGCCTGATCGGCTACGACCGGGCGATCGTCACCCCGATCCCCGGGACCACCCGCGACACGGTCGACGTCCATGCCGACCTCGCGGGAATTCCCACCCTTCTTACCGATACCGCCGGGCTCCGCGACTCCGCCGATCTCGTCGAGCAGCTCGGCGTCGAGCGCAGCCGCCGCTCGATCAAAGGGGCGCAGATCACCTTCTGGCTGCTGGATGCGGCAGGCGCGGACCCCGAAGCCGAAGTCGCCGACATGCTGCGCGAAAACGCGCCGGGGCGAATCGCCGTCTGGAATAAAATCGACCTGGTTCCGGGGCGCGCCCTCCCCGCCATCGCCGCCGCGCGAATCTCCGCCGCCGACGGGACCGGCATCCCGGAGCTCCTCCAACAATATCGCGCCGCCGTGCTGGGGGAGGCCGCCGAGCGCCTGCCCGACGCGGCGGTCAACGCCCGCCATGCGGCGCTGCTGCGTGAAGCGGCGTCAGCGCTGCCCCCGGCGGCGGAACGGCTTCATAAAGGCGAATTCGAACTCGCCGCCCACCACCTCGCCGATGCCCGGCGCGCGATCGGGCGGATCCTGGGGAAGACGGTCGAACCGGACCTCCTCGACGATATCTTCAAAAACTTCTGTATCGGGAAATAACCATGAAATCAGGTTCGCGGCTTCATCTGTATCCGGAGCAGACATTCGAATGTCTCGAATGCGAAACCGGCTGCTGCTCGCTTTTCAGCGTCGCGGTGACCGAAACCGAAGCCCGCGAAATGCTGGCGGCAAAGACCCCGGGCGCTCCCGGCAGCTTCGACGAGTGCTTCGCCCCCCTCCCCGGCACTCCGGGCGAGCATGAGCTGAAACGCCGCAACGGCCGCTGCGTCTTCGCAGACGGCCGGCTCTGCGGCGTCCACCTGACCCGCGGCTATGCGGCCAAACCGCTCTCCTGCCGGGTCTTCCCGATGGACATCCGCCGCTGGCGCGACGGGCATATCTCGGTGGAATACCGCTTCATCTGCCCGGCGGTGGGACGCCCCGGGAAGCGCCTCGGCGACAGCATCCAGGAGATCGCCATCCTCGCCCGCCAGCTCGAAAACCGGCGCGAAGTCGACGACGCCATCTTCTCTCGCCGGGTTCCGGCCCCCCTGGAACGGGTGCGGATGGTCCACGAAGGCTTCCGCCGCCTCCTGGAGGATGGGGAGATGCCGCTCCGGCTGCGCCTCTACGCGGCGGCGCGCATCCTCACCTTCCACGACGACCCGGCCATGGCCGAGGCGGTCAACCAGGCGACCGGCGCCTTCGACGACGAACTCATCCTCTTCCTCGTCAAAGCCCAGCCGAAGCTGGAAGAGGAGTTGGCGAAAGCCCGCTTCTCGGAGCGCTCGGCGGTCCACTTCCGCAACCTCCTCGCGGGCTACCTCCGCGACGACGCGCCGCAGTGCCGCAGCGTCCGCGACCGCTTCCGCAACGCCTGGAAGCAGATCCGCGTCTACGGCAACCGCGCCGACATGACCCTGCTGAAACCCGACGCGCCGGAGCTGAACATCGGCCGGCTGCCGAGCATCGCCCTCAACTGCCGCTTCTCCCCCGAAGCCATGACTCTCTTTTACCAGTTCTTCTACGGCAAACTCGACTCCATGCACTTCTGCGGCACCCGGATTCATAACTTCGACTACGCTACCGGCCTCCGCCACCTTCTCCTTGCAGTCGTAGCCACCATCGCCTTCGCCGCCGCCTACGCCGAAAGCACGGAAAAAGAAACCGTCACCGAAACCGAAATGCTGGCAGCCGTCCGCCTGGTGGATTTCACCTTCGGCCGCTCCCCCTTCTTCCGCCTCTCCGCCGCCCGCGGCTGGATCAACCGCCTGACCCGCCCCCGAACCTTCGCCGCCCTCCTCAAAGGCTCCCTTCCCGAAACCTTGCGCTAGGTC
Organism: Victivallaceae bacterium; assembly: GCA_031547585.1. Taxonomy (GTDB): domain Bacteria; phylum Verrucomicrobiota; class Lentisphaeria; order Victivallales; family Victivallaceae; genus Victivallis. The sequence goes on from JAVBRV010000349.1 coordinate 38,629, forward strand.
GTGGGGGGGGGGGGGGGGGGGGG
>JAVBRV010000003.1:0-17356 GCA_031547585.1 Victivallaceae bacterium
ATCCGGAGCGCCGCCTTCGCCGCATTGTAAGCCCCCATACAGGCCACCGGAATAAACGAAGCCGCCGAAGCAATATTGACCACCGTCCCCCGTGTCTCGGCCAACAACGGCAGCAGCCGCCGGGTCAACTCCACGGGTACGAAAAAATCCAACTCCATCTCATAGCGCAACTGCTCTTGCGCCAGTTCCTCCCAGGTCGCGTAGGAGCCTACCCCGGCATTGTTCACCAATACCGCAATCGGTCCGTATTCGGAACCGATCCGCTCCGCCGCCCGCGCCAGCTCCTCCGGGCGGGTGAGATCGGCGGCGATAAACGCATCCGATGCTTCCGCCGGCGGTTCGCGCCGCGACAGCGCCACCACAAAAAAGCCGTTGCGCCGGAACTCCCGCGCCAGCGCCAAGCCGAGTCCGCTGGAAGCGCCGGTAATCACCGCCACCCTTCGCTCACTCATTCGAAGCCCCTTCCCCGGCAATCGCAACCCGATCCTGCCAGAGAACCGCCGTCCGACTCCGGTCAAACAGCTGGAAAAGCCAGAGGTTCCCCTCGCCCCGCGTCCGCAGCACCCAGTTCGACCCCGGGCGCATGGTGACGCCGGAGATGCTTCGCACTCCCCGCATCACCCGGTAGGCCGGACCCGCCGTCGCTGCATCTGCCTCCACCGTAACGCCATCTGCCGGAGGATGCTGCAAAAGATAAGCCGAAAGCGAAGTCACCAGCCGGTTCTCCGCCGCCTCACTCGACTGAACCTGGCTCGGCGGATTCTCGACGATCTCCCCCGGCGGCGGGTCGCCGCTCGGCAGGCACTGACAGCCGGCCAACAAGAGGCAAACGAGAAAGAAAAATACCGGTTTCATCGCCTACTCCAGATTGCGCCGTTCCCGGCAGATCGAAATCGAGTTGCAGCGCGGGCAGCGGGTCAGGTTGACCGCCTCCTTGATGATGAACGAATGATGGCAGTGATCGCAGTGAAACAACCGGCTCTTGCTGAGATGCCATTCAAAACTCCGCACCCGCAGCAATTCTCGGACCCACAGCACCGCGATCAGAATCAGCCAGCCGAAAAAGTAGACGAGAAGTCCATCCACATAGCCCATGCCCATCACCGAACCTCCTTCGCTGCCGCCGCCGGAAACGGCCACTCCACCGTAACAATGGTCTCCCCCTCCGCGCCGATGCCGGAGCGCGCCGCCGCCGCACGGGCGAGCCGATCCAGTTCCGGCTCGCCGCACGAATCCAGCAGCGTCTGCCGGATCACTCCGCCGGAACGGTTGAAGCGAATCACCGTCGGGCGCAACGCCCCCTTCCCCTCCGGCAGCGTCAGTTCCAGCGGCAGCCGCCGCCCCGTTTCATCGGTGGCCCGCGGCCCCGCCGGCGCCGAAGCCGACGGCGGCGGCAAAGGCGCCACCCGCAGAATATGCGACGAAAGCAACTCCGGAACCATCGGCATCGCCGTCTCAAACGGACGGAAACGCTGCGGCTCCCGGGGGTTCGGCTTCACCGGGTACAAAGGACCGCGGCCGACGTTCCGCCGCGCCTCCGGGGTGCGGTAATACCCCGCATATCCCGACGCGCTCCCCGAACGGGTCGCCGTCGCCGGGTCATGCACCGCCAGCCAGTTCTGCAGCGACCCCTCCACCGGCAGCAGCGACACCACCGCCCGGCTCCGCACCGAAACCGGATGCATGAAGGGCTGGTAACGAATCAATCCGTACAGCACCCCATGGGCCGCCAGCGCCGTCGCCAGCGCCGCCGCCGTGAACCAGCCGGCCTTGACCGGGGTCTCTCTGCGCCGGATAAACTTTGCCATAGATTATTGCCCGAAAACAGTTTCCGGCCGATTCGAACGCGGCGTAACGGCGAGGAAGCTCGACACCTCCGCCGCCTCCGCCAGCGCCATCACCGAAGCGACCGTCTCAAACGGAACCCGCTGATCGGCCCGGATAATCACCGAAGCCGTCTGCGATTTGCCATGCAATTCGCCCAGCTGCTGCTTCAACATCTCCAGACTCACCGGCTGGTCGTTGAAATAGAGCGGGCACTTCCCATCCGGCGCCTGCGGCGCCATCACGGTCACCACAAAACGCTCCAGGTCCGCCACGCTCGAGGGACGCACCTTGGGCAGCTCGACGTTGATCCCCGACACCCGGACGAACGAACTCGACAGGAAGAAGAAGAACAGCCCGAGAAAGAGGATGTCGATCAATGCCGTCAACTCCGGCCAGCCGCTCAACGCCTTGAGCCGGGTCCGGTAACGCCGCTTGCCGATGCCCGGTTCAATCATTCTTCGCCGGCTCCTTCGCTCCGGCGGCGCGGCGGCGCTCGAAGAATCCGACGATCTCCAGCGACGCCTTCTCCATATCGAGCATAATCGAATTCACCCGCGACACCAGATAGTTGTACGCCAGATAACAGGGAATCGCCACCACCAGCGCCGCCGCCGTGGTGATGAGCGCCATATCCACCGCCCCGGCAATGTCGCTGCCGGAGAGGAAATCGCTCGCGCGCACCACCTGGAAGGCCTGCATCATCCCCAGGACCGTCCCCAGGAACCCCAGGAGCGGCAGGATGAAGCCCAGCGTTCCCAGGAGGTTGATGTGCCGCTCCAGCCGGGGGATCTCCTCCAGCGCCGCGTCGTCGATCGCCCGCCGGATGTCTTCGTCGCCGCGCTCGTAGGCGAGAATCGCCGCCCCCAGGAGCCGCGCCGTCGGCCCCGGCGTATTGTCGCAGAGGGTGATCGCCTCGACGAAACCGTCGCGCTTCAGCACGTTGAAGATGCCGCGCAGCAGCTCGCGCACGTTAATCTCCTCGCGGTGGAACTGGAACACCTTCGCCAAAAAGACGAACAGCGCAATCACGCTGCAAAGCACGATCACCCACATGATCGGCCCGCCGCCATTGATCAGTTTCATGAACAACATGGTCAGACTCTCCCGTCGGAATGGCTGGCCGCGCGTCTGTAGGCAGGGCCATCCAGGTTGTATTTGTTGCGGATCTCCCGCTGCATCCGGTCAAAATCCTCGCCGGTCGGAGGAAGCCCGAGCGACTGGTAGCGGTCAAGCACCGCCAGCGCCCGCACCGCCGCCTGAAGGGTATTGCTCTTGAGGTACAGCCGCACCGCCGCGTAGGCCGCCTTGCCGCACCACGAAGGATCGGGCGCACCGCCCCCGCGCCGCTGATCGGCGGCGAGATACAGCACCCGTTCGTAGGCGGCCAGCGCCTCGTCGGCCTCGTCGACCAGCTCCAGGCAGCGTCCGAGCTTGTAGCAGCTCTGGAGCGCGATCCGGGAGTCCTTCGACTCCTCCGACAGCTTCCGGTAGGCGGTGATCGCCGCGGTCAGTTCGCCGCGGTCGAGCTTCTCGGCATAGAGGTTGAAACGGCAATCGGCGATCCGCCCGGCGCACAGTTCGCCGAAAAGTCCGGTCGGACGCAGCTCGCGGGCGCGGTTGAACAGCTTCACGGCATTCTCGAAATTGCCGAAATCCGCCTCGATGTTCCCGGCCAGGAAACCGGCGTCGGCGGCCACGGCGCTCGATGGATACTTCTCCAGAATCTCATTGAATAAGGCCAGCGCCTTCGCCGCCTCTTCGCGCGCCAGATAGATGCGTCCGCGCACGTAAAGCGCTTCGGCGAGGATGTCGAAACTCCGGGGAACGCCCTCTTTGTCGACCGGGGCCAACAGCAACAGGGCCTGTTCGTATTTGCCGTTCCCGCGCAGGAAGTCGGCGATCTGAAGCCGCGCTTCCAGCGCCGCTTGCGAATCCGGATAGCGCCGGTCCAACTCACCGACCTGCCGCAGAGCCGCCGCCATATCGCCGCCGAACCAGGCCGACTGCATCGCCAGAAAAAGCGCCGCCGGAGCCGAATCGAGCGCCGGATAACGCTCGGCGAACTCACTGAATTCCGTGACCGCTTCGGCGTAATTCCCCTGCTCCATCGCCAGCTCCGCCCCCCGGTACAGCGCCCCGGAAGCGTAGGTGCTCGACGGATACTCCTTGACGAAGGTCCGGAAAGCCTCCCGCGCCTCGGCTGCTTTACCGCCGCTGCGAAGCAGAATTCCGCGATAGTAGTCGCCGGCCGCCCGGTAATCGGCGTTCGCCGACGCACGGAGCTGCTCCGCCGTCGCCATCGCCGCCTTGCCGTCGCCCAGCTGTATCTGCGATTGCAAGAGAAGGAAGCGGGCCGCCTCCACCGAACCGCCGACCGTCGCCTGGCGCAGCAGTTCAGCCGCTTTGGCGTACTTCTCTTTATGAAAGTAAAACTCGCCCAGAAGGTAGCTCGCCTCGCTGCGCTGAAGCGCGTTCCCGGCGTTGGAGAGGAGGTATTCGAGCATGCGGAGCGCGGTTCCGTCGTCGCCACTCCGGCGGGCGGTGAAAGCCGCCTCGCGAGCCGCTTCCAGCCGCTGCGCGTTGGGAAGATCGTAATTCGAGGTCACCAAGGTGAAAAGCTCGATCGCCTGCTCCCGTTCGCCCGCTTCGAGGAAGAGGCGGCCGCCCCGGATAAGGAGCTGCGCCCGGTCGCCGGGCGAAGGGAAGAGCTCCAGCGAACGGCGGCAGAATTCAGCCGCCTCGCGCGGCGAGCTCTTCGCCTGAAGGTTGATGAGCCCCAGCGCGGCCGCCCGCCGCGACAGATCGTCGGGGGCGCAAGCGAAGGCCGCGTCCGCCAGCTGCAGGGCGTTGGCGTTATCCCCGCGCCGCTCGGCGAGAGCGCTCCCCCGGACGGCAATCACGTAAAATACCGGATCGGGTCCACTGGGATATTTCTTGCGCACCAAGGGCCAGTTGGCCAGGAACGCCGTATAATCCTCGCGGGCGAGATCGGCGAAAAGTTCCAGCCGGTCCACCCCCTCCACCTCCCGCGGCAGCGCCCGGAGCACGGCCAGAAGTTTCCCCGCCTCGTCGAGACGCCCGGCGGAGATCAGGGAGTAGATGCGCGCCAGCCGCGCGCGGCGGCCCCATTCGCTCTCCGGAGCGCCTTTCTCCAGCGCTTCGAAGTCGAAGGAGGCCTCGAGGCTGCGCCCCTGCCGGAGCTTGGCCAGGGCCTCCAGAAATTTCGCCTGCCCGGCCTCTTTGCCCTCCCCCGCGGCCAGCGTCGCGAAGAAGCGCTCCGCCTCCCGGAAGCGGTGCTCCGCCAGCAGGATCTCGCCGGGCAGCGTCCCGGCGGTACTGGCCGGGAAACGCTCGCGGAATTCTTCCAAGTCACGCCGCGCGGCGGCGGTATCGCCCGAACGGAGCCGGGCCGTGGCCAGCTTCAACGCGTTGACCTGCCAGGCGTCCTGATCCCCGGCGGATAAACGCAAAGCGTTGGCGTAGAAGTTGATGGAATTTTGATAATCCCCGGAACGGAAGGCGTCGTCGCCCAACCGGCGCTCGACCGCCTCGTCGAGCGCCGCCGCCGACAGCGCCAGAAGCGCCGCCGCCAGGGTAAAGGCACGTTTCATGCCGCCTCCCATAAGGGAGTTACTCCTGCACCGGTTCCCCGGAGGCGTCGCCTTCCTCCGGCTTCGAAACGGGGGCTTTCCCGGCCTTGACCTTCTCCATGATGCGGTCGTAGACACGCTGCATCAGCGCCGGATCGGCCGCGATCAGAGCCTTGGTCTGGTCGCGCCCCTGCCCCAGCTGCTCGCCGTCGAGGCTGAACCAGGAACCGCGCTTCTCCAGAATTCCCATTTCGGTGGCGACATCGAGCACCGAACCGGCCTTCGAGATGCCTTCGTTGTACATGATGTCGAATTCGGCGGTGCGGAAGGGGGGCGCCATCTTGTTCTTGATGACCTTGACCCGGGCGTGGTTGCCGGTGATGTTGGCCGAGGCGTCCTTGATGACGGTGGTCTTGCGGATGTCGAGGCGGATCGAGGCGTAGAACTTCAGCGCGTTGCCGCCCGGCGTGGTTTCCGGGTTGCCGAACATCACGCCGATCTTCTCGCGGATCTGGTTGGTGAAAATAATGCAGGTCCGGCTGCGGCTGGCCGCGCCGGTGAGCTTGCGGAGCGCCTGCGACATCAGCCGCGCCTGGAGGCCGACGTGGGAATCCCCCATTTCGCCGTCGATCTCCGCCTTCGGCACCAGCGCCGCCACCGAGTCCACCACCAGAATGTCGATGGCGTTGCTGCGGACCAGCATGTCGCAGATGTTGAGCGCGTCTTCGCCGCAGTTCGGCTGCGAGATCAGGAGGTCGTCGATCTTGACGCCGATCTTCTGCGCGTAGGTCGGGTCAATCGCGTGCTCGGCGTCGATGATGGCGCACTTGCCGCCCTTGGCCTGGGCGTTGGCGATGATGTGGAGGCAGACGGTGGTCTTGCCGCTCGATTCCGGCCCGAAGATTTCCACGATCCGCCCGGCGGGAACGCCGCCGATGCCGAGCGCGAGGTCCAGCGCCAGGGAGCCGGTGCTGGTCACCGGCACGTCGGAGTACGCCGCGCCGGTATCCCCCAGCCGCATGATGGAGCCCTTGCCGAACTCCTTCTCAATCTGGCTGATGGCAATTTCGAGACTCTTATTCTTATCGACCGCCTTGTCGGCGCCCCGGGTTTCTTTTTCGGCCATGATAACTCCTAAACTGTGTTAAATGTCGAGATCTTTGACGCCGGCCGCGTACTTTTCGATATATTCACGCCGCGGCTCCACCACGTCCCCCATCAGGAGGTTGAAAATATGGTCGGCTTCGACGGCGTCCTCCATGCGCACCTTGATCATGGTGCGGGTTTCGGGATTCATCGTCGTCTCCCACAACTGCTCGGCGTTCATTTCACCGAGACCTTTGTACCGCTGGATCCGCAGTCCGGCCTGCCCGTTTTCACGGACGATTTTGAACAGCTCCTCCAGCGATTCAGCCACTTTCTCCAACCCCTGGTTCCCCGACGCGGTGGTGACGAAGAACTTCACCCCCACCTTGCCGAAAATCCCCTGCGGCGCAATCGAGAAATCGGCCAGCTCGCGCACCAGCGCTTCGCAATTCGCCGCTTCGAAGATGCCGACCACGTTGATGCTGCGGGCGAGATCGGCGCGCCGGCTTTCGGCGGCCTTTTCATCCTCGCCCTCCACCGGGGCGTACCCGATGCGGACTTCCGCCTCCGCGATATAAGCGATCTGCTCTTCGGGAGTGTAGAGGTATTTCGCACTCATGGTCCCGTCGTTTTCGCGGACGGTAACATGGCTGATCGGACATTTCCCCTCGGGGGTAACCATGGCGAAGTACTCCGCGGGGTCGACGCCGCAGCGGCGCAACCCCCCCGCCGACTGCGAGGCGCGGGCATAGAGCTCGACCAGGCGGCTGACGTCGCCGGGCGGCAGGGTGACGCCTTCGCCGGTCTTCACCGCCACATCCTCTTCGCCGAGCTTGATGAGGTGACGGTTGAGCTGGTCTTCGGTATCGATGTACTGCTCTTTCTTGCCCTTCGAAACCTTGAAAAGCGGCGGCTTGGCGATATAGATGTAGCCCGCTTCAATCAGGGGCTTCATGTGACGGAAGAAGAAGGTGAGAAGCAAGGTTCGGATGTGCGACCCGTCGACGTCGGCGTCGGTCATGATGACCACGCGGTGGTAACGCGCCTTGCTGACGTCGAACTCCTCGCCGATGCCGCAGCCGGCGGCGTAGATCAGCGACTGGATCTCCTTATTCTCGAACACTTTGTCGATGCGGACCTTCTCCACGTTGAGGAGTTTTCCGCGGATCGGCAGAATCGCCTGGAAACCGCTGTCGCGGCCGGATTTCGCCGAACCGCCGGCCGAGTCGCCCTCGACGATGTAGAGTTCGCAAAGGGAGGGATCGCGGTTGGAGCAGTCGGCCAGCTTGCCGGGGAGGCCCAGCCCTTCCAGCGCGCCTTTGCGGCGGACGGTTTCGCGGGCCTTCTTGGCCGCCTCGCGGGCGCGGGCTGCCAGCATGGCGCTGCCGCCGATGCGCTGGGCGGTCTGGGGATTCTCTTCGAGATAGGCCCCGAGCTCCTCGTTGATCACCGATTCGACGATGCCGCGCACGTCGGAGTTGCCGAGCTTGGTTTTGGTCTGCCCTTCGAACTGCGGATCGGGAACCTTGACGCTGATGATCGCCGACAACCCTTCGCGCACGTCGGTGCCCGAGAGGGGGATGTCGTTCTTCATCATCGTCTTGGTGTAGTTGTTGATGGTCCGGGTGAGCGCGGTCTGGAAGCCCGTGAGGTGGGTGCCGCCCTCGATGGTGTTGATGTTGTTGGTATAGGTGAAGATGTTTTCTGCGGTGCCGTCGTTGTACTGCATGGCGACTTCGACGTCGATGTTGTTGCGCTCGCGGTGGAAGTAGATGACCTCGGGGTTGATCAGCTGCTTCTTGTCGTTGAGGAGGGCGACGAATTCGCGGATGCCGCCTTCGTAGTGGAAGGTTTCGCGGTGGATGGGGCTGTCGCCGTCGCCGACGCGCTCATCCTGGAGGGTGATGCGGATGCCCGAGTTGAGGAAGGCCAGTTCGCGGAGGCGCTTGGCCAGGATGTCCCAGATATAGACGATGTCGGGGAAAATGGTGCCGTCGGGCTTGAAGGAGACTTTGGTGCCGCGCTTGTGGGTGGGCCCGAGTTCGCGCAGGGGCTCGGTGGTGATGCCGCGCCGGAAGCCGATCAGGTGAACCTTGTCGTTCCGGCAGACCTCGACCTGCATCCAGTCGGAGAGGGCGTTGACGCAGGAGACGCCGACGCCGTGGAGTCCGCCGGAGACCTTGTAGGAGTTGTGGTCGAATTTACCGCCGGCGTGGAGGATGGTCAGCACCACTTCGACGGCGGGTTTCCCCTCGCCTTCGTGCATGTCGACCGGGATGCCGCGGCCGTCGTCCTCGACGGTGATCGAGTTGTCGGAGTGAATGGTGACTTCGATATTGTGCGCATATCCGGCGAGGGCTTCGTCGATGGAGTTGTCGACGACTTCGTAGACCAGGTGGTGGAGTCCGCGCTGGCCGGTGTCGCCGATATACATCGACGGGCGCATACGAACGGCTTCAAGTCCCTCAAGGACAGTAATTTTGCTGGCGCTGTATTCCGAACCGGAATCAAGAATGGGGGGCTGCTCTTCGCTCATGTTTTTCGGTCTCTCCCGGGGGTTATTCACGTATCGGAATAACATACACCCGAAGCACCGGAATTACAATTTTTTCGGGGACAAAAACCGGGTTTTTCCGCCATGTTGACGGTAAATTTCCAATCCGCCCTCGACCGCCGCCCGCAGGAGGAGCAGGAGCAGCCCTCCCCCCAGAAGATAGGCATTGCCGAACCAGTAGAAAAACGACGCCGCCAGCGCGTAACCCCCGAGCGCCCGCCGCCGTTTATAGAGATAAAGCGCAGCGCCCGCCGCCATCCCCATCAGGAGCAAATCGGAGAGCGTAAAGGGGATCGACCGCGCGATAAAACGATACGGCGCTTCCAGGTAATACCCCCAGTCGGCGAAGGTCGGGTTCGGCAGCGTGAAAATCCAGGCGAGGAGAATCACCGCCAGGGGAAGCACCTCCCGGAGCGTCAGTTCCGGCTTCCACCACCGCGCCCCGGCGATGGCGATGCAGAAAGCCGGGAAGCTGGTCAGGATGAAGCGGATCGGGTCGTCGGTTCCGTGACTGTAGCCGAAAAAGAAAAGAATGATTGGAACCGCCCACCAGACGAGCAGCGTCCGGTTTTTCCGGCCGAGTCCGCAACACAGCGCCGGAATCGCCAGCAGCCAGAGAAGATGGTTGACGCTGCCGTAGTAGCCGCTGTTCAGCTTGATGAACACCGGGTGGAAGTAGGTGTGCGCCCCCTCGGCGTAGCGGGTGTAGCTGAATTGCAGCGGATTCCCGAAGAAACCGGCGTTGGCGATGAACTGCGGCAGGAAGCCGATGAGGAAACCGGCGGTTCCGGCCGGCGCCGCTGTTGCCCATCCCCGCGCCGAGCGGAAATACGCCGGATGCCAAAAGAGATAAATAAGGCCGAGCGCAGGCAGAAAAAAGATGTTATTGATCCGGATCATGCACCCGAAGGCGAACAAAAAGAGCACCAGGGCGATGGAGCGGACTCTCGGCTTCAAGGAAATCGCCAGATAAAAGCTGAGCAGCATGATGAAGGTCGACGGTACGTCGCTCATCGCATTGAAGCCGCTGCCGATCAGGGTGATATAGTGACGGAAGGAGAAGCTGCCGGTGGGAAGTTCGAAGTAAGAACGCATCCACTTTCCGGCAAAATCCGGCGTGTGGTGAAAAACAAAGGGCAGCACCGCCCAGATCAGCATCGCCGCCATGGCCCGGGCGTCGCTTTTCAGCAGCTTCCGCCCGATCAGATAACCGAAAACGAGCGACCCCGGAGCCAGCACAAACCCGGCGAACCAGGAGAACGGCACCAGAATATCCACCAGATTGCGGCTCCCGGAGAGAAGTTCGAAGGGGAGGTAGAAGATGCTGAGGCCGACGGTAAAGTGCCACGGCTGGGAATAATCCCCGCTGAGAAAGCTGACCAGATTGCCGTAATACCCCGGCTCATCGGCGGGGTTGGCGATGAGATTGCCCCCCAGATGCACGACGAGGAGCAAAAGAAACATCCGGGTCAATACGGGAAGCGTCCCCCAGAGGGCAACGCGCCGCCAGCCCCGCAGCTCCGGCATTTTCACCAGCACCACGATCGCCGCCGCCAGCAGCGCCGCCAACCCCGTCAGCACCGGGAGGTGCCAGAAGGGGCTGGGAATCCCCCGCTTGAAGTTCGCCCGCTCGTCGACCACCACCGATTCGGGATCGAAGTACCCCTCGACTCCGCCCTCGAGCCGGACATGGTAAAAATCGTAATACCGCGCCAGGGGATGCTTGGAAACCAGAACCCGCTTCACCTCGAGGAGTTCACCCTGTACGCCTTTGCCGGCGACGGCGATGACCCGCGAATAGTGGTCCGGGGCGCTGAAGATCGGCGACAGCTCCGGAACCGCAATCTCCCGGGCGGAGAGAACCGCCGCCGCCAGGAGAAAAAGTACCGGGAGCAGCCGTTTCATCGTCCGTTACTCCGGTTTGGCGGAGCGCGACATCAGCTTGCGTATCGCCTCGGGAACCGATTGATCGTGATAGAGGATGGCGTAGATTTCGTCGATGATCGGGGTCTCCGCGCCGACCCGCCGGGCCAGCGTGTAGGCGCCGCGGGTGGTGGAGACGCCTTCGGCGACCACCATCCCCATCGATTCGAGAATCTGGGGGAGGGTCTTCCCCCGGCCCAGCTCTTCGCCGACGTGACGGTTCCGGCTGTGGCGGCTGGTACAAGTGACGATGAGGTCGCCGATGCCGCTCAGGCCGGAAAAAGTCAAACTGGAGCCGCCGAGGAGTTCGCCGAGCCGCCCCATTTCGGCAATGCCGCGGGTCATCAGGGCCGCTTTAGGATTGTCGCCGAGATTCATGCCATCGATGATGCCGGCGGCGATCGCCATGACGTTTTTCAGCGCGCCGCCCAGCTCCACGCCGACCACATCGGTCGAGGTGTAGACCCGGAAGCTGTCGCTGCCGAAGGTTCGCTGGACGAGTTCCGCCTCGGCCGGAACCTTCGACGCGGCCACCACCGCCGTCGGGACGCCGCGCGAAACCTCTTCGGCATGACTTGGACCCGACAACACCGCATAGCGGGTTTCGCCGAGGATCGACTCGGTAACTTCGCTGATGCGCAGCCAGCTCTCGAGCTCAATCCCTTTGGCGACGTCGACCAGCAGGTGCCGCTTGCGGTCGAGGTGCGGCGCGAGTTCGCGAAGAACGCCCCGCAGGTACTGGGTGGGGGTGGCGAGGATCAGCATCTCCCGACCCTCCACGGCTTTCGCCATGACGGGTTCGAAGCGGAGCTCCGGCGGCAACGTCACGCCGGCGAGAAAACGCGGATTCTTCCGCGTGGTTTCCATTTCGGCCAGATAGTCCGGGAAGGGGCCCCACTGCGTCACCTCGTGCCCGTTCCGCACCAGGCTCATCGCCAGCGCGGTTCCCCAGCCGCCGTCGCTCAATACCGCGATTTTCATTGCGGCAGCCCTTCCCCCGTCCGCGCATGGTTGCGGAGGATGTCCCGTTTGATCTTCCCCGAGAAGGTCTTGGGCATAGCCTTGATGAACTCGATTTCACGGGGATACTTGTACGGCGCGGTCTCCTGCTTGACGAACTGCTGGAGTTCGCGCACCAGGGATTCGGTCGGCTCGAACTCCGTCCGCAGCACCACGTAGGCCTTGACCCGGGCGCCGCGCAGGGGGTCCGGGGCGCCCACCACCGCCACTTCGAGCACCGCCGGATGATGGCTCATCACCTCTTCGACCTCGGAGGGACCGATGCGGTAGCCGGAGCTTTTAATCATATCGTCGGAACGCCCGACGAACCAGAAGTAGCCGTCGGCATCCCGGTAGGCGCGATCGCCGGGGTAGTAGTATTCGCCGATGAAACAGGCTTTATTCTCTTCGTCGTTATAGAGATACTTGTCGAAGAGCCCGACCGGGCGGTCGCCTTCGGAGATCTTGATGGCAATGCGTCCATCCTCGCCGGGCTTCACCGGATTGCCGTCCTCGTCGTGAAGTTCCATCAGCCAGCCGGGCGCGGGAATTCCCATAGAGCCGGGCTTCGACTTGACTCCCTTGAAGTTGGCGACCATACAGACCGACTCGGTCTGGCCGTAGCCTTCGCGAATGGTGATGCCGGTCCCCTCCTGCCAGAGGCGGATGATTTCGGTCTGCATGGGTTCGCCGGCGGTCTGGCATTCGCGCAATTCGGTGAAGTCGAAGCGGCGGATGTCGTTCAGGGTCATCATGCGGTAGACGGTGGGGGGTGCGCAGAAGCTGGTGACGGCGTACTTCTCCATCAGGGGGAGGAGCTCTTCGGCGTGAAACTTGCCCCGAATGTCATACACCAGAACACAACAGCCGATGATCCACTGCCCGAAATAATTGCCCCACAGGTTCTTGGCCCATCCGGTGTCGGAGACGGTCATATGGAGATCCTGCGGTGTGAGTCCGTGCCAGAGTTCGGCGGTGATCTGGTGGGCGAGGGGATAACTGTAGTTATGCAGCACCATTTTGGGCTGGCGGCTGGTGCCGCTGGTGAACATGAGGAACATCGGGTCGGTGGAGCGGGTGCGGATCTTGATTGCGCTCTTCACCGCGTGCGGGGAGAGCTGCGAATTGGGTCCGCAGGCTTCGGCAAGATAGCTGATCCAGCGGGGGCGGGCGCCATCGACCAAAAGGCGGCTGCCGAGACTCGGGCAGTCGTCGAAAACCTCGTCGACCTTATGGGCGTTCTCGGTATCGGTGATGACCATCTTGAACCTGCCGAAGCTGATCCGCTGCTGGATGTCCTGGCTGGTGAGCAGCGTCGGGGCGGAGCACTGAACCACCCCGAGCTTGATCATCGCCAGCGAGAAGATCCACCATTCCGGCAGCCGGGGGAGCATCACGAAGACGGCGTCACCCTTGCCGATGCCGTGCTTCAGGAGGAGATTCGCGGCCCGGTTGGAGAGCTTGGCAAAGTCGTGAAAGGTAAACCGCCGCTCTTCCCCCTGCTGGTTGGTCCAGATCATCGCCAGACGGTTGCGGTCGCGCCGGGCCCATTCATCCACCACATCATAAGCGAAATTGTAATATTCGGGGGCCCGCACCGGGAAGTGTTCCGGCAGCGGCCCGAGAGTTGTCTTCTGACATTCCTGTGCCATATCCATATGCCTTACGTAAGCGATTTGAAAATACGATGAAATCTACTATACACCTCCGTTCCGGAAAAAACAACTTTTTTTCCACACTTCCGCCGCTTGACAATTCGGCCTCCGCGATGTATGGTAATAGGATGTCAAGGAATAAAAATTTGCAAACGAGCGAGAGGGGGTGAAGATAACATGGATACCGAAGTCCGCGTGAAGAAAGGCGAGATCATCGACCGCGCCTTGCGCCGCCTCAAAAAGAAACTCGACAAAGAGGGAACCCTGAAGGAGCTCCGCAACCGGCGTCATTATGAAAAGCCGAGCGAAGTCCGTCGCCGCGAAGCCAAACAGCGTCGCCGCTGACCCCCTTCCCCGTTCCGATAAACGCCCGCTCTTCAAAAAGCGGGCGTTTTTTGCTATTCTCCCCTCGCGGTCCCTATCGTCCCTACAGTCCCTATCGTCCCTATGAGCCACGCGCCGCGGCCCATCCGCCTCTCGCCGTTTCACCCCAAACGCCGTCAGCAAAAAGCCCGGCATTCCTGCCGGGCTTTTGACGAGCGGTAAGCGCAATCAGGGATTGGTCTGCGCCGTCATATCGCTGTCGTAATAAGCCGTAATACCGTTATTGATGGACTTATTCAGCTCTTTGCCGCGAATGGCTTCAGCGCGGCCGTCACCAAAGGCGACCACGGTGTCACCGCGGTGAACCGTTGCGACCCGGGTATTGGCAAGACCGCTGCCGGTAGGCCTGAAGCTCCAGAACTGCGTATCTTCACCGCCGGCTTCGGTATACGTATCGGCAAACATAATCGTATTGGCGGGGGACTTGATTCGCTCCGTGAGGTACGCCATATTATCCGTCGCCGCAATCGAACCCGCAGCCAGGGAGTTGGAGAGGGCGCCAATTCGGCAACGGCCGAGAGTGGTCAGGAGGGCTCCGGTAATCCCGGTGGCGTCGAACATGCCGGTTCCCTGAAAGGTAAGGGCGACATTCGACTGAACATCGGAATCCGTGTGCTTCTTGGCAACCACGGGACACTGGGTGAGGGCATACGGAATGTACTGCTGCGAAGTGACATCCGTATCGGCGGCGGCTCCCGCCCGGCCGGTCAGGATCTTGATGTAGTTGTTGCCGTTGGAGGCGACGACCATCATGCTCTCGTAATCTTTGGAGTAGAGCATCATGCCGGACATCAGCTGCTTCTGGTTGGCGGTGCACTGGGTTTTCCGGGCCTGGGCCTGGGCGATGTTCAGCGCGGGCATGAGCATCCCGGCCAGGATGGCGATGATCGCGATCACGACCAGGAGTTCGACGAGGGTGAATGAATGTCTTTTCATCGTCACTTTATACCTTCTGTTGCAACATATTGCGGTACCTGATATTCGAGGGGCCTGGATTTACCGGCCGATCTGTTCCCCTCAGTTAATTTAACCGGTATTCAGCAGAAATCAAGACGGCAGGCGGAAAATAGTTCCTTTTTCGCAACTTTCTTTATTGAAAAACCATTCCAGCCAGATTATATTCACGCCGTATGACCGCGCGCATTACTTAAAAGGGGGAATTGTAAAGGGGGAACCGCATGAAGTGCCGGAAGTGTGAAACCGAATTTACCGACGATCTGACTCACTGTCCCGAGTGCGGCGAATACGCGTCTCCGGCCCGTCCGGGGAACTTCAAGTTCGCCTGTGAACAGTGCGGCCAGCGGATCTCCGTACCCAAAGCCTGGGCCGGACGCCGCGCCCATTGCCCCGGCTGCCGCCTCGAACTCATCATCCCCGAACCGGAATTCGAACCCGGCGCCGAACCGCCGCCCCCCATGACGGTATCCGCGCCGACAGCTCCGCCGCGTCTGGCGCCGCCCCCCGCGCTCCGTCCGGCCGCGCCGCCGGTCGTTCAGCCGGTCGTCAGGCCCGCAACAACCCCGCCGGTCGTCCGACCCGTAGCAATTCCGGCGGCTCCGCCGACCGTTCAACCCGCGACAGCCCCGCCGCCGGTGGTTCGGCCCGCCGGAGCGCCCCCCGCCATCGGCGTTCCGCAGCGGAGCCACGCGCCCACCGTCAATCTCGCGCCGCCACTCTCCCCCCTGGGTGCGCCGCGCGCTCCCGTCATGCGCCCGCCCACCGTGCCGCCGCCCCCGGCGGACGGCGGCTGGGGCGGCGACGGCTTTTCCGACGACAACGGCCCTTTGCAGCAGAAACCCGAGCTTGATTTCGACGAAAGCCAATACCGCGATGAGATCGTGCCGGAGATTCCGCCGGAGCAATTGAAGGCGGGAATCCGCAAGAACCTGGTGCTGCTGGTGGGCATCGTCGGCGTCAGTTTCGCCGTCCTCACCATCGCGCTGTCGGTCGGTATCGGGAAGCTGAAGCAGCTGGCGGATAGTCCGGAGTTCCGCATCCGCAGCGTACTCTCCCGGATCGGGCAGAGCTGCGACGTATACGCCTCCCGTTTCGACGGCCACTATCCGGATGGAGTCGGCTACCTCGGCTTGCAGAAGCTGGTCGGGTTGGAAGAGTTGGACGGCAAGCGGCTGTTCGGCGACAGCGCGCCTTCCGAACGGGCCACCCGCTTTGCCTATATCGGCTCCGAACTGGATAACAAATTTACCTGGCACAATATTCCATTGGTGTTCGAGAAACCGGACCAGGCGACGACCCGCGGGCAATTGCGAGTCCTTTATACACATAATGAGGTACAGGTATTCAAGTTCCCGGTCGATCAGCACCCCAAAAGCTGTGAGGAGGCGGCGACGTTGCTGAAGAGCCTGATTAATGAAAAAAGCGAGGGTGAGTGGACGATTATCATAAAGAATGCCGCCGCCATCGACGCCGCCGAGCGGCCCGGTCAGAAGAACTCAACCGAAAGCCCGCAGAAGAATTCGACCGGCAACTAGCT
Source organism: Victivallaceae bacterium (assembly GCA_031547585.1). Taxonomy (GTDB): domain Bacteria; phylum Verrucomicrobiota; class Lentisphaeria; order Victivallales; family Victivallaceae; genus Victivallis. The sequence continues at coordinate 16,513 of JAVBRV010000003.1, forward strand.
CAAAAATTCGCTGTAACATGCCCACCATAACCAGGAAGAGGAGAATGAAGATGAAAAAATGTTTTGCGATCCTGCTGTTCGCGGCGGTCGGAGTGCTTCCGGCTGCCGAACTCCCCGAGGCGGAGGTCTTCCGGGCCACCGTCTCCAAGGTCGACCAGGGCGGACTCTCGCTCTCGTACGACAACCTCCGCGGGCTGGAGCCGCTGGTGCTCTACTTCGTCGACGCGCTCGAACCGACCATGGAGAAAACCGAAATCGAAGGCCTATCCGAGACCGTACGCACCCTCGTTAAGCGCCTGAATTTCAACGCCATTCAAGCCTACGCCACCAGCAGCCGCACGGTGGCCGAGGGTGAATACGAAACCAAGACCTTCGTCTATACCGGGCAGGAGACCAACGGGCTCCTCTTCGACCTCGCCGGACGCGAAAACCGGCCCTTCCGCCATCTGGATAAAGTCCCCGCCGACGCCTTCCTCGTGAGCGGCGGCCAGCTCAACCCCGCGCCGGTCTGGAAGGCGATCACCGAAATTCTCGCGACCTCCAAAGACCCCATGCTCGCCGGCTTCCCGCAAATGGCCGACGCAATGGTGCAGCAGAACCTGTCGATGCCGCTCAACGACCTTCTCGCCACGCTGGAGGGAGAGGTTATGCTGGCTGCCGCCGTCACCGCCAAGGAGGATGGCACCTTCTCCATCCGCGTCACCCTCGTCCTCCCCGACGCGCAGGGTAAATTGGCCCAGCTCATCAACACCTTCCTGCCCCCCGAAGCGGCGCCGCGCGGCGCCCACCGGGACATTACCGTGCCGGGTCCCCCCCCGGACCGCGCCATCGTACAGCCGGGGAG
>JAVBRV010000040.1:0-5531 GCA_031547585.1 Victivallaceae bacterium
TGAAGGAAGGTCGCCTTCCCGGAGTGGATGAACATATTGGCCGCCGCCGCCGATATGTTGACCTGGGTGTTGTAGATCGGGTCGCCGCGAACCACCGCGGATGCCCAGTCGATGTATTCCGGCTGCCAGCTGGAGAGCAGCGCCACGCGGGAGCCCAGGCGGGTCAGGCGCGATATTCCCAATCGCGGCGTGGCGCTGGTTCCCCGGTCGATATACCAGCCGAAGCCTTCGCCATCGGCGCCCCAGGATAGCAACGTCTGGTAGCTGGACCAGTATTTGGTATTGGCGTCCGTGGGGGGAACCACCTGATGCGAAGGGCAGAACATGACGCCCTTCTGCGTTTTTTCTTCCGTGCTGATTCCGAGATAACGGTAGAGATAGCCGCGCAGAAAATTGTTGTTGTTGTTGTAAACGTACGGAAGCAGATCCTTGTAATCGACGGTATACGAGGAGACGGCGACCCCGAGCTGTTTCAGGTTACCGGTACAAGAGGTCTCCTTCGCTCTCTCCCGTGCCTGGGCGAGGGCGGGCAGAAGCATGGCGGCCAGGATGGCGATGATGGCGATAACGACGAGGAGTTCGATAAGCGTGAAATTTTTTCTCATTGGTTTGCTCCGTGGTTTCTTTCGGTATCATTATTATAGCAAAAACGATCCGGAAAACAAGTGGCGCAAGGGTCTTTTGCTGAAACATTGATGATTTATCTTGAAACAAATGAAACATGTGCTATAGTAGAAAATATGAAGACGACAGTACGAAGCATTGCCGAAGAAGTCGGGGTTTCACCGGCTACGGTGTCGCGGGTATTCAGCGGAGCGGCGCGGGTTTCCCCCGAGGTTCGCCAAAAGGTGCTGAGCGTGGCGATGCGGAACGGCTATGGAGCCGAAGAGGCCCGGAATATCGCGGTGGTGTTGCCGTCGAGCGCATTGCTCGGTTATTGTACGCTGCTCTTGAAGCAACTGTTTATCGTTCTGGCGGCAAAGGGGTTTCGTTGTATGGTCATGCGGATTGACGATATCGCCCTGATGGATGAAAGCGTGCTTTCCGGGGCGATTTCGCTGGCCTACAAGAACGAGCTGGGGCGGATCTGGAACCGCAAACAGGGAATTCCCCTGGTGTGCATCAACGCGCTCGGCTCCCCCATCGACGGCATCCGCGAGGTCCGGTCGGACGACCGGCAGGGCATCAACCTCGCGATGAACTATCTGTACCGCTATGGACACCGGCGGCTTGCCCTTTTGACCTATGACAGCGATCCATATCTCTCCCGCAGTGCCACCGATCGGAGGAAGGTCTTCGAGGAGTTCCTGGGCAGCCACCCCGACTGTTCCGGAGTCGCGCGGAATTGTTCTTTTTTGGGCCGTTTTCTCGATGTCACGCAGGAATTGATCCGTACCGGAGCCACGGCGCTCCTGGCGACGGGGGAGAGCCTCGGCGGCCCCGTTACCCACCTTCTCCTGGCCTGCGGAATCCGGATTCCACAGGATCTCTCTTTCATCGCCTTCGAGAATCCGGAATGCACCCCACACCTCACCCCCGCTCCCACCACGCTGGAACAGCGCTTCGACGGCCTCGCCGCCGCCGCCGTCGATCTTCTCGAGAAACAGCTGCGCGGCGATCACGCCCACTGCAAGGACGTGCTGGTCAACTACAACCTGATCGAGCGCGACAGCGTAGCTCAGCCTTCTTCCTGACCCGGCCACCACGCGAGGAGGCGGGTTTTCTCCTCTTCCGGCAAGTGCGCCGGGTAGTCGCCGAACAGCGGACCGACGGAGGTGGAGACCCGGACTTCCAGCCGGACTTTTGGGCGGCGCAATTCTTCCGGCAGCTCCCATTCGAACGGCGCCCATAGCCGCGCCCCCAGCGGGCGGCTGTCCGCGAGAAGCTCCACCGCCAGGCCGCAGTGTTCGAAGCGGACGCCGTCGAAACCGGTCAGGTCGAAATCGCCGAAGAAGCAGACGGTTCCGGCATATTCGGCGAGATACGCGGCAAAGAATTCCGCCGCCGTGGCGGGAGCCTCCGGCAGCGCCTTCAGGACCCGGTCGCCGCCAAGCGAAAAATTCCCGTAGAGGAGCGTCATCGGCAGATAGGGCAGATCGGTTGCCCGTGAGGTGAGTTTGAGGGTGTGAACGCCGGGAGCCAGCCGAAGGGGTTCACTCTCGCGGTAGAGCCCGGAAAGGCCGAACGGCAGATCGTCAGCCTTTCCCGTGGCGGCGACGGGTTGGCCGTCAAGGGAGACTTCGACCCGCCCGGCATAGTCGCGGAGGGCCAGGCGGACTTCCAGCCCGCTCTCGGTGTTGATTTGCGCTTCGCCTTCGGCATTGAAGAGACAGCGGCGGCTGTTCCGGCTTTCGAGCCGGGCCGAGAGGGGGGAGAGGGCGAGGTCGAACACCTTCGATAATGTGGGGCGGGGAGTGCGCGGAAACACCGCCACGCCGCGCGAAGGCAGGTCGAACGGTTCGTCGCCGAACGTAACCCTCTGCAACGCTTGGCCGGAGGTATTGACGACGCAGACGGTGCCGTCGTCGAAGCTCTTCAGCAGCACATTTTTCACCGGTTCGGCATTGGCATCGAGCAAATGCGCCTGCCGCGTCAGGGAGCGTTCGAGGTAGTCGAGGATTTCGGCGATGGTGGTGAATTCGCTGTTGCCGCGCTCATCGGTTACACCGGTCTTCGTCCAATTCAGCACCACCTGGAAGGAGGGAACTGCTTCTTCAAGGGGGGCGATCAGCCGGAACTCCCACTGCGCATCGATCAGCGCCCGGATGAGTTCAGTATAACCGACGGGAAGCTCCGGCCGGCCGTGAACCCTCCAGCTAAGGCTCCACCGGCGGCAATATTCCCGCCACGGATAACGGAGCGCGATGGGAGCCCGGGTGGAGGGCTTATACGCCAGCTCCGCCGCCTCGGCCGCCGAGTCGTTGAGTACGCCGATGTGCGGAAACCAGGGCTGCGTCGGCGCGATGGGGTTGTAGTAGAAAGGTTTCTCCACATTGCCTCTTGCATCGAGCGCCGATACCGCCGTGATGAAATGCGTGACGCCGTGCAAGGCGGCGATCCAGATCATCTGCCGCATTTTAGCCAAGGTCATATCCGAAGGCCCAAGCGCAAAGAGTTCAGCCAGTGCTTTATCGCCCTTGGCGCTCTCCAGCAGTTTGAAGGTATTCCACTCGATGGAGTCAAATCGGCTATGAGAAGGGATCTCATCCAGGCCGGGCATGGAGAAGGAGCGGAGCGTGGTCAGAAGGTCGCCGTTGGCCGCGATGGCCTGGGCCGGTTCCGGCTCGGCGAGGAGATGACCGGTGAGGAGAATGCCGTGCGCATCGCACCACGTTCGCACCCGGTCGAGATAGGCCGAGCGGAAGCGATCGCCGAGGAGGGTATAAATGTCGCTCCACAGCCCCTCCCGCCCTTGCCCCCGAAGGAATTCTTCGAGGTCGGCGATCAGCTCGCAGCCGGTCGCGGCGCGGTACTTCTCCTTCATGCCGTCGTAGTAGGGCAGCTCCAACGCGTTTCCGTAGGCCGGATGCCACAGGGGATAGATGAAGCTCGGCTCATCGGAGAAAATTCCCTTGATCGTCGTTCCGAAATACCGGCCGAAGTGACGGTAATAGGTTTCGTGGGACAATTCGAGGAAGCTGTCGGTGGCGGCGGGGTTCAAGACATCGGCAAAAATAGGGATCTCCGTCACGTTCCAGAAATATTCCGCCGCCGACGCGCCGGAGTGCTCCGGTCCGCAGAAATTGCGCTCGGCGAAGGCGACCAGCTTCTTGGCGGCGAATGCCGGATTTTGCCGGATCACCTTGCCTCGGCAGCGGCCGCTGGGCCAGTTGAATTCGTCGTAGAGCCAGAGATCCATGCCGTATTCCGCGGCGTACTCGATGATATGGCGGCAGATTTCCAGCCACTCCGGACCCATGTACTCCACCTCCAACCCGCTGCGCGGATAGATGAGGAACTGTTCGATTCCGGCCCGGCGGTAGAGTTCGAGGTTGGCGCGCAGCTCGTCGCGCCCCGGTTTGCCGGTGATCGCGCCCATCGGCACCAGCGGTTTCTTGCGGTGGTTCATGATTCCCTCCTGATTGGGTTTTATACCTTGATTTCATAGGTTGATTTTTTTATGGGTAAGCGTTTGGCGAAGCGATATCGGGTAGGGCGCTCTGTCCTCAGAGCGCCGTTCTCATTGTAAGGTCTTTGGGGTAAAACCGCGCTCTAAACTTGTACCGGAGAAAGAAGAACTTACCACGTTTTACCTCGAATTTATACCCGGTAGTGCCTGCTGCGAGAACGGCTGCCTGAGGACAGGCAGCCCTACCCATGATATTCGGCAAAATTCTGATGCCCCGCCCTTCTCTTTTCAGCGGATTGCAATAACGATGATTCCGGCCAATACGGCCAGCATTCCGGCAATTTCGATCCGGCTGAGACGCTCCCGGAGGAGCAGGAGACTGTAGAGCGAGAAACCGGCGATGTTGCAGCCGACGATCAGGGGAATCCCGATATTCCCCGCTCCGGCCCGGCTCAAATAGTCTAATCCGAGAAAGAAGAGCTTCAGGCTGACCAGTGAGAGCGCCGCCATCAACAGCGCCAGGCGCAGCGTCTTCCCATTGGGGGAGAACGCCATGCGCCCCCGGCGGCGGACCAGCTCCCACCCGGCCAGTCCGCCTCCCGCCACCAGCAGCGGCCGCAGCCCCCCGGAGTCGGCATAGGCGAGCTGCGACGGAACTGAGTAAAGCGTCTGAACCGCGCCGAGCAGCAGAAACGCCAGCAGCGCCGGCAGCAGCCAGCGCCGGAAGTCCCCGAATTTTCCGATGACGGGAGTCAGGATCCCCCCGGCGATCAACGCCGTTCCGCACCATTGCCAGGCGCTCCCCTTGACCCCCCACAACACCGCTCCGGCCAGAAAGGGCACGATCAGCGATGATTGCACGATTCCCCAGACGGGACCGTGGTTTCCCCGCGTCATCGCGGTCTTGACCACCATCTGCGCCGCCGAGTTGAGCATCCCCCCGCCGAACACCGCCAGTACCGGAATCAGCCAATCACTCCCATTCACCGCCGACGGCTTCACATAGAGAAGCAAAGCTCCGGCGGCGGTGATTCCGGTCTGCATCAGGCTGTAGGAGATGATATCGACGCCGCCCTTGGCGCAGCGGCTCAGCACCACGCCGATCAGCGTCCAGGTCAACCCGGTCAGGGCCGCCAGAAGAAAACCGAGAGCCATGGTAACATCGCATTCTTGTTTTTTACAATAATGTTGTATATTCAACATACTCGATATTTATGGCAAGTCAATGGGGATATACGGAAAAACCAATAATATTGTTTTTTGCGGTTTTGCCGATAGCGTAGTTAGCTTAGTGACATTGGATCGTTCTCATGATGTTTCTACCGCCTGCGAGGGTCGGCCCGCAAAAAGCGGGCCAGGGTGCAGGACCCCCGTCCTGCCGAGGGTCCAGGGGGCGCGGAGCCCCCTGGCGCCAAACGGTTTCAGTCGCTTGCCCTCTCCCCGCAAAAAAGCGGGGAGAGTG
>JAVBRV010000438.1:0-3735 GCA_031547585.1 Victivallaceae bacterium
GCCCCCAGGTGGGTGCCGCGCTCCTCGGCGTAGGGCATGCGGACGCCCATGCTGATCTCGATCACCGCCGCGCCGAGCGGACGCCCCCGCAGCAGCTCCCAGGACTCCTCGGGCCACCAGCCGGTGTCGTTGGCGATGAGGAGCGCCCCGCCCTCCCCCTCCAGCAAAAAGTTGAAGGCGGTTTCATCGGGGGCGTGAGCCGCTTTGACCGGGGTAACCGTCATTCCCTGTTCAAGGACGGGAATGCCGGGGGTGAGTTCGACCCTCTCCAGCCGCAGGCTCTCCATCGTGCCATCCATATCCCAAATCCGCTTCCCGGTCTCCAGCATCTCAAAGACCTTCCGGTTGGCCAGCAGCCGGAGGGGACGGACCGCCTCCCCGGCAACCGACCCCCGCCAGAAAAGTTCGGCCGGGTTGAAGTGATCGACATGCGAATGCGTCACCAGCAGCCGTTCGATCGCGGCGAGGTCGACGCCGAATTCATTGACCTGCCAGTTGGCGTCCGGACCGAAATCCACCAGGGTGTCGCGGTTGACCCGGTAGGCGGTGCGGCGGCGGATATCCTTCCCCCCCAACTCCCGCGCCCGGCGGCAGTTGGCACAGTTGCACCAGAGCGCCGGGATCGATTCCGAAGCGGCGGACCCGAGGAATTGCAGTTTCATTCGAGCTTGCCTCCTTCTTCGCGCCACTCCTGAAGCATCCGGAGGCAGTCGGGGCAGAGGCAGTCGTGGTGCCAGAATTGCACCCACGAGACCTTGTTCTCGCGGGCCAGCTCCAGCTGGCGTTTGAGCGGCAGGCAGTTGAGGCGGCAGCTCCCCATCTGCCCCTCCCAGGCGCCGAAGCCGGAAGCAGCGGCGGCCTTCGTCCAGGTCCGCATCATCGGGTGATTGGGCTGGTCGCAGACGCCCTTCCAGCCAAGCCAGAGGCCCATCGGCACGATGGTCACCCCGGCCTCCTTCCCCTTCCGAACCGCGTAGTCGAGGATCGCGGCGCTCTCTTCGACGCTGCGGCGGTGTCCCGAGGCGGTGCCGCCGAACCAGTCGGTAAAGGCGATCCCCAAGGGGAAGTCGGGCAGGTGGCGGATGAAGATATCGATCACCCGCGAGCAGAATTCGATGTAGAGCCGCTTGGCTTCGGCGTCATAGCGAAGCGCTTCGAAATCCTTCTGCAAGATCGGGATGTAGAGCTCCAGCCCGTTGCCGAAGGGGAAGCCGGTGACCGGGATGTAATTGAAGCGGTCGCGGTGCGGATCGGCGTAGAGCCGGACGGCGAAGGTTTTGACGGTCTCCTCCCAGACTTCCAGGAAGGGGGTGTTGAGCTGACGCTTGCCCTCCTTCTCCAGCCAGGGGAGGTAGCTCTGCCGGGCCGGCGTCCGCGAGGTATCGTAGGGAACGGCGGGAATGCCCGCCTTCTCATAGACCCAGGGCGGCGTGTGGCAGCCCGCCAAGATACCGTACGAAAGGAATTTGCCGGAAGCGGCCGCCTCGGCGATCATGCGGTCGAGCCCGGGGTAGCGGACGGCCCCCTCCTCCGGCTGGACCATCCGCCAGGTGACGTAATTGGTGACCCCATCCACCGGCAGGTCGAAGAGGTTCACCCGTTTCCCCTCTTTCAGCACATGATTGCAGGTGTTGGTGAGGGCGTAGACCCCCGGTTTCGGTTTGCGGTCGAGACGGGGCGGTTCGGCGGCGGTGAGCGCGGCGGCGGCCAGCATGGCGACTCCTGTGATAAAGATTCGGTTATTCATGGATTTCACTCTCAAAGGGCCGTCCAGTCAAGGATCTTGCTGGAGGAGCTCATATCGATTTCGGGGCGAACGTTGCCGCTGATATAGACGACATTGAAGCGGCCGTTGTGGCGGCGCTCAAACCAGGGACTGGTCGCATAGGGGCTGATGTAGTGCCCGCTGCGGTCGATGTCGAGAATCAGGGGCTTCGCCTTGCCGCGCCCCCAGCTGTCGCGGCGCACGGGCCAGCCGACACCGCCCGAAGCGGTGTAGGTACGGTAGTTCATGCCGTAGCTCCAGTAGATGTTGCCGTTGGTCGACGAGGGGCAGGCGTAGAGCTTGCTGCGGTTGTACAAGCCGGTGGAGGCGCTGTCGGTCACCTTGGGGGCGACGTAATCAAGGATGTCGGTCTTCCAGTTCTTTTCAGGGGTATTGCCGCTCCAAGCGGCCGGATACCAGCCGTAATCGCCGATATAGAGCATGACGCCGCCATGGAGCTGCTTCAAGTTGTTGATGCAGTTGGTTGCCTTCGCCCGCTCCCGCGCCTTGCTGAGCGCGGGCAAGAGAATCGCCGCAAGAATGGCGATAATGGCGATAACGACCAGCAATTCAATCAGCGTGAACAGTCGCTTCCTACCCATAGTTCCCTCCCTATTGCCATGATGTTTTATTTATACTTTCCCCGCGGATGCCCGCCGGATGAAACGACTGTGGCAAACGCGCGACCGGTACTCTTTCCCGGCCGGAGCCTTCAGCAATTCGCGGAGCAGCACATAGAGCTCACGCCCGATCTGCGGGAAGGAGATCTCCATCGACGCCAGCGGCGGATCGGTTTCGGCGTCCTCGCGCAAGTCGCCGTTGCCGATCACCGCCACCTCCTCCGGCACCCGGATTCCGGCTTTTTGAAGCGCCTTCAGCACGCCGAAAGCGCGCTGGTCGGTGCCGCAGAGGATGGCGTCGAAGCGAAGCCCCTCCTCCAGCATCCGGCGCACGGCCCATTCGCCGTCCTCGGGGTTCGGGGGGCAGAGCCGGCAGAGTTCGCGAATGAAGGGGACCCCCGCCTTCTCCATCCCCTGCCGGTAGCCCTGATGGCGGGCAATCGAGTGGCCGTAATGGGCGATGGCGGGCATGCCCGGGGTCCAGCCGTCCAGAATCGCAATCCGCCGTCGTCCCTCGGCCGCCAGGTGAGCGACGGCGTCGATGGCCGCCTGGCCGAACTCCACATAGACCGAGTGGCAGAAGTTCGCCGCCTCGAAATAACGCCCGATGCAGACCTTGCCCCTCTCGGTGAGTCGATCGATGACCGGCGCCAGCTCCGGGACCATGGCCGGGAAGAGAAAGGCTTTGACGTCGTCGCGGTTCAGCAGCCGGAGGGCGTCGTCGACGCCGTAGCGGTCGTGATCGAAGAAGACGACGTTGAGGATGTAGTTATCCTCGCGCGCCGCGTCGGCGAAGTATTCCAGGGTATACTGGTGGTTGAACCAGTTCGGCGTCTCCGAAGCGTTGAGGAGGTGCAAGGAAGGCATCACCGCCGTAATCATCTCCACCCGGGAGCGCGGCGCTTCGGCCGGCGGCTCGGCCACGAAGGTGCCGACGCCGTTCTTCCGGTAGATGAGGCCGCGCGACATCAGGTTGAAGTAGACCTTGTGCATGGTGGTGCGCGAGGTGCCGAGCTCCTTGGCCATTTGCAGCTCCGAAGGGATCTGATCCCCCGGACGGCAATTCGGCAGCACCCGGGTCAGGAGGTGCCGTTCATATTCTTCGGATTTCGAGTGAGCTTCCGTCATCATTCAGAGCCTTTCCTTCCAGCAATGCCGCTAAGCTGCTTAGCAGCTATTAATAGTATAGCAAAGCACACCGGGAATGTCAAGACCCTTAACGAAAAAATAACAATGTTTTTAGCCGACTTCCTTATCGATTCAGCGGTTAAATAACTCTTGCATCGAGCGCCCGATGCAATTGGCGCTATGGGAATTGGGCGGGGCCTCACTCCCCGCCCAAGCCCACCC
>JAVBRV010000233.1:0-36105 GCA_031547585.1 Victivallaceae bacterium
GGGCGCGGGCGGCCCCACACTCTCTGTGCCGCCGCAACTCTCATTGTGCGCCCCCCCCCCCCCCCCAGTCCCACAGGCCCCGATCGTGATTATTTTCGATATTTCTCTACTTGCCACAGATAGAGCGAGGGGACGGGGGGCTTGCTCTTTTCGGATGCAGAGGGGGGAAGAAACTGGTTGTTAGAGGTTTCGCCGGGGATGCCGGGGCCGAGGGCGAGACGGCCGCTGCCGCCGTGGACGGTGTTGTTGCGGATGGTGTCGCCGGTGGAGTCGAGGAATTCGTAATAGAAGAGGGGGGCTTTGGGGTCTTTCAGGTGGAAGACGTTGCCGACGATGCGATTATCGCCGCAGCCGAGACGTTCGATGACGCCGGGACCTTTGTCGACGGTGAAGGTGTTGTACATGATCATCCACTGGCGGTTCATTCCGCCCATATAAACGGCGCTTTTTTCTGAGGAGGCTTCGCAGTTGTAGACGACATTCCGGGGGCCGTTGGAGCCGTGCATGGCGTCGTCGTAGGGGGTGGAGTAGAAGCCGTAGCCGTAGCCGCTGTACCCGGTGACGGATTCGATGCGGCACTGTTCGAAGAGGTTGTCGCGGCACCAGGCCATGTGCCACTGGGCGTCGCTTTCGTGGAAGACGCTGTCGCGGACCACGTTGCCGCTCGAATGAATGTTGAAGATGGGGGCGTGGCGCATGCGGAAGGTTTCCACGCGTTCCATGCGGCAATCCCAGGCGCGGTCGAAGCCGACGTAGCTGAGGGATTCCCAGGGGTTCCAGGCGCCTTTGATAACCGCGTCGGCTACCAGGCAGTTTTTCGCCCCGGTGAAGTGCAGCGGTTTACCGCCGGTATTTTCAACATTCACGCGGAGCGCCCGGCAATCGGCGGCGTTGAGAAAGTGGACGGTGCCGATTTTAAGTTCGCGCTGGACCTCGCCCAGCTGTTCAATGGTGAAATCTTCGACGCCGCAGAATTGGACCGGTTCGAAGCGCGACGCGACGGGACCGTCTTCGGCCGGGAGCTCCTGCCGCACCGGGCGGTCGAGGGTGATGAGGTCGCCTTTGATGGAGATGATCCGGCTGACGAAGGCGCGGTCGGTGCTCCAGGGGCAGGCGCTGTGGATCTCCTTCTTCCAGCGTGCGGTGTTGGGGGCCGAGAGGTGGATGAAGCCGCCCGCTTTGAAGGGGGCGGGGTTGGAGACCCGGACTTTCCGGTCGCCGCGCTTCACTCCGCTTATCAGGGGGATCCGCGAATTGAGGCCGCTGTAGTGGATGCCCTGAAAGGCGATGACCGCATTGCCGGTGGTGGTCGAATAGTTGGCGGAGGCTTCGGCGTAGACCTGGAAGCTCTGCTCGCTCACCCGGGTGGAGCCGTCGTTGTAGAGGACGGTGAGGCGAAGGGCGTGTTCGCCAGAGGGCAATACTTTAGTCAGAGCCTCGCCCGGAAGCTCCAGGCGACTGTACTCGGGGACGCGCTTGGTCGGCTGGAACTGGGCGGCGTCCTTCCATTCGCGGAAGGCTTTGCCCGCCGCTTCCAGCCGGACCTCTTTGGCGCCTTCGCGGGGGAAGTAGAGTTCGACCTTGGTGCGGCGGCAGATCGAGGGGCCGGCCGAAACCGGGGAGATGACCACGCCGCTCTCCGGAATGGCGAAGGTGAGGCGGGTTTTATCGCGCCCCGCGCCGCGGAAGACGATGCCGGAGGCCGTCACCAGAATGCGCTGCTCAAGGCGGTAGACGCCCGGTTCGAAGAGAATGACGCCGCCGCCCTTGGCGACGGCCGCTTCCACGGCGCGCCGGATGGCCGGAGCCGCGTCTGTGCCGTCGGGGAGTCCGCCGAAGTCGCGCACCGGGAAGAGGTTCTCCTCTTTTACCCGCCATTCGCGGAGCCCCGCGTCGGTGAAGTTGGGGTAGAGAAGCCCATCCGGACCCGGCAGCAAGAGCGAATCGGGGCCCGGAACTTCCGCCGGGTCGGGTTCGCTCCCCGGGGTGACCCGATCCGGGTCTTCGACGATGGAGAGGCTGCCGATCCAGGAGCGCTCCTTGCCGTGCTTTTTAACGACGATTTCGACGGAATGCCCCTCCTTCGAGGTATCGAAGGGGATGTCCATCGGCATGAGGTAGTTGCGTTTCTGCTTCCCGGCGTCCCAGAGCTGCTCGAGGGTGCGGAGCCAGTCGTCGTCGGGGGTCAGGGAGTTGCCGGACCGGTCGTATTCGAGAACGCCGATTTTGAGCTGGCTGGCGCGTTCCGACCAGGTGTCGAGCTTCAGCCGGTAACGCTTGCCGGAGGCCAATGCAATCCGGGCGGAGACCACCCGGTCATCGGTAAGGCAGAGCGCCGTCACCCCGTCGGGACGGGTTGAGAAGGTCAGCTTCTGTTGCTTTTCGGAGCGCCAGCCCGGCGCTTCCCCCTGAAAGGCTTCGGTGTAGACCGTTCCGGCGGAGGCGAAGAGGGCGCAACCGAGGAACCCGGCGAGAAAAAAGTGTTTCATTTCAATACTCGTAGCGTTGATAAGGATAATCGGCGGAATTGTTCCGGAAGGGGCTGGTGGCGCGCACGTTAACCCGCATATTGCATGAAGCCGGTCGCGCCTTGAGCAATCTTTTGAGCTCATCAACTTACAAAATCCTCGCCGATAACTTGTTATCGTCTGTTGTTTTGCAACTCGCTGATTCTCAAAATCTTTGCTTAAGGCATCGACCTTTTCATGCAATATGCGGGTTAAGTACGTTCGCCACGCGATTGCCCTTCACGCTGCCGTACTGGGCGAAGCCGGAACCGAGCTGTTTCAGGTTGTTGATGCAGGATGCGCCCCGCGCTTTTTCCCGCGCCTGCGACAGGGCCGGTAACAGCAGCGCCGCCAGGATGGCGATGATCGCGATTGCGACGAGGAGTTCTATAAGGGTGAAAAAAAGACCGCTTCATAGTTTTCTCCGATACCAGATTATGGATAATTTTTAAGTGAGCAAGAGACTCAGCGCCGGCTTTTCTGCCAGAGATAGAGCGAAGGAACGGATGGTTTTGTCTCCGGCGCTTCGGTATCGGCGGGCAGGAAACGGTTGCTCTCCGCCTTGAAGTCGGCCTTCACACCCCCCCAGGCCTGGCCGTTGCCGCCGATCACGGTATTGCCGGTAATCACGTTGCCGCCGTTCTCCAGATACTCGTTGAAGAGGAGCGGCCACTTCGCGCTCTTCAGCGTGAAGACGTTATTTGCGACGATGTTGTCGCGGCAGTTGAGGCGCGCGATGATTCCGGGGCCGGAGTCGACTTGGAAACGGTTACCGACGATCCGCCACTGAAAGTTGTTTCCGCCGAGGTAAATTGCGCTCCTCCGTGACCGCATGTCGCAGTTGTAGATCACGTTGCGCGGCCCGCAGGAGCCGTGCATCCCGTCGTTGAAGGGGGTGGAGTAGAGGCCGAATCCGTAGCTGGAAAACTCACTGGTCGTCTCAATGATCCGGCACTGTTCGAAGAGGTTCTCCTGGCAGTAGCCGCTGTGAAGCTGGCCGTCGCTGTTGTGGAAAACGCTGTCGCGGATGACGCACCCCGAACAGGCCCAGTTGAGGAGCGGGGCATGGCGCAGATCAAAGGTTTCAATGCGCTCCATCAGGCAGTCGGTGCCGTATTCGAATCCGGCGTAGCTGAGGAGCGTAGTCGGGAAGTGCGCCCCGCGCAGCACCGAATCGGAGAAGGTGCAATTGAGTACGTTATGGAACTGAACCGGCCAGACGCCGGCCTTGATGATCTCCACTTTACGCACCTCGCAATCGGCCGCCGCGCGGAAGGCGATCGCGTTGAGCTGGAACTCCCTTTGCAAGTCGCCCTTCTGTTCGACGGTGACCTCCTCCACCCCGCAGAAGCGGATGGGGTTGAAGACGGTCGCAAACGCCCCCTCTTCCGCCGGGAAAGAGAGACGCGAGGGAGACGCGAGCGTCACGCTTTTTCCCTTCCGTCCGGCAATCCGGAAGGCGGCCCGCCGCATATAGCCCCAGGCCAGCGGCGTATGCGCATCCACATCCCAGCGGGTCCCGAGCGGAGCGGTCAGAATAAGAAATTCACTTTTATCACTGAACCGGTGGTCGGAAGCGAGTTCGACTTTGGTTCCGCCCCGCGTCACATCTTTGGCAAGCGGCATGCGGGAAGTCATGGCGGTGTACTCCGCTCCCATAAAATCAAACAGCGAGTGTTCTTTTGTATTATAATGCTCCGAAGTCACCGCAAAATCGAACTCCGCCTTCCGTTTCGCGCCGTCGCGGCCGGTGACTTCCAGCGTCATGCGGCACTTCCCCTCCGGCAGCGAGGCGACGTAGCTGTCGGGCTGCAAAACAATCTTGCCCATGGAGAAATCGAAGGGGGATACCGAGAAGCCGCGTTCCTTACGCAGGTTCAGGAATTTCAGGTAGGCTTCGCGGGCGTCGAATTTCTCCGCCTCCTCCGAGGCCGGAATCTCCCAGCGCCCCAGCTCTTTGCCCGGGATCGAGAGGGTCACGGAAGCGCACTCCTTCCAGGGAATGAAGAGTTCCAGCCTCGTATTTTTGCCGATCCGGTCGCCCGGCGCGAAATTCATGATCTGGAGCCGGGAAGGAGGCAGCTGTGAAATCAGCTTGGTTTTCCCGCACCCGGCGCCGCGGATGACGATCCGGTCGGAAGTGACATATACCTTGCCGTACAGCAGATACTCCCCCTCCTCCAGCAACACGATTCCGCCGCCGGCCTTGCGCGCCGCGTCGACGGCCGCCTGGATTCCGGCGGCGGCATCCGCCTGACTCCCCGGAATCGCGCCATACTTCCGAACCGGGAAGATCGCCGTGGGCGGCCGCCGCTCGGAGACTCCCGCCCGCGTGAAGTCGGGGTAGAGGATTCCATCCGGCCCCATGATGGAGAGGTTGTCCGGTTCCGTGAACGGTTCCGACGTCAGCGTCGGATGGCCGGCGACCTCTTCCAGTTGGAAATCCCGCATCCAGAGCCCGAACGAAGCGATTTTCTGGATCACAACGCAAATAGAGACGCATTCCGGCTGGGTGTCGAAGGGGAGCGTCATCTCCAGCACCGTCTTGCGGAGCGATTTTTCGGGCCGGAGAAAGACGTCGCGATGACGCTTCCAGTCGGTCTGGGGCAGCTTGGTTCCCGCCGCGTCGTACTCATTCACTTCGAGGTAGAAAATGTCGTGCTTTTCGCTGTAATAGCGGAAACTCAGCCGGTAGCCGGTCGAAGGCTTCACCGGAATCCGCGGCGACCTGTAATTGGCGCGCTTTCCGAAAAACAGCGCCGGGACTTTTTCGGAGGGGCACTCCTTGACTTCCGCCGCCGAACTCC
The DNA here is from genome assembly GCA_031547585.1 of Victivallaceae bacterium. Taxonomy (GTDB): domain Bacteria; phylum Verrucomicrobiota; class Lentisphaeria; order Victivallales; family Victivallaceae; genus Victivallis. Next base: position 5,315 of record JAVBRV010000233.1, read on the forward strand.
AACCCTCAAGCGGAATTTCCACCGCCGCCAGGGTTCCCAGACAAAAGAAGAGGATCAATATTTTCCACATCGTCAGGGCTCCAATTCCTCGCCGCCGTCACGGACGACAAATGTGATGGTAACCGGAATTCCCGCCTTCACCTGGATGGTTTGCGCGAGAGATCCGTCATGCCAGACCTTCGCTTTGCCTTCCGTTCGAACGGCGCCTTTGCCGACCTGCCGCCAGATCTTGGCGTCTTCGGGGGAAGCAAACGTAAAATTGCAGTTCCGAACCTCCGCCCCGGTCACCTTCAACTGTTCGTAGATGACCCAAAGCTTGTCGATTTTTCCTTTGCCTGCCCGTTGCCGCCAGGGGCCGCGCAGCCAAAGGTCGAAGGCGCCATCCTTTTCCGACGTAAACGTGAAAGAGACCGCTATATTGGAATCCCGCTCAAGATCTTCAACGCCTTCGACGAGGAGTCCGTCCTTTTGGTTGCCGGCCACCTGCACCCGGATATCCTCTCCGGCGACCAGGGCTGTTTTCACCTCGGATCCTTTGATATTGCGCAAATCCACCCGGAAGGTGTGCTCGGCGCGGAGCGTCCCCATGGCGATCACGGAAAAACAGACGAACAAGAAAGTTTTTTTCATATTTTCAATCCTCGTAACGTTGATAAGGATAATCTTCGGCAATATTCCGGAAAGGGGTGGTGGCGCGCACGTTGAGCACGTTCGCCACCCGGTTGGCCTTGGCGCTGCCGTCGAGTTGCAGTGAATTGATTGCCTTGCTGTGCCGCGCCGCCGGATTGGCCTGATAGGTGCCGGTATAATCCGGGCGGAAACGATAGTATCCGAACTCTTCATTTTCATTGAGATTAAAATCGGTGCCTTTGCTCTTGTAGCCGTCCACCAGCAGCAATTTCCGGCTCGGGGACCTGATCGAGCCGAATTTGGCGGAAGCGTAATCGGTATGCAGGGGGCGCAGCCAGGCGTTCATGGCGTAGAAGGGATTGGCTTTCCACCACAGCGCCGTCGCGGCATCATTGTTCGTGCCGTCGGTCGCACCGGAAACATCCACCTTCCAGGCGACGGAGGGGCAATGGAAAAGCTTGATGGCGGCGTAACGTCCGGCAATATGATTGAGCGCGCTGTTCCACGCCTTGCTCTCGTCGACATGTGGATTCGGCCCCATCAACAAGGAGGTCCAGTGGACGTTCCCGCCTGGATAATTCTGCAATTCCGGCGGAGGCAGCCAGTCATTGCATTCGCCGCCGTATTGGGCGAAGCCGGAGCCGAGCTGCTTCAGATTGTTGATGCAGGTGGCGCCCCGCGCCTTCTCCCGCGCCTGATTGAGCGCCGGCAGCAGCATTGCCGCCAGGATGGCGATAATCGCAATTACCACCAGGAGTTCGATGAGTGTGAAATTTCTCTTCATGACAGGACCTCCTTTACCAATCGCGATGCCAGAACGGTTTATCGTCGTTGTGATTGCGAAACGGCGTCGTCAGGTTCGGCTGAAAGACGTTCGCCACCTTGTAAGCCGAGACATGGCCGTCGCAGTGCTGGACGTTGATGTTCTTGAAGTGCCGCGAGGCGAGCATGCCGTATTCGTCGTTGCCGGTGGAAACGGTCGCGTTCCAGCGGAAAATGTCGTGCTCCATATCGAGCGAACCGCTTGATGGATTGTTCCAGACGTCGGCGGCGTCCATTTTGCGGGAAGGGCTGCGCAGCCGGTTGATCTTGGCGCTTTGACCCGACCCGGGGCGAAGTACGTCGTTGACCGCATAATGCGGATTCTTCATCCACCACCCCGCCTGCTTGAAGATATCCCCTCCGGCGGCGGACTGGGTCATGCTGCCCTTCAGGTCCACCGCAGCCAAGGTCGAAGAGGGGCAGCGGAAAATCTTCACCGTCGCGTAGGGGCCGGCGAGATGTTGAAGTCCGCTCTCATATTTCTTGTCCGGATCGGCTTCGGCCGGATTCGGCCCCATCATCGCGTTCGGCCAGTAGGGCTTGCCGCTGCTGTATTTGGCCGGAACCATGAAGTCCTGGTGATCGCTCTGGTACTGGGCGAAACCGGCCCCGAGCTGCTTCAGGTTGCTGACGCAATTGGCGCCGAATGCCCGCTCCCGCGCCAATGACAATGCCGGCAGTAAAATGGCCGCCAGGATGGCGATAATAGCGATTACCACCAGAAGCTCGATCAGCGTGAAATGTTTTTGCATCGTTTTCCCCTACAGGATGTTGCTGTTGAAGACGAAGTTGCTGCTGAGAACCTCGCGAAGCACCGGAACGGCGTTCCGGTCGCGGCGCTTGCGGGCGATATAATGAACCGCTTTCGAAGCCATTTCAGCCAGCGGCATCTCGATATACATGGCATTCTGATTGGAGGAGCTGATCCGGTCCACCCAGCAGAAGACGGCGATGTCCCGCCCGACTTCGAGCTTCCGGCTCCGACATGCGAGAAGTGTATAGTCGAGCAGATTCTGGCTGGTGACGAAGAGGGAGTCGGGATGGTTTTGCTCAAGAAAGGCCTCCACTTCCGCCACAGCGTTGATGCCATTCGCTTCGATGGAAGCGACCAGCTCTTCGCATCCGTTCGCCCGGCAGGCGGCACGATAGCCGTTCAGGCGGGTTCCGCTGGCATACGGGGTGATGGTCGAAAATCCGACGGCAGCCACTCGTTTGCGCCCCATGCGCAGCAGGAATTCGACGGCGCGCTGCGATTCGGTTTCATAGTTGACGGAGAGATAGGCGAGATGGCCGAGATCGGTGAAACGGTTGAGAAGCACGACGGGGACTCCGTCGCCGGCGATGACGTTCAGTTTCTCCCACTGGGAGCGGGGCTCGGACATCGAGAGGAGGATGAAGCCGTCGAACCCGGCCCCGCCCCGGTTGACGAAATCATCGAGCGAAGTCAGCACCAGCCGCGCGTCGCATTCGGAGCAGGCTTCTCGCGCCCCCTTGTAGACTTCGGAAGCATACCAGTTATCCGGATCGACCGCCGTGATGGCGATATCGAGCGTCTTGTGCACGGTTCCGCCGGACATCCGTTCGCGGACGAAGGAACCGACCCCCGGCTGGCGGAAAATCAGTCCGTCGCCTTCCAGGATGTCCAGCGCCTTGCGGATCGAAAAACGGCTGGTGTTGTACTGGCGGCACAGTTCGTTCTCCGACGGCAGCGCCGCCCCCGGCGTCAGCTCCGTTCCCCGGATCTGCGCCGACAGCGTATCCGCAACCTCCTGAAAAATTGGAACTTTTGACGCCATCTTTTTGCAACCTTACATGTTCGCATTACTTGTTCGTTGTTAATTATACCCGATTTTTCTCCGCATGTCAAGAGGTGATCGTAAAAAAATGGAAATTTTTGTCCTTTCCCTCTTGACAAACGCCTTTCGCTTTACTATAATATCTAATAGAATCTGATAGAATTAGGAGCATTTGCCATGGAATATAAAAAAGACGCCGTCTACCGGCAATTGCGGGAAGCGATCCGGAGCGGGCAATACCCTGCGGGAATGCGCCTGCCCAAAGAGAGCGAATTCGCCGCGGAATTGGGATGCGCGCTGGTCACCCTGCGATCGGCGCTCGAACGACTTGAAAATGAAGGCGTTATATCTCGACTTCGCGGTCAGGGAACCTTTGTCAACCGGAAAACGGCTCCGGAAGGTTGTAAGGAGATCGCCGTCGTCTTCCCCAATCCCGACCGGATCGGCCCCCAGAGCGCCGCGTACAATACCTTCAACCGGGATCTGATGATGGGGGTCGGCGACCGGGCGCAGGCGGCGGGGCTTACCGCGGTTCCCATCTCGATGCTTGAACTGGATCAATTGAAGTCCACCCGCTTCAAGGGCGTCATCTGGGACCGCATCAGCGCCGACGCCGTCGATACCATGCGGCAATTGCAAGCCTCCGGCATTCAGCAGGTTCTGGTCAACCGCCATGTGGACGGAATTCCGGAGACCGGCGCCAACTACGCCGAATCGCTGACCGAGACCATCCAGGCGCTCCGGCGCTTCGGTCACCGGCACATCGGCCTCGCCGATTTCGACAGCGATTGGCCGGTATTCAAGAATCGCCGCGAAGTATTTCTGCGCCTGATGCGGCTTTCGGGTATTCTTCAACCGGAAGAGTACCTGATGCCGCTCGTCTGGCAGAAGGAGCCGGAGATGCTTGAACTCCAAGCCATTGAAATCGCCAATCGCCTGTGCCGGCAGCCGAAGCTCACCGCCGTGATCGTCTCCGGCGTCTTCATCTACCCCTTTGACCGGGCGGTGCACCATCTGGGGATTTCCGTGCCCCGCGATCTCTCGGTGATTCAATGGGGCGAACGCGACGGCTTCGAGGCGACTTCGAGCGCTCCCTATGCGATCATGACCGAGCCCCGCATCGAAATCGGCCGCCGGGCGGTGGAGCTGCTGCTGCGGGGCGCTTCCGGCGAAGACGTCGCCGAATCGGTTGAACTCCTTCGCGGCAACCTGATCCTCCGGCGCGGCGTATCGCTGCCGTCCGACACGGTCGAACAAAATTCAACGAAAACACCGGTTTGTGAAAATTCGTAACCAGGGAGGAGACTATGAAAAAATCCCCGATGAAGCAGACCAGATTCACGCTGATTGAACTTCTGGTCGTTATTGCCATTATCGCCATCCTGGCGGCGATGCTGCTCCCGGCCCTCAATAAGGCGCGTGAACGGGGTAGATCCAGTAAGTGCCTCAGCAACCTCCGGCAGATGGCTACCGCGATCAACATGTATGCCAACGACTACGCCGGTTTCTGGTGCGGGAACTACGGCAACTTCGTCGACAATTACGCGAGGTCGTCGGTGGCGGTCCTCTCCGGGTATCTCGGCGGCCCCGCGCACGGCCGGATCATGGACGACAGCGCCGCCCGGAACAACGCCCTGATTCCCCAAGTGCTCTTCTGCCCGAGCCAGGAGATCGCCGTCCCCTCCCGCCTTGGCTTTTATACCTACGGGTTTGCCTACCCCGGTTATCTCTCCCTGAAAAGCCGCGGCTACCCCAACTACTCCACGCCGAGCCAGACCATCCTGCTTCGGAACATCATCCTGGCGGCCGACGCCCGCGCCGACGACATCACCAAATTCGGCGCCAACGGCATCAACGGCTCCTATAACGACAACTACGCCGGACTTCAGCTGCGGCACCACAACCGCGGCCATGTCGTCTGGGGCGATACCCGGGTCACCCAGAGCGGCATCAAAGAGCTGTGGTCGCAACGTTCCATCATCGGCTCCTCCAAAACGGTCGCCGTGGTGGGTTATCTTTTCCTGGCGGATGGGACCCGCTATCTATGAAAAAATGGCTTGTCATACTTACCATCCTGGTTTCGCTCCCGGCGATCGCCGCCGAAAAACGTCCGCCCCTGCCGCCCCCCGCCGCCGGAACCTACTGGCCCTTCGGCGTCGAAAAGAGCGAGCGTGCGCACGAAAACTCCGACCCTCAGTGGCGGGAGAAGCTGGCCGCACTGGAAACATTGCGCCGGATTCCGCCGGAAACAATGTCGGCTTTTTCCATCAAAGAGAATCCCTTCCCCGTCTCGCAGAAGTATTTTGACCTTCTCCGGGAAGACGGCTCCTTCGCCGGCATCACTCCGGAAAGCCTGCTGGCCGAGCTGAAGGGCGGGAGGAGCAAGAACGCCCGCCTCGGCCGCATCGGCGAAGTTTACTGCGGCTATATCGGCCGGATCGCCGGGCCGGTCTGGGAGTACTGGATGCTGGGGAAATTCCCCCGCACGCCGGAGAATGAGCGAAAAATCGTCCGGATGCTGAACCATCTGTTTGAAACGGAGTATTTCCGCACCGATTACCGCTGGGTGACCTCCTGCTTCAATCTGCCGCGCCTCGCCGTCCGGGTATACCTCATGCAGACTGACCGGATGGACGCGGTCGAATCCGGCCGGCTCCGCGACCCGGATTGGATCAAGCTCAACCAGCTCTGCAAGGCCATCGCCGGGCAGTGCGTCACCGAACCCGCCGGAAGCCGTCCGGGGCGGGCGCTCACCGTCGCGAGCTTCCGCGGGCACGGTTGGTGGGTCGGCGGCAACTTCGGATACCGTCCGCTGCTGGATGCGGCGCTGGTCTGCCGTAATCCGCTTTTCGTCGATATCCTGGTCGAAGTGTCCCGCCGGTCGCTCGCGCCGACCAATTACCAACTGTCGGTTTCCGGGGACGCCTTCTGGACGGAAGGGCTCACCGCCGACGGTCTCGGCTGGGGTCACGGCCGCCAGAATTATCTCGACCGTTATCCGAGCGACTATCTGCGGCGCGTCTCTTCCCAGATGAACCGTCTGCGTGCTACAGTTTGGATGCGGGAATTTCCGGCCGAAAACTGGGAGCCCGCCGTGTTTTACGTCGAGAGCGCCCTCTGGTATACTTTCGGTATGCCGCGCTACGGCTTCACCCTTCTCGTTCCCGGCCGGAATTCCATGGAATACCATGCCGACCGGGTCCTCTATTCGCCGGTCAAAATCCGGATTATCGCCAACCTGTTGAAAAGCCTGGCCGGCGACCCCGGACTCCAGGCCCGGCTCGACCGGGTCCTCGCGACCCTCGACGGCAAAGTCCCGGCCCCTTCCGGGAACCGCTACTTCTGGAATAACGACGACCTGATCCTCCGCCGCTCCGACTGGTTCTTCGGCATCGGCATGGTCAGCAAGCGCAGCAACACCAACGAAGTCACCGCCGGCCAGACCTCCGGCACCGACTTTCTCGGCGACGGCGCGACCTATATCATGAACCGCGGCGACACCTACGCCCTCGCCAAAGGATTCTGGAAGTCCGCCGAAATCCCCGGCGTCACCGTCCGCCACGCCGACTACCCCGGGTACAAAAATGAAAACGCCTCCGGCTATACCGGAATCCACAACTTCGCGGGCGGCGCGGCAGAAGGCGACTGCGCCGTCGCCGGCTTCATCTACGAGAAAGCCCCCCACCGCGACTGTCCGGAACCGGTGCTGTACAAGGTCAAAGCCCATAAAGCCTATTTCAACTTCGGTGACGTCGTCGTCTGCCTCGGCAGCGGCATCGACAACCTGAACCCCGCCCTGCCGGGAAACATCATGACCACCGTGGACCATCCGGAACACATCGCCAAGTTGGAATACGATTCCGGCAGCCTCATGCCGGGAGAATCCGGCCAGGTCCAAACCCGGCTCGCAACCCATTCGGGAATCGGCTACGCCGCCCTCGGCCCCCAGCCCCTTTCATTGAAGGCCGGGGTACAAAATGAACGCTGGCTCGACTTCGACCGCAACTACAACCGCAAACAGCCGAAACGCCCGCAAACCCTGCCCCTCTTCAAGCTCTCGTTCGACCACGGGCGAAACGCCGAAAACGCCTCCTACGCCTATCTCATCCATATGCGCTGCCCCGATCTCGCCCGGCTCGATCAATACATCCGCGAATGTCCGCTGCGAATTCTCGCCAATACGCCGCATCTGCAAGCCGTCGCCGATGACCGGAATCAGGTCATCCTGGCCGTATTTTACGATCCAACCGCCGTCCTCACCGACGGAACCCGGGAATGGCGGGTCGATTCCCCGGCAGTCGTATTGATCCGTAAACAAAATGACCGGTTTTCCTTCACCGTTTGTGACCCGGAGCAGAATCCAAACAAAAAAGATCTGGTTCTCTCCTCCGGCCGGCAACAGTTTCGAATTCCTCTGTCGCAAGGCGTCTCTTCCGGTAAACCGGTAGCGCTATAGCCCTTCACATAAGTTATTTTTTCACCAGTTCGGCGGCATTGCGGACCATCAATAGAAACTCCACTCGCGCTCCATTCTCATCTTCTCCGAGAAACTTCTTTGCCCGTTTCGCGAGGTTACCGAAGTCCGCCTGTCCTTTGTACTCGGAGTCACGCAGCAGCAGCGCAAACTCCGCCACCGACGACGCCCAGCCGAGGTTGTCCCCGGGTTTCGGCTGCTTACGCACCGTGAACTCCTGCAACACGCTCGGGGCTTTTTCTTCCGGCTGCTGATAACGGAGCTTGAAGGTCAGCAATTCATCACTCGCCTTGCCCTGGCGCGCCTGATACTTCAGGTCGTCCGGCTTCGGCGTATTTTGATACTTCACCTCATCCGGCGCATCCGCCATCACCAGCTCGTAGAGCGCCGTCACCTGATGGCCCACGCCCACTTCGCCGGAATCCTTGGTATCGTCATTGAAATCGCGGTCCGCCAGCTTCCGGAACTCATACCCCAGCAGCCGGTACGAATGGACCTTCTCCGGATTGAATTCCAGCTGGAACTTGACGTCCTTGGCAATGGTGAACATCTTGCCCGTCATCTCGTTGACCATCGCATGGCGCGCCTCGCGGGCGTTGTCGAGGTAGGAGTAGTTGCCGTTCCCCTTGTTGGCCAGCATTTTGAGCTTATTGTCCTTGAAGTTCCCATACCCGACGCCGAAGGTCGAGAGATAGATCGCGCTGCCGCGTTCCTTCTCCACCATCTCCACGAGGTCGGATTCACTTGACACGCCGACATTGAAGTCGCCGTCGGTAATCAGGACCACCCGGTTGTTGCCGCCCTTGATGAAGTACTGATGCGCCAGCTTGTACGCGTCGATAATCCCCGCGCCGCCGGGTGTGCCTCCCCCGGCTTGGAGCTGCGCCAGCACCTTTTTGATCTCTTCCTTGTCGCTGCCGCTCCGGCCCTCGGCCAGGCGCCGGACGCTGCCGCCGTAGGTCACGATGCTGACCTTATCCTGGCTCCGGAGCTGATCGGTCAGCGCCGTCATCGCCTCGATCACCAGCGGCATCACGTGATGCATCGAGCCCGAATCGTCGATCAGGAAGACGAAGTTCGAAGGCGGCAGCTTGGCCTTTTCGATCTTTTTCGCCTGGACGCCAATCAGGAGGAGCTTGTGCTCTGGAGCCCACGGCGCATTGTCCATTTCAAAGGCGACGTTGAACATCTTGTCCTTTTCCGGTGCGGGATAGTTGTAGCTGAAGTAGTTGAGGCACTCTTCAATCCGCACCGCATCGCGCGGCGGGCGGCGTTTTTCATCCATGATCATCCGCCGGAGATTGGTGTAGGAGGCGCTGTCCACGTCCGCGCCGAAGGTCGAGAGCGGGCTCGCCGATACCGCGAGGAAGGGGTTTTCGGTAAAGTTCTTGTACTCTTCGGTATTGAATTTCTTTTCGGCGCTCGCCGGGGCCGGCATGTCGCCGCGCCCGTATGCAGCGCTCTCGCGGAGCACCATGACGTTCCCGAAGGCGCTGTGATTTGAAGCGTCGCTCAGTTTCAATCTCGACTTTGCGGCAGGAGCGATTACGGGCATGGGCGTAGACGTGGGCGCATTCAGCCGCCCCCTGTGTTCAGCCGCAACCTCCCTCGCTGGCGCAAGGGCTTCCCGAAACCGGTCGGTCTCCTTCTCTGCCTTGGCACCGACCGGAACCGGTTCCGTCAGAACGGCGGTTTTCTGTTCCCGGGGAGCTGAGCCATCGGTTTCCTTATCGATCATAATCAGTTCGACTGAAGGCTCTTCTATTACCGCGGGCAGATTTATGGGCTTTGGAGGGGGAGAGAGCTGAAGCAGCAGCAAGACGGCGGCGATGGCGCTGATGCAGAAGAGCGCCGCGATTTTCCAGACACGGCGGAACGCCGGTTGCGGTTTCGGCAGGGCGGCGGCGCGGCGGAAGAATTCGGCTTTGAATTCGCCGGCGGGCGGGGAGTCGGGAGCCGTATCGCGATCGCGGTCGCGAAGCGCTTCGAGCCTCTGATCGATGGATTCCTTTTTCATGATTATATGTCTCCCAATTTTTGTTTCAGCAGCTGTTTGGCCTTGTGAACGCGCTGGTGGAGCGTGTTCACGGAGCACTCGAGGATCCCGGCGGCTTTTTCGCCGTCGAGGCCCGAAAGGAAGCCGATGGAGATGGCTTCGCGGTAGAGTTCCGGCAGGCCGGCGATGGCGAGCTCGAGTTCATCGAGCCGGGCGTCCGACCGTTCCGGTCCCGGGGCGGTGTGTTGGGCGTAGTCGCAGAGTTTGCGGTGTTCGCGTTGTTGCTTCCGGAGCATGTCGTAACTCGAGTTGACGGTGATCCGGTAGAGCCAGCTCGAAAGCCTGGCGCGGTTTTTGAAGGATTCAAACTTCTGCCACGCCGTCAGAAGCGATTGCTGGATCGCTTCGTCGGCGTCGAAGGGATTGCCGAGAATCCGGCGTGCCGACGCCCGCAGCATACCGAGGTCCCGGTCAATCAGTTGGTCGAAAAATTGTTGTTTGGTGTCCATTTTGTTGTTTCCTGACGGGTGAAATCCGGATTTCTGGTATATTGGACGAATCGACCGATACGGGACTTAGCGGCAATCGCAAAAAAATGCGCAAAAATCAATAGCTTATGTGGCTTAATCACGGTTCTCGCTGGGCCAGCCTGGCCCAGACCCCCCGGCGGGCTCCGCCCTGCACCCGCAAGGGCTACCGCCCTTGACCCCTGGTACTCGGGGGAACCTCCAAACGGCATCAATCGGCCACTGAGTCGGCTTTTTTGCCGACTCAGGGCAAGCGATTGAAACCGTTTGGCGCCAGGGGGCTCCGCGCCCCCTGGACCCTCGGCAGGACGGGGGTCCTGCACCCTGGCCGACTTAGGTCGGCCGACCCTCGCATGGCGGCAGAAATGCCATGATAAGATCAGATATTATTGAGCTGGCAACGCCATCGGCTGTCCGACCCGTCCGACAGAGCCGGCCGTCACAGCCAGTTCAACCTTTGTCGAGACACCCAAGCATTGAATTTTGCAATTCAGCATCCGGGAGTTTCAGGGGCGCATCTCCAGATAGTCAGATGGGGTCAAGATCGGCAGTTCGTTTTTCGGGAAATGGCTGACGTCACGCGTGACGATGCAATCCGCTCCGGCCTGGACTGCGGAGTGAAGCTGGATTGCATCCTCAAAATCCTTGTGCGCCAGATCGGCGGCGAGGCGCAGAAGCCTATCGTCGAGCGGAACTACGGCGAAAAGATTCAGCACGATGCGCACGGCTTCCAGAGCTTTATTTTTCCCGATATGCCGGGCGAGAATGTAATGCAGATTGTTCAGCGAGACGGCGGAGACGCTCCCTTTGATCTTTCCCGACTCGCAATCCGCAAAGACGGCGGCAGCGGCTTCCACAAAAGCCTCCCGGTTCAGGAAGACGTCCAACAGAATATTGGTGTCGATGAAGAGCTTCTTCATTTGACGCCGAATTTTTCGTCAAGGAGATCGGCCAACTCATCACGATAATCCCAATCCTCCGGCAATTTCGCGGTTCCTGCGGCGAGTTCGACGGCGCGTTTGGTCATCGGCGGCAGGGAGTCCGGTTTGTGGCCGCTCTCCTCCATAGCCGCGACATAATGCGAAAACATCGCGGAAACACTCGTTTTCCGGCGCTTGGAAATCCGGCGGGCCTTGGCGACCACTTCCGGATCCACACTCAAGGTCAGCTTGGTCATCGACATCATTTACCTCCGATACGTATCATTGCAAAATACAAGATACGTGCGAATCGCAAAAAATCAAGTCCGATACTCGAATTCGGGTGCCGTAATACCGGCAACGGAACTCTACTTCAGGGCTTTTTTCAGCGCCCAAACCGCCTGCGCCACAGCCGCCCGGGTCGGACTCGAATCCGCCAGCGGATTGAGCATCATGAAGTCATGGAATGTGCCGTTGCAGCGGACCGCCGTCACCTTGACCCCGGCCTCTTCGAGCTTGTGCGCGTAGGCCTCGCCCTCGAAGCACAGCACGTCGTTCTGATCGGTGATAATGAATGCCTCCGGCAAGCCCTGCAACTGCTCCCGCGTGGCCTGCAGCGGACAGGCGGTAATGTCCTTGCGCCGGGATTTGTCCGGCAGGTACTGGTCCCAGAACCACTCCATGGCCTTTTTCGTCAGCCACGGACCATCGCCGTAAGCCTGATAGCTCGGATTGTCGAAGTCGGCGTCCGTCACCGGATAAATCAACAACTGAAACCGGATCTTGATGGCGCCATGCCGCTTGGCGAGCAGCGTCATCACGGCGGCCATGTTGCCCCCGACGCTGTCCCCCGCCACGGCCAGGCGCGAAATGTCGATATTGAACCGGTCCGCGTTTTTGACCACATACTCCATGGCCGCGTAATCCTGTTCGATCGGCACCGGAAACTGCGCCTCGGGCGAAGGCGTGTAGTTGACGAATACAATCGCCGCCCCGGCGCCCACCGCCAGTTCGCGCACCAGCCGGTCGTGAGTCTCCTTGTCGCCCATGACCCAGCCGCCTCCGTGGAAATAAAACACCACCGGAAGCCGGTCATGGTTTCCCGCCGGCCGGATCACCCGGATATCGACCTCGCCGGTCGGCCCGGCGGGCAACTTGATATCCTCGAGATCGGCGGGCAGCTTTTCCACCTTCATGGCCTGGGTATCCGACAGCACCTTGCGGGCCTGCTGCGGGGTCAGCGTATAAAGCGGCGGCGGGTTCAGCTTGGCAAGCTCATCGAGAAATTGTCTGGTTTCCACGGTAAGCCACGGATTTTTTGACGAACGCATCTGCATAATTACTCTCCTTGTAATCTGTGACAGACTAACAGTATTACCGCTTTGCGATTTTGTCAAGAAATTTATCGGTTATGAGCAAGCAATATGAATTCATAGTAAATGTCGGCAGCCGCTTCCGGCTCCACACTCATACTTTTCACCTCCTGCTTGTTTGATGTGCTTGATGATAATATAGCAGCTGAATCTAAACATGCATGTTTAGGTTTTACATTGTACTTGTCCAACTTATCCCAACTATAAATCAAATTGCGCCTATACTTTTGCGCTTGCGGTTTGCGAAAACGTCGAAAATCATTGCCGTTACCTCCGGTAGCGGCAACGACTTCCGACGTTCCCGCAATTCCACAATCATCAAAAGTCTCATCCTCAATTTGACTTATAATTGGAATTATCCGGCAGAAACCGGTTGGCACAATAGGTTCAACCGTTTTGTCGTCTAACCGGCTCTTTTGACCTGAAAAATTGAAAATTCCGGCATTTTCCCCTCAGTAGCAGTTGCAATTCTGAAGCCTTCGGTATATTAGTATGACATCCGCACTATATTAGTATAAACAAGGGGAAATGCAATGGTCTGTGACAAGGCGCGTCAATTTGCGGCATACGTTCGGAAGAACCCGGTCTTGCAGGGCGAAATCGCGGTGATTTTCTGCCGGATTGCCGAAAGTTCCATTGTTCCCCATGAGGCTTTCGAACGGATTTCCGGCCTGGCCGCCGAAGAGGGATTCATCCTCACTTCGGAGGAGATTGCCGAACTTTGCGCCGCCGAAAAGTTCGACCCCCGCGATAACGGAGTACTGGAAGTCGAAGAACTCGACGAGGTCATTGCCGGACACGCCGTGATGACGCTTCAACACATCACGAACCGCCGCTTCTTCGAAGAAATCTAACCCGCATATTGCCTGAAGCCGGTCGCGCCTTGAGCAATCTTTTGAGCTCATCAAGGTGCGGCCCTTTCATATATAGCTTTCAAACTTATACGAATTCATATTACTCATAACCTACACCGTCATTGACCGCAAACAGCGAGCGCCGGCCGGCTGTGCATGCATCCCTCAGCCTACAAAAAGCCCGGAGGAGGGGCCCACGGAAAGCGCCCCCTTGCTTTTGCCTCGTGGGCGACTTGTCCTCCATAGCGCGAAGCGCGGCGGAGGAAGACGGGGGACTTTTTGTATGCTATTCTCCGTGCGTCTCCGGCGACGGGGAATAACATACAAAAGTCTCAAACGTCCCTATTGTCCCTATGGGCCGCGTGCCACAGCAGGTTTGCCCCTTGTCACCCCGCCAAAACCGTCGCCGGCAGCAAAGGTTTCTGATTTTTTTCCCGGCTCCCGGCTTGACTTCCGGCGGTTTCGGATGTATATTTTTTGACCGGAAAGTTCATTATGGACCCAACTTACAAGAAGGAAATCGGAAAATGATTAAAGTCGGTATCAACGGATTCGGCCGTATCGGCCGTATGGTCTTCCGCGCCGCGGTGAAGAATTTCAACAGCGATATTCAGATCGTCGGCATCAACGACCTGCTCGATCCCGATTACCTCGCCTATATGCTGAAGTATGACTCGGTCCACGGCCAGTTCTGCGGCGACATCAAGGTCGAAGGCAACACCCTCGTCGTCAACGGCAACAAGATCCGCCTGACCGCCGAGAAGAATCCCGCCGATCTCAAGTGGAACGAAGTCGGCGCCGACATCGTCGTCGAATCCACCGGCCTCTTCCTCGATAAGGACAGCGCCGCCGCCCACATCACCGCGGGCGCCAAGAAGGTCATCATGTCCGCTCCCTCCAAGGACGACACCCCGATGTTCGTCTACGGCGTCAACTGCAAGAAGTATGCCGGCCAGACCATCATCTCCAACGCCAGCTGCACCACCAACTGCCTGGCCCCGATCGCCAAGGTCCTCAACGACAACTTCGGCATCAAGCGCGGCCTCATGACCACCGTCCACGCCGCCACCGCCACCCAGAAGACCGTCGACGGCCCCTCCAAGAAGGATGGGCGCGGCGGCCGCGGCATCCTCGAAAACATCATCCCCTCCTCGACCGGCGCCGCCAAGGCCGTCGGCGTGGTGCTCCCCGAGCTCAAGGGTAAGCTGACCGGCATGTCCATGCGCGTCCCGACCTCCGACGTCTCCGTCGTCGACCTCACCGTCGAACTGGTGAAGGAAGCCGACTACGCCGAAATCTGCGCCGCCATGAAGAAAGCCGCCGAAGGCGAGCTGAAGGGCGTTTTGGGTTACACCGAAGACAAGGTTGTCTCCACCGACTTCCGCGGCGAAGCCCGCACCTCCGTCTTCGACAAGGATGCCGGCATCCAGCTCGACAAAACCTTCGTCAAGGTCGTCGCCTGGTACGACAACGAGTGGGGCTACTCCAACAAGGTTCTCGAAATGATCAAGGTCATGGCGAAGTAACCTGCGGTTAATTCCCTTGAAGGGCGGGTGGTCGAATGCCGCCCGCCCTTTTTGTTCAAAAACTTCAACCGGAAACAAGCAAAATGGATAAGAAAACTCTTCGCGACGTCACTCTCAAAGGCAAGCGCGTGGTCATGCGCGTCGACTTCAACGTTCCGATTAAAGAGGGCGTCATCCGCGACGACACCCGCATCCAGGGCGCGCTGCCCTCGATCCAGTACGTTCTCGACCAGGGCGGCAGCGTGGTCCTGATGAGCCACCTCGGCCGTCCCTCCGGCAAAGGCTACGAGGCCGATTTCAGCCTGAAGCCCGTCGCCGAATACCTCGCCAAAGTGATGAACCGCCCCGTCGCCTTCGCCGCCGATTGCGCCGACGCCGGCAAAGAAGCCGCCGCCCTCAAACCCGGCGACATCCTCATGCTCGAAAACACCCGCTTCTACAAAGAAGAAGAGGGCAAGGTCAAGAAGACCGACGAAATGAGCGACGACGAGTACAAGGCCAAAAAAGACGCCATGAAGGCCAAGCAGCTGAAGCTCGCCGAAACCCTCGCGGGCTACGGCGACATTTACTGCAACGACGCCTTCGGCTCGGCCCACCGCGCCCACGCGTCGACCGCCGTGATCTGCAAGTTCGTCAAAGAATCCGTCGCCGGATTCCTGATGGAGAAAGAGATCGCCTACCTCGGCAGCGCCGTCGAGCGCCCGGTCCGCCCCTTCGTCGCCATCCTGGGCGGCGCCAAGGTCTCCGACAAGCTCGCGGTCGTCCGCAACCTCCTCAGCAAGGTCGACACCCTCATCATCGGCGGCGGCATGGCCTACACCTTCCTCAAGGCCCAGGGCCACGAAGTCGGCAACTCCCTCTGCGAAGTCGACCAGCTCGACTACGCCAAAGAGATGATCGCCCTCGCCAAAGAGCGCAAGGTCCAGTTCCTCCTCCCCGTCGACAACGTCGCGGCGGACGCCTTTTCGGCTGAAGCCAACACCAAAGTCGTCGCCGACGAAATCGCCGCCGGCTGGATGGCCCTCGACATCGGTCCCAAAACCACCGTCCTCTACGCCGACGCCGTGAAAAGCGCCAAAACCGTCGTCTGGAACGGTCCCATGGGATGCTTCGAAATGGCCCCCTTCGCCAAAGGAACCTTCGGCGTCTGTGAAGCCGTCGCCCAGGTCAAAGCCAACGGCGGCATCTCCATCATCGGCGGCGGCGACAGTGTCTCCGCCGTCAACAAGTCCGGCCTGGCCGACAAAATGAGCCACATCTCCACCGGCGGCGGCGCCTCCCTCGAATATCTCGAAGGGAAAGTCCTCCCCGGCGTGGCCGCCCTCTCCGATAAGTAACCCTCATCGGCCCACAAACTCCCTCCTCTCTTTCGGGGTGGGAGTTTTTTTATGTCTTTTTAAGTTATAGAGGGTTACAGGCGGAAGACGGAGCCGAGCTTTTTCCCAAGCATGGCGCCGGCGGCGGCGAGGGTGGCTCCGAGGAAGAGCATGGCCCAGACGCCGAAGGCGCAGGCGATGTACGGACCCGAGCCCAGGACTTCCGACAGGTTGTAGATGGCCCGGGTGATCGGGAAGAACTGCTGCTTCTGGGCCAGGATCAATGAATCCGAGACTTCCAGCATGGAGAAGCTGAAGGCGAAGAGTGCGCCGATCAGGAGGTTGGCGGCGATGAGGGGCAGGGTAATGCGGCGGAGGGCGGTCCAGGCGGTGGCGCCGCAGCTGCGGGCGGCGTTTTCGAGCTCTTCGGGGGTTTGCTCGAGCCCGGCGGAGACGGAGCGGACCACGTAGGGGATCCGCCGCACCGCATAGGCGACCGCCAGCAGCCACAGGGGGTTTTCCACGGGGTTGAACCAGGCGGCGGCCCAGGCGTATTTGACGGACATGCCGAGGAAGCCGAAGGCGATGACGATGCCCGGAACCGCGAGGGGGAGCATGGCGAGAAGGTCGGCGAAGCTGCTTCCCCGGAGCCGCCAGCGCACGGAGGCGAGCGCGATCACCACCCCGATCAGCACGGCGATCAGCATGGCGAGGAGGGAGTAGCGCAGGCTGTTGAAGATGCTCGGCAGGACCTCCTCGTTGTGGAGGGCGTTTTCGAAGTGGCGAAGGGTGAAGCCTTCGGGAAGGATGGTGCCGTACCAGCGGCGGCTGAAGGCGGTGAAGAGGAGCGCGAGGTGCGGCAGGACCGCGAGGAAGGTGATGCCGAGGAAGAGCCCGGCCGGCAGGAAGCGCCGCCAGCCCCGGAGGGTCTGGCCGCTGCCGCCGGTGCTTCCTTTGGCGGTTCCCGCCGTGCCGCGTCCGCGGAGCAGGAGGCGGCTCCCGAGGTAGAGGAGGCTGGAGAGGATGAGCATGATGACGACTTGCGCGTAGGGAACCGGATTGCTTTCCAGCTCGGTGAGTCCGTTGAAGATCTGCACCGGCATCACCCGGTTGAAACCGAACATCAGGGGCGTTCCGAGCTCGGTGAAGCTCCAGATGAGGACGATGCTGCCGCCCGCCAATATTCCCGGTTTCAGGAGCGGCAGGGTGATCCGGAAGAAGCGCTGGCAGCGCCCTCCCCCCAGGTTGCGGGCCGCTTCGTCGAAGGCCGGGTCGAGGTTGGCCAGCGCCGCCGCCAGGTTAAGGTAAAGTATGGGGTAGAGGTGCAGGGCTTCGATGGCGCAGACCGAGAAGAAGCGCCCTTCGCCGCCCAAGAAGTCAAAAGGACCGATTCCGCAGGCGCCGAGGAGGGTGTTGACCACGCCGTAGTGGCCGAGGATCTGCTGGAACCCCAGCGCGCCGACGAAGGGCGGCAATACCATCGGCAGCAGCATCAGCGTCCCCACCGATTTCTTGAGCGGGAACTCGTAGCGGTGCGCGACCAGCGCCGCGGGCAGGGCGAGAAGGAAGACGAAAAAGGTGGTGACGAAGGCCACGCGGAAGCTGTTCCCCATGGCCGTGGTGTGGATGGGGTTGCGGAACACTTCGCGCATCAGCCCCCAGTCGAGCCCCACCGAAAGCACGGTGTAGAGGGGGCCGAGAAGGAAGAGCCCGAGAAAGAGCGCCACCGGCAGGAAGAGGAGGTAACGGCAGGATTTCGGCATGGTTTACCGCCCCTCTTTGGCGAGGCGGGCGGCCTCAAGGTAATTTCGGCGCGCGCCGTCGCTCCAGGAGCGGAGCAAGGCCGCCACTTCGACGGGGGAGCGCCCTTTATCCGTGCGAAGCGCCGCCGCCTGGGCCGCCGCGTCCTGATAGGGAAAGGGGAGCCGGGTGAAGCTGGCCCACGCCTCCGGGACCTTCTCCGGCCCGCCGGCATCGAGAATCGCCCGCCAGGCGATTTGGAGCTCGGGATGCGTTTCGAGGCAGAGCGTTTTCAGGAGGTTGCGGATGAGGTTGTAATAGGGGGCCGTCCACTGCGGGCGGTAGACGAAATCCGCGCCCGAGGCGTAGGGGTTGTAATCGGGGTCGGAGCGGCGGGGGCGGTACTTCTCGTCGTAGAGGTCGCGCCGGATCGGCGGCCGCCGGAGGGCGTGGCGGACCGGTCCGCCGGGCTCGCCCGCCTTGAAGGCGTGGAGCATCTGCCCTTCGCGGGAGAGGAGGAAGTCGATGAACTCCTTTGCCGCCCGCGGGTTCGGCGCGCCGCGGAGAAGCTGGATCGGGTCCGCCGAGACCGCCGTGCCGCCTTTGGGGGTGATGTAGACGAAGCGGGGATGGCCGGGGAACTGGTATTCGCTCCACTCCTCCTGGGTGAGCCCGTAGGTGTCGATGGCCATGCCGGCGGCGGCGTTGCCGGCGGCCACTTCGAGCGGAACCTTCCGCGCCGAGTCGGTGAGGCTGCGGGCGTTGGCGAAGATCCGCCGGAGCAAGGCGAAGCCCTCCTCCCAGCCTTCGTCCGGCGTTTTCGCCTCGGCCATGCACTGCTGGAGGATGATTTCGAAGCAGCGGTTGGCCGAACCCGATTTGACCGGGTCGGTCAGCGCCAGCGTGTTGAAGAAGCGGGGCTCCCCGAGGTCGCGCCAGGCGACGGGCGGCGCGCCCAGCTCCCGCAGCCGGTCGAGATTGGCGCAAATGCCGAAGGTGGAGAGGACGACGCCGTAGTAGCGCCCCTCGGGGTCATACAGGGCGTCGCCGCCGAAATGCGAAGGAATCAATTCCGGCGCAAGAAGTTCGGGACGGCGCTCCGCCACGCCGCCGTCGACGGCGAAACCGCGGGCGGCGTTCCGGGCCTGTTCGTAGGTGCCGCCGCCGGCCATGAGGTCGACGCCGATGCCGACCGAGGAGGCGAGAAAGAGCCGCCGGGCCTGTTTCGCCGCCGGGGAGACGTCGGAGCGGGTGAGGGTGGCGGGGTTGGAGAAGGCGGCAGCGATTTCGGGGGTCCAGGGGCCGTTCCCGGGGTCGCGTTCGAATTCGTGCCGGAACTCCGCCTCGTAGCGGTCGGCGATGTAGCGGACGATATCGTTGGAGCCGCCGAGCGAACGGAAATCCAGTTCGATGTCCACGCCGAACTTCTCGCGATAGTGCTTGCGGAAGGCCTGCGCGTACTCGTAGCGGACCGAATCGCCGTGGGCCGAAACGATCACCAGCGTTTCGGCGGCCGCGACGGGAGCGGCTTTCACCTCGGCGCGCGGACGCAGCAGCACCGGCACAAGGAGCAGCAGCGCCACCGGCAACAGGGCATAAACCCGTTTCATTCTTCCTCCAGCACGATCAACCGTTCGGGGGCGAAGGAGAGGTTCCAGGAGCTGCCTTCGGCGCGGAGGGGCGCATCGGTTTCCGAAACCAGGAGCTCAGTGCCATTCAGTGCGGTAAAGCGCCGTTCCTCCTTTTCCCCCAGGTAGGTGGAGGCGGTGAGACGGGCGGGGAAGCTGCCGGGGAGAGGTTCCGCCGAGACCCGGATGTGCTCCGGGCGGATGGCGGCGACGACGCGCCCGGAGCGGGCGGAACCGGCGATGGGGAAATCCCCCAGCGAGGTCTTCAACACGCCCGCCGCCGCCTCCCCTTCGAGGAAGTTGGCGTCGCCGAGAAAGGAGGCGACGAAACGGCTGCGGGGCGAGCGGTAGACTTCGGCGGGGGTTCCCGTCTGGCGGATGACCCCCTCGTGCATCACCGCCAGCCGGTCGCCCATGCTGAGCGCCTCCTGGCGGTCGTGGGTGACGTAGATGGCGGTCAGGCGGCGTTCACGGGTGATGCGGCTGATTTCGCGACGCATGGTGTCGCGCAAGCGGGCGTCGAGGTTGGAGAGGGGTTCGTCGAGCAGGAGCACGGCGGGATCGACCGCCAGCGCCCGGGCCAGGGCGACGCGCTGCTGCTGCCCGCCCGAAAGCGAAGGGATGCGCCGCTCGGCAAAGCCCTCGAGGCGCACCAGCGCCAGCGCCTCCTCCACCTTGGCGCGGATAAGGGAGCGGGTGACCTTGCGGGCGCGAAGCCCGAAGGCGACGTTTTCGAAGACGGAGAGGTGCGGCCAGAGGGCGTAATTCTGAAAGACCATGGCGGCGCCGCGTTTTTCGGGCGGCAGCCGGGTGACGTCGCACCCGCCGAGGCGGATGGAGCCGGAATCGGGTTCGACGAGTCCGGCGAGGATGCGGAGCAACGTCGATTTGCCGCAGCCGGAGGGTCCGAGAAGGAAGAAGAGTTCGCCATCCTCCACCGTGAGGTCGAGGGGACGCAGCACGGGCACGCCGCGCTGATAGGCCTTGGACAGGCCTTCGATGATAACGTTTGCCATAATTTCGGGGTTAATCCGTTTCGGTCTGGACGCAGCCGTCCAGGAATTTCAATTTGGCGGGGGAACGCAGGTTCTCGATGATCTTCGATTCGAGCTGCCGGATGCGTTCGCGGGTAAGATTGTAGCGATGGCTGATCTCCACCAGGGGCAAGCAGGGCTGGCCGAAGAGCCCGAACCGCAGAATGATGATCTGCTGGTCGCGCTCGGAGAGGGTGCGGAGCATTTCGTAAAGCTTCTCATAGAGGAGCTTGCGGGCGAAATCGCGGACCGGATCCGAAGAGCTGTCGTCGGCGATCAGGTCCTCCAGCATGCCGCCGTCGTCGTCGCTGGCGATCGGGGCCTGAAGCGAAATGGTCTGGCAGGCCATTTTGCGGATGGCGCTGACCCGGGCGACCGGCATTTCGAGGATGGCGGCGAGTTCATCGGCGTCGGGTTCGCGGCCGTGGGATTGCAGGAAGCGCTGCTCCGCCCAGGTCATGGTGTTGATGGCGTGAACCATATGGGCGGGGATGCGGATGACCCGCGACTGCTCGGCGATGGAGCGCGAAATATTGTGCTTGATCCACCAGCTGGCGTAGGTGCTGAATTTGTTGCCGAGGCGGAAGTCGAATTTCTCAAGGGCGCGCAGCAGGCCCAGGTTGCCTTCCTGAATCAGATCGTTGAAGGGGAGCCCGCGGTTGCGGTACTTCTGGGCGATGCTGATGACGAGGCGGAGGTTGGCTTCGGCCATCTTCTGGCGGAGGTTCTGAAGCTCCTCATGGATTTCGAGGAGGCGGCGGATTTCGCCCGTGAGCTCTTCGCAGGTCATCAGGAAGCGGTTTTCGAGTAGGCGGCGCTTGGTTTCGTCGATCGGCCCCGGTGAAAATTCGAAATGGTGGTTGAAGCCGAGTCCGGGCTGGATGAGCCGGGCGTAATCGACGACGATCTGGAAAAACTCGCCGAGATGGTCGCCGGAGATATCGTATTCGGCGAGGGTCTCGATCAGCTTCGCCCGTATTTCGGAAAACCTCCGCCGTTCACCGAAGGCCTTGGCGAGGAGCTTATGCTGTTCCTTAAGCCGTTCGCGCCACCCGGAGAGGAGCGCGAGGAGCTCCCCTGCATCGATCTCGTCGCGCCGCAGCGAAGAGAGGAGGAAGTAATCGGCGGGGTCGGCATTGTTTTTGATGCATTCGTCGAGCATGCGGACATGTTCGAGGGCGACGAAGGCGAAGCCGTGGAGCTGTTTTCGCAGCTGACGGGTCATTTCGTCGATGCGGTTGCCGAGGTTATCCTGCTCTTCGGGGGAGAGCGGAGGCAGCCTGCCGATCTGCTGAAGGTAACTGCCCAGCGAATCGGCATAATCATTTTCGCCGGCGGGCGGCGAGAACGCCGGTTTTTTACTCCCGACGCCCGAATCGTTGACTGGACTGTTCATACTGATGCAAACATACCCTGTAACCGGCCTGATTTCCGTTCGGGAAATCTTTCCCCGAATGATACGATACCCCCGAATTGCGAGCTTTCCACTATAAATGTAACTTTTATTATGATTTTTTCAAATCGACTCTTGATTTTCAGCGAAGATTTGCTATTTTAAAGGCGTGACATGGGGCTGTAGCTCAGTTGGCTAGAGCGATACGTTCGCAACGTATAGGTCATGGGTTCGACTCCCACCAGCTCCACCATTTACAAATTTAACGGTATTTTGGACAATCATTCATGAAATTCCAAAGTACCGATTTTTTTTGCCTCAATTTAGAGAAGGTCTATTATGCCTCTATCTCTTTTCCGCCGGCCGGGTAATGTGCAAACCGCATCGCCAAAGCGCGATTTGAACGTTATTGATTCGAGAAGAGTGAAACTCGTTCTTGGTGCATTTTTACTCATTTCCGGGGCAATTTTATCTGCCCATGCACAAGATAATGTGCAACGTGAAGAGGGCCGTGTCCGTATAACCAATGTCCCGGCGGCCGGCGGCGGCGGCAACGGATATGTGCGCGGGCTCCAGACGCTGTTGAACTGCGCCGGGGCGCCGGTCAGCTATGAACGCCTGATGGGCCTGTCGGGCATGGCCTTCATTTTCCAGGTGGATACTGAACACCGCTGGGAGGGCAAGGTCGATGCCGGTTGGTGGCCTCTGGACCCGTGGGGGCTGAAGCTGCACCGCGAGTTTCTTTCCCGTGCGGTCGGTTACGAGTTGAAGGGAGCGGGGCCGTTCTTCGATTCACACCGATGGCCGATGTCGGCCAACGAGTGTCGCGACACCTATCTGAAGCAGATGCATCCGGATGTCGTACGGCAAATCGATGCCGGACGCCCCGCACTGACGCCCTTCAGCCCCTCGAAAGCTGACTTCGGTTATGTCATCACCGGTTATGACCGGGATATGACCGCCGACCGGCCTCCGATCTGGGGCCGGAGCGCGACGGATACCAAGGGCAGTTACGGGTACTGCGCGGACTGGCCGTTTGGCGTGATCATGTTAGGCCGGCAACTGACCCCCATGGACGTCGATGAAGCCGACCTGATGGCGCTGCGTCAAGCCATTGCGTTGGCCCGCGACCAGGCGGGTCCGGCCGAGGCGCCCTGGCGCGACCGCCGCTTTACCGGCGGCAAAGCATGGGTGGCATGGGCGGCGCTTCTGCGCAATGAGGCGGAACCGACGGAGTCCCGCCACCACGGGAATGTGCGGGGTAACCTCATCAACAACCGCACGGCGGCCGTTGCGTACCTACAAAGCGTGGCCGAGCGGCGCGGGGGCCGGGCCGCCGAAGAATTGCGCGGCGCGGCGAATGCTTACGCGAAGGTACTGAAACAAGTCCGGCTTCTGGACGCGAAGGACCTCTCCGGGAATGCGGAGAAGCGCCGCCGGCTGGCGGATCACGTCGACCTCATCGCCAAGCTGGAACAGGAGGCGGTCGCGCACCTGGAACAGGCGGTTGACGCAATGAAGTGAGTTTTGAAAATCCTCAAAATGATCCACCATTTAAGATTTTAACGGTATTTTCGACAAAGTTTTACACTTTGTGAAAATACCGTCTTTTTTTGCCTTTTTTCCGGTTTGTGCCATAAATCACAGCTCCTCTTGAAAATGTTTTCAATTAGAAGCTTGCCAAAAAGCAATTGAAGGTTCATCTTATACCTAAACCCGCGAATCGAAAGAAGCGTCAATTCTTTGAATTGTCTCTGCAGGAGAAGAATTATGTTTGGATTTTTTAAAAAGAAAAAAAAATCGCCGCGGCCCAGAAGGATGTTCACGAGCTATGATTTGGATTTTTTTAGAAGTGTCGTAAAAAAGCTTCCTGCCAAATACAGCTTTCTTCTTGAACAAATAACGCCGAAACTTTGGACTGCGGAGGAACCTGATTCCGAAGACAATGATCTGCATTTCCTTGTTTTTAATAATGATATAAGAGATCCGTTTGAAAACGAAAATATTCCCAGTGTATACAGATTGAGAAATATCAGAGTCAGAAATAAGGTTGATGGCGCAATATATCTTTTGGAGCTCATGTTTTACAATGGGGTTATAAATCGATATAAAATGAGAGCCCCCATTGAGGACTTGGATATGGCAACGATTGATTGCTCAAGAGTCCAAGCAGATACATTCCGGAATAATGACAGAGAAGAGTTGAATAAAATCCTGCAGGGAATCGATCAAGAACTATTGGCCTCACTAAATATTGCCGATACCTACGAAATTGAAATCGAGGAGGGGAACTTTTATGTCATTAAATATCTTGAAGATGGTAACTTTTTAGCCATTACCAAAAGGGGGGAAGTGTATTTACTGGTACACGATCCCTATGTGGTCAAAAAACTCTTTGATACCAAAGAGGAGTTTTTTGATGCTATAAAGTCTAATTCCTTTGATGCCCAAAAAGCATTGGACGAAGTAATATCATAGGAATAGCGCGCAATAAGAGGTTTTAGAATGCCCCAAATGGTAATCTGAAAGGATAATAAAATGTTGAACCAGAAATACGTGCGTATTCAAGCCAGATATACCGGAAAGACCGGAAAACCGGTGGGATTATTCGCCGCCAACTGGCACATTATGCGCGCCGGTCTCTTTACGGAGGAAGATAAGGAATTGTTCCTGAAAACCGATGAATGGTTTAACGACAACTTGTCGAATCCTCCTTTTTACAGCGAAAACGCCGATTTGAACAATCCCCAGAAAGCGATTACCTACTTCAAAACCGCCGCGATCTCGAAGTATGAGGATAAAATCTTCATACTGACAGGATTACTCGAAAAGTACAACACACCTTATGATGTTGTGTTTACGAATTCCGTCGGCGAAATCATCTACGAAGATGATTATCAAGCCGCAGTGATATGATGGCGGTATTCGGGATAATTCGATATTGATGAATCCCTCAAAAGATTTCGGACTGCCGTGATGATTTTCAATGAATATTTTATCCTGCCGTCTTTCTCCGGCCGCATGGAGAAGGATGTGGAATTGCTTTTTGCCGCGAACGGGGAGGGGGAGTGTTTTCTGCATTCCGCGCGGGTGGCAGAGCTGGTGCTGCCGATTGCCGAGGCGGGAAATCTCGACGAAGGCATTTTGGAGGCCGCGGCATGGCTTCACGATATCGGGACAGTCATGAAGCCCGCCGGAATGCTGAATGCCGCCCGGCTGCAGAATTGGCAACTCGATCCGGCGGAGTTGGCGTACCCTATGGTTCTGCATCAGCGCGTTTCCGCATTCCTGGCGGAGGAATTGTTTCATATTGCGGACCCCGTCATATTGGATGCGATCAGTTGCCATACGACTTTGCGAGGAGATTTCAGTGAATACGATATGGCTTTGTTCGTCTCGGATAAGCTGTCATGGGACGACGCGCCATTCAAGGGAGATGTTTTGGCGGCTCTGAAGCATTCGCTGCCGCAGGCCTGTCTGACGTACATGGAGTACATGGAACAGCATGGAAAAATCCTCCGTCCCCACCGGCAATGGGCGGCTGCCAGGTTGTTGTTGCAAAACAGGATAGCCGACTGATCCGGTGTATCCAAGTCGTCAATGACAATATTGAGAATCGGTCTTTTTCATAAAACCCCCCAAATGGCAACCTTTTGAAAGTCGAGAAAAGAGTTCGCACGTATAGGTCATAGGTTCATAAAATCGCAACAGCGCTTGGCGCGGAACAGATAAACCAAAAAAAAGTCATAAATCATTTATAACCAACAATTCAAAATCGAAGTATAAGGGTTTTTAAATCCTTCGAATGCTCCACCATTTTACGCTCAGAAGGCTCGAAACAGTACCATTCAGTACCGTTTCGAGCTTTCTTTTTGTCAAAATACGGGGGGCCGGCACCCTGGCCGACTTTAAGTCGGCCTTGCGGGTGCAGGGCGGAGCCCGCCGGGGGTCTGGGCCAGGCTGACCCGGAGAGAAACGCGGGTAAGCTGAAAAAATGTCTTGCATTGCCGGTTGACTCATCTATATTACTTGCATTACTATGGAGGTGCGGAATGGGTAAGCGGGCGAAATCCGGCAAAACATGTTTTGTGATAGCGGTGGTGCTGCTGATAGCGGGGGGTTTTCTGGCGCAGCTCTGGATTGTGCCGCGGGTGCAGAGTTACCGGGCGCGAACCTATTGGGTGAAGAGTACGGCGGTGGTGGTTTCGCACGAGAAACAGGCGTACCGGAAATCGACCGGCGGAAAACATTCCCGGATGGTTACCGCTTATCGCAGTCACTTGAATTACCGCTACGAATACCTGGGCGAATCCTACCGCGGCAGCCGGTACAGTTTCGAGAAGGACGTGCTGCTTTCGCGGATCAACCGCGGCGATCAATTGAATTGCTACATCAATCCGGAGAATCCGGCGGAGTCGGTAATTCGGCCGGTGATGACCGATTCCGAATGGCCGTTGGTGGTGATAGCGGCCTTCCTCCTCCTCTTGTCGCCGTGCATGGTGTACCTCGGAATCAATGAGCGGCGGCAGCGCCGCTCCGTCAAAGAGGAGGAAACCGTTTCGGCGGCGGCGATGGATGAGGAAGCGAATGCGGTCGACTGGGAGCCCTGCCGGGGCGGCGGCAGTTCGTTTCGGACGCACAACCTGGTCGAGCGCAATCCGGACCGGCTGGAAACGGTTCGCAGCCTGGGGGCCAAGCTGTTTGCGCTGCCGTTTCTGGTTCCGGGCCTTTTTCTTTCGGCCATGGGCGTCGTCAGTCTGTCGGGGAATAGGGGGGAGTGGTTTATGTTGCCGTTCGGACTGCTGTTCGTCGGGGTCGGGGTGATGTGCTGGTGTATCGGCCGCTCTCCGGCGGTGTTCGACCGTCAGCGCCGCGCTTTCTGGCACGACCGGCGGAACCCGGAGAAGCTCGGCGATCCGGCGGAGCTGAAAGAGTACACTCCCTTTAAGGAGATCAAAGCGCTGCAGCTTCTCGCCGAGCGCTGTACCGGGCAAAAGGGGCACGTCTACTACAGCTATGAGCTGAATCTGGTCCTGAAAGACGGCCGCCGGATCAACGTGCTGGATCACGGCGACGCCCCCGCCATCCGGCAGAGCGCCGAAACGATCAGCCGCTTCATCGGCGGCCTCCCGATCTGGGACCGGATCGACGAGATGAAGCAGTAAAAGGGGAGCCGATGAGTGCTGATTTGATTGTAGACTTGTTGGAGATACTGGCGAAAATTTCTCTTGCCGCCGGCGGAATCTCGATTTTGCTCTATATCGTTCAATGCTTTGACCGGCCGCGTTGGAACGATTGGATTGATCTTACGCTTTTAACCGGTACTTGTATTCTTTTATTTTTTGTCGATAACTTTTGGCCGATCTATGCTTTGACGTTGTTGATGACCGTGGAAAATATCGTTTTCGCCTATCGTTGGCGTCATGAAAAATTATATTGGAAAGTCGGAAGCATTGCCATCATCACCCTTTGTCTTTTTTACCTTGAGTATTACGGTGGACTGTTGCTTTCGGCCGGATAAAACAAAGCCGGATTGGAGAAATATCATAACAACCGAGGAATATCAGGAGCTTCTAAAGCAGGCCGAATCCGGCGACGCGGCGGCGCAGTTTGCGCTCGGTTGCCATTTCGATAAACTGCAGGAGTATGCCGTCGCCCGGGAGTGGTACGAACGCGCGGCTGCTCAAAACCATCCGGCGGCATGGAACAATCTGGCCGGCATGGCTTTGCATGGCGAAGGCCGCGCCGTTGATCTCCCGTTGGCGGCGCAGTATTACCGGAAGGCGGCCAAATGCGGCGATGAAGACGGGTTCTACAATTGCGCGCGCACTCTGGAAGACCTGGCTGCCACGCTTGAAGATTGGCGGGGGGTTATCCGGCTTTACCGGAAATGCGGCCGCTCCTCCGGGCACTATAACCTCGGACTCCTTTATGAATACGGCAATGAGTTCATCCCGGTCGATCACCGGAAGGCCTGTCAGTATTACCGCCTGGCGGCCGGCGCCGGACCTGCCGAGGCCGCGAACAATCTGGCCGCACATCTATATTCCGGAAGTGGATGCCGCAAAAATTGGCCGGAAGCGTTCCGGTACACGAAATTCGCCGCCGACCATGGCGACAAAATGGCTTATCTGTCGCTGGGGCACGACTATCTCTATGGGGAGGGAACGAAACGGAATTACGCCAAAGCCTTCTTATGGTTCCGACGCAGTTGGTTCGCCACCGGCGGGGCTGCCACTGCCGGATGGCTCGGCGAATGCTATTTGCGCGGGCGCGGCGTAAAACGGAATCCGCGAAAAGCATTTCTATGGATAAAGCGCGCCGCTGAACTGGGGGATGACTACTCCAGTTTCGTCGTCGGGTTCCGTCTGGTTTCCGGCGACGGGGGCTGGCCCCGGGACGCGGAACGCGGCCGCCCGTATCTTGAGCGCTATCTGCAAGCGCATCCGGACGACGCCGACACCCTCTACTGGCTGGGTAAATCGTATGGCGACCGGTATCATCTCGCGTTGCCGTACTTCGAGAAGCTCTGGCGGCGCGACCGCGACCCCTGGAGCGCCTATGAGCTGGTCAGGCTGAACATCGCCTACCGGAAATACTGGACCCCGGGGGAGTTCGCCGAAATGGAGGAAATGCTCCGTTTCGCTTCCCGGCGCAAAGTGTTTGGGGCGTGGCACCTTCGTCGCAGCCGGAACTGGCGGCGTCTGTATTCAAATGTCGCCACTTCGGAGGAGCTGGCGGCGAAATACCGCCGCAGCCTGCGCCGGGGGGAGGGCTGCCGAAAGTACCTGTTCGAATTTCACAAGCGCAACGGCCGCGACGCCTTTGAAGCCTGCCGAAAATATCTTCAGTCAGATCATCCGCTCGACGTCATCGCCGGGGCGGATCTATTGGGCCAGCTGGGCAGCTTTCAGGGGGAAATGCCGTTTGCCGAGGAGAGCGCCGCGCTGTTGATTCCGAAACTGGCGACCGCCGGAACCAACGATGAGCGCCGCAGCCTCTTGCGCGCCGTCGCCTGGCAGCATACCCTTGACGGCCAAAATTTTCTGCTGCGCTACGTTGACGATCCGGATGCCGTTCTGCGCCACATCGTGGCCTGGGGACTGGCGGGCGAAACCCGCGAGGAGCTGGCGGCCCTGCTGAAGCTGGCCCACGATCCGGAGCTCGATGTCTGGGATTGGGCGGTTTACCACCTGATCGACGAGGGCGGCATTCTATATCCAGAGCTGGAGGCGGGACTGACGGAACTGGCCGCCCACCCGGAGCCCTTGATGCGCTGCCAGGCCATCGCGGCCCTGGCCGCCCGGCACGCGCCCAACGCGGAGTTCCTGCTGCGCCGCGAACTCCAGACGCCGTTGGCGGAGGGCTGCGAGCCGCACTACCTCGAAGACGCCGCCAACTACTTGAACCTCCCCGAACTCCTCTCCGCTATCGCCGGGGAAGCGTAGCCGGCAGCCTTAGAGCTTATCCCTAAATAAGCCAAAACGTCCTGATTTGCAGCGAAACGCCATTCGTTCGCCTGCTAAAATCGCCGATACCTCCAGTATCGCCAAGCGGCATCATGACCTTTCTTTATTTAGGGATACGCTCTTAGCGTCCGGCCGGGACGAAGATCGCGGCGCCCTTGGCGAAATCGACCTGGGCGAGCCGGATGTAGATGTAGTCGCCGGGATTGTACTCCGACTTGCCGCGGGCATCCTTGAAGGAGCCTTTGCGGGCGCGGAGTTCGCCCGCGCCGCGCAATTGCTCGCGGGGGACGAAGGCGTACAGCCCGAGTTCGCGCACATCGACCTGGAGCCCGGCGGCGAACGCCTTGACCACCACCCCTTCGTAGAAGTTCTCGCCGCCCGCTTCGAGCTTCTCCTCGAGATAGCGAAGCTTCAGGCGGTCGTTGGCGGCGAAGTAGGCGTTGTCGTTGTTTTCTTCCAGCTCCGAGGTTTTGAGGGCGATTTCGGCGAGGGTTCCGCCGGCGCGGGTGCGCACCGAGAGGTCGAAGTTCCACAGCTGCTGGTGGACGATGAGATCCGGATAGCGGCGGATCGGGCTGGTGAAGTGGCTGTAGCGCCCTTTGCCGAGACCGAAGTGCAGCCCCGGCTTCCCGCTGTAGCCGGCGCGGGAAAGCGCCCGGAGGAAGAGGCTGAGAATCACCGGCCGCCGGGGATCGTCCGGCAATCCCGCGATGAATTTGTTGCACGCTTTACGGCTGGTGAGGTCGCCGGGAACCAGGCCGAAATACTGCTCCATCAGGTCCGAGAACTCCTCGACCTTCTCCGGTTCCGGCGGCGGGTGGATGCGGTATAGCCCGGCGATGCTCTTTTCGGCGAGCTGGGTGCCGACCGCGGTCTTGGCGGCCAGCATGCACTCTTCGACCAGCGCTTCCGATTCGCGGGCGGTTTTGTTGACGAGACCGAGAATCTTATTCTCCTTCTCGTCGCAGAGAATGCGCACTTCGGGGAGGGCGAGGTCGATGAAGGCCTCGCTCTCCTCGCGGCGGGCGCGCATTTTGCGGGTGATGTCGGTCAGCTTCAGCAAAGCGGCCTTGAGCGCAGGGGACCAATCCTTGGGGGCTTTGCCGTCGTCGATGAATTTCTGCACCTCCTCGTAATCCAGCCGGTGGTCGACCTTGATCGAGGTATGGGTGCGGCGGAAGCCGGTGACGATGCCGGTGGCCTCCTCCACCGAGAGAAAAACAGTGTGGGCAAGAGAGGTCACTCCGGCTTGCAGACTGATCTTCGCGGTCAGGGCGGCGGGAAGCATGGGGA